>JBBRNJ010000002.1:0-234015 GCA_038230375.1 Polyangiales bacterium | reverse complement strand
TGGACACCATTAGCATGTGGTTCGGCCGCGTCGAGCTCGCGCTCGCCGGCGCGGATGGACTGCTCCGCGAGGGACAGGACGCGCTCACCGCGGGCGACCCCATGCGCGCACGGACGGCGGCGCGGGGAATCCTCGAGCGCCTGCCGGGGTCTCCGATCGGCCTGGCGCTCCTTGCCGACGCCTGCGAGGCGGGCGGCCTGGACGCCGAGCTGCTGATGACGCTCGAGGAGCTGGGCCGCCGGGCGCCGTCGCGCGCGGACGTGTGGGCTCGCCTCGGTGAAGCGCGCATGGCGCTCGGTGAGCTCGCGGAATCGAAGGACGCGTTCATGCGAGCGCTGGCGATCGCGGAGGGCGGGAGCCAGGCGCGCAAGATGGCGCTGCTCGGCCTGTGCGATCTGGACCTGCGCGAGAAGGACGGCGCGCGCGCGGCGCTCTGGCTGGAGCGGCTAGCCTCTCCCAAGAGCCCCGAGGTCGCGGTACGGAACGCGGAAGCATGTATTCTGCAACAAGATCCAACGCGGGCGATGAGCCACCTCCAGCCCATCCCGGACGACCCGACGAACGGGCGCCTTGCGCTCTGCCGCGGTCAGGCGTTCGCGATGATGCGCGATCCGTCGGCGTTCGCTTCACTCATCCGCGCGTACCTGCTGGACGCCCAGGGCGCGAGCGGCGCGCTGTCGTCCGCGCTCGCCTGGATCCCCACGGACGAAGCGCTGCGCGAGCGCGTGCGTACGGTGGTGACCGCCCAGGGCGAGGTCGACACAGCGCGCTTCCGTGCAGCGTTCGCGCGCGCAGAGGGTAAGCGTGATCTCGCGCGCCAGGCGCTGGGCGAGGCGGTGCGCGCCGGAGATCGCTCCGCCGTGGAGCCGCTGTTCGACGCCGCGATCGAGGATCGCGATCTCGGGGCGCTTGCCCTCTCACTCGGTCAGATGGAGGGCCGAACGACCAAGGCGATCGCAGAGGCACACATGCTCCTCGGCGCAGCCGACGAGAAGGGGCCCCGCGCAAAGCTGGACTGTCTCGAGGCGATCACGCAGGCGCGGCTCCTTCCCTGGGCCGACGCGCTTCGCGCAGACGCGCTCGGGGCATGGTTCGCCGCGCCCATCGCCGACTGGGACGCGGTCTTCACGCGCCTCGACGAGCTCGCGCGCAAGCTCCACGACGTGGGTGCGTCCGCGCGCATCGCCGAGCTCGCGGCCGATCGCGCACGGCCCGTTCGCGTCGCGGTCGTGGGAGAGTTCAACGCTGGCAAGAGCACGTTCATCAACGTCTTGCTCGGCGCAGACATCGCGCCCACCGGCGTGTTGCCCACCACCGCCACGCTCCACCACCTTCGCTACGCGCGCGATCCCATCGCGAAGATCTTCTTCCACCCGCCCGAACCCGAGCGACTCCTGGGCCTGTCCGATCTGCGGGAAGCGCTGAAATCCGTGGACGCAACCACGGTCACGCGCGTCGAGCTCCTGGTCTCCATCCCCTCGCTCCTGCGCGTGGAAATCCTGGACACACCCGGCTTCAACGCCCCGGACAAGGCGCACGCGGACGCGGCGCGGCGCGCTTTCGAGGAGGCGGATCTCGCGCTCTGGCTGCTCGACGCATCGCAGGCCATGAAGCAGAGCGAGCGAAAGATCCTCGAGGAGGCGAAGGCGCGCGGCCTGCCCGTGCAGCTCCTCGTCAACAAGGCCGACCGCTTGAAGCCCGACGACCTGGCAAAGGTGATGAGCCTGGTCACCGAGTCGCTCACGGACGTGGGGCTCACGTCGTGGGCGGAGCCGCGCGCGTTCTCTGCGCGCCGCGCGCTCGAGGCCAAGACCAAGGGTGAGCCGGTGCCGCTGGAGTCTGGCTGGGCGGACGTGGAGCTGCTCCTGGATCAACAGATCATCCAGCGCAGCGACGAGCTGAAGGAGCGCGGCCTGCGAAGGCGCGCGGCGCTCGTGGTCTTGAGCCTTGGTGATACGGCGCGTGCACAGGATGAGGCCGCGCGTGCACGCATGACCCGCAAGCAGGAGCGCGCCGCTGCCATGCGCCTTTGCTCCGCGGAGCTCGATCACGACGCGGACACGCAGACGCAGATGCTCGCGGGCGCGGTCCGCCGTGACTTCGATCGCTGGCAGGCGCAGCTCGCAGCGCTGTCCCTGGGCAAGGATCGGGACCGCGCCGAGGCCGAGGAGAAGGACCCGCAGATCGGGAAATACCGCGTGGATCGCGCGCTTGCGGAGCTGGCCCCAGCGCTCGCGCGCGTGCTCTCGCGCATGACGGTGAAGGAGACACGCACCGGGGGACCTGCGACGGCGCCGCTCCTGTCGGAGGCGGACCTGTTGCCCGCATCACGCGCGGTCGTCCGTGGCTTCTCGGCTCGCGACGCCGGCGACGCGAAGGATCTCCCCGCGCTCGCGCGATCGGCCGTGGCCTTGCTCATCGAGCAGCTCGCGGTAGGCGCCCTGGCCCCCGAGGAAGAAGGCGAGCCCACCGTTGCTTCCGAGGTGAAGGCCTTCGGCGCGGCGCTGGTGTCGCCGGCCGATCGCGCGTGATATGCTCGACTCCACGATGCGTCGTCGAGTCTCCCTCCTCATGTCCGGGCTGCTTTCGTTGCTCGCGGCGGCCACCATGGATGGCGCCGCTCACGCCGACCCGCTGCTCGAGGTGGGCCCCGGCAACGTGAGCGTGCAGGCCGACACCCTCGAGGTGGACGTGGGCGCGAAGACCGCCATCCTCACGGGCAACGTGCAGCTCCAGAAGGGCGACCTCTCCGTGAAGTGCCCGCGCGTCGACCTCAAGTTCGACACCACGCCGCACGTCACGTGGATCAAGGGCTCTGGCGGCGTGGCAGCGGACATCCGCGGTGTGCACGCGGAGGCGCCAGAGGTGGAGCTCAATCTGAGCAAGCAGATCCTGGAGCTCCGCGGTGGCGTGAAGCTGTCGCGCGGCCAGGGCTTCATCCAGGCGGACCGCGCCACGATCGATCTCTCCACGGCGAAGGTCACGGCACAGCAGGTCAAGGGCTCGGTCCCGGTCCCGAAGTAGCCATGCCCGAGGCGCGCATCTCGGAGAGCGAGCGGAAGACGCCCGCGATCGCGTGCGAGGGCGTCACCGTCACCGGCGGCGCGCGCCAGATCCTCCGCCAGATCGATCTCTCGTGCGACGAGGGTGAAGTGGTGGGTGTGCTCGGGCCGTCCGGCGCAGGCAAATCCACGCTCTTTCGCGCGCTCGCGGGCGAGACACCGCTGGCCGCAGGCAAGGTGCTCCTCGGGACCGTGGACGTCACGCGCGAGCCGCTCTACCGGCGCGCGCTGCGCGGTCTGTCTTACATGCCCCAATCGCCCAGCGTGTTGTTCGACCTCACGGTGCGCGAGAACCTGGATGCGTTCGCACGCGTGACGGGCTCGCCGAAGAGCGGGAGCGAGCTCACCGACGCTGCGGAGCGCGTGGGACTCGCCGAGCGCCTGGAGGTGCGGGCGGGCGCTCTGTCGGGTGGCGAGCGGCGTCGCCTGGAGCTGGCACGCGCCATCACGCGCCCGCCGAAGGTCATCGTCTGCGACGAGCCGTTCGCGGGAGTCGATCCCGAGGGCGCCGAGCGCGTCGGCAGACTGCTGGCCGCGCTGGCGAAGGAGGGCGTCACCGTGCTCCTCGCCGACCACCACGTGGCCGAGGCCCTCGCCATCTGCACGCGCGCTGTGCTGCTCCTGGATGGTCAGATCGCCGTCTCTGCGACACCGTCGGAGTTCCGCGAGCACGAGCTCGTGAAGGGTAGATACCTGGGAAACTGGGGGCGCAGCCTGCCTCCCCCGCCGCCGCCGGCGGCCGCACCCACATAAGGGACCAAGCAAGAAATGTACTTTCGCGTGAAGAGCCGAAAAACGGTGGTATTCTGGGACTTCATCGAGCGGAGGCCGCCCTAGAGATGGAGATCAAACAGCAACTCAAGCTGAGTCAGCAGCTGGTCATGACGCCCCAGCTTCAGCAGGCCATCCGCCTGCTCCAGCTCTCGCGTCTCGAGCTGATCGACGAAATCCGCAAGGAGCTCGACGCCAACCCGGTGCTCGCCGACGACGACATCGATCCGCGCGGCAAGCACAACGCGGCCGAGCGCGAAGCCCCCGCGGCGCAAGAAGAGCGCGTCGACCGCATGGAAGATCGGATGCGGACCGCCAGCGGCGATCAGCAGAAGACGGACGAGAAGAACGTCCGCGAGATCGACTGGGAGCAGTTCCTGGAGAACCGCACCCTGCAGCAGCCACTTCAGGCAAGTCGTGGCGGGTTCGAAGAGCTGCCGCCGATCGAGCAGAGCCTGTCCAAGGCCACGTCCCTCTCGGAGCACCTCCGCTGGCAGCTGCAGATGAGCGACTTCACGGAGTCCGAGCGCCGCTTCGCCGAGCTCGTACTTGGCAACCTGGACGACAACGGTTTTTTGGACCTCAAGGGCACCGAGCGCGAAGGCGGCGAGAAGACGCCGGACATCACGATCGAGGAGCTTGCCGCGGAGTCCGGGCTCGATCCGGAGGACGCGCCGGACGTGCTGCGCATCATGCAGGAGTGGGATCCCATCGGCGTATGCTCGCGCGACCTGGGCGAGTGTCTGCGCGTGCAGGCAGAGGCCTTCGGCTTCGACGACCTGGAGCTCTCCGTCATCGAGAAGCACATGCACAACCTGGAGAAGCACAACTACCAGGCGATCGCGAAGGACCTGAAGGTCCCGGTCGAAGAGGTCTACGAGGCGGTGAAGGAGATCCAGAAGCTGGAGAGCCGCCCCGCCCGCAACTTCACCGAGCAGGACGAGAAGAGCATCGCCATCACGCCGGACGTCTACGTCATCCGCGAGGCGGACAAGTGGATCGTCACCGACAACGATCGCGGCGTGCAGCGGCTCTACATCAACGAGTCGCTCACGAAGCAGCTCCTCAAGGATCCCAACGCCAAGGAGTTCATCGGCGAGAAGCTGCGCAATGCGCAGTGGCTCATCCGCGCGATCGAGCAGCGCCGCAAGACCATCATCCGCGTCACGGAGTGCATCGTCGAGAAGCAGCGCGAGTTCTTCGAGAAGGGCGTCTCCTTCCTGAAGCCGCTCGTCCTTCGCGACGTCGCCGAGACCGTCGGCATGCACGAGTCGACGATCAGCCGCGTGACCACGAACAAGTACGTCCACACTCCGCAAGGCCTGTTCGAGCTGAAGTTCTTCTTCAACCCGCCGATCCGCCGCGTGTCCGAGGAGGACATCGGATCGCGCAGCGTGAAGGACGCGATCGACAAGATCATCGCGGCTGAGGACAAGTCGAACCCGCTCTCCGATCAGGCCATCGTCGAGATGCTGCAGAAGGACAATGGCATCCAGATCGCCCGCCGAACCGTCGCGAAGTACCGCGAGCAGCTCGGCATCCTGTCCTCTTCCAAGCGCAAAAAGCTGTTCTAGCTAGAACGGCGCCGCGGTCCGCACGATCCTGTCTACTTGTGGAGGACGACTTCCTTCGCGTTGCTGCCGTCTAGCTTGTGCGGCAGGTCCACGCCGTTTGCGTGGAGGTCGAACGCGAGGATGGACCAGTACTCGGACTCCTTGAGTGAGCCCGGCGCCATGGGAGGCATCGCCTTCACGGCGAACTCGGCGACGTCCGCGGCCGTGTGGAACTGGTTCTTTCGGTACTTCGATGACGCCGGTGGGTCGAGCGGCAGCGCGCCCTTGTCGAGCCCCACCACGCGCGGGGCCCGGGTCCCCTCGCCGCCCGCGCCGTGGCAGCTCGCGCATTTGTCGCCGTAGAGCTTCTGCCCCGCGGCCACCTGCTCGGGGAACGTCTGCGGTTCCGCTACCGCCGTTGATGCAGGTGCGGGGGTTGGGGTCGCTGGAGGTGGGCTCGCTCCATCACCGCCACCGCCACAAGCCACCACCACGGACGCAAGGCACACGATCGCAACGATTCGCATCTGGTCTCTCCTCTTCGGTTGTTCGTCGGAAGTCAGGCGCGGCGGATGCGCGCCAGAACACGGGCTGCCACGCGATCACAGCGCAACAGATGAAATTCGAACGCCTGCGGCGCGACGCTCTCGATCGTCTTCGCAAGGCTGTCACGCAACAGGCCGCGCGCGCGGTGCAGGCGCGTACGCACGGTCTCCTCCGGGATCGCGAGCGCGAGCGCCGTCTCCTCTACCCCCATGTCTTCCACGGCGCGGAGCACGAAGACCGCGCGGAATCCGATCGGAAGTGCATCGATCGCGGCCTCCAGGAGGACGCGCAGCTCGCCGTCGCTCGCCGCTCCCTCGGGGCTCCTCGTCGTGGCCATCGGCTCCTCCAGCTCGGCGTCATCCAGGGACGTGATCCGCTTCCCGCGTCGCAGCCGTCCAAGGGCCTCGTGAACGGCGATGCGCACGAGCCATGTCGAGAACTTCGAGCGCCCGCCGAACTCACCCAGGTGCGAGAACGCGGAGACATAGGCCTCCTGCATCGCGTCCTCTGCCTCGTCGTCGGAGCGCAGGATCGCGCGGACCGCACGGAATACGCGGCGGTTGTTGCGACGCATGAGCAGCTCGAACAACGCCGTGTCACCGCTGACCACACGCGCCACGATCTCTTCGTCGCTGGTCTCGACCGTGGTGTTGGTCACGCTCGCAAGATAGCCCATGCCCTCCAATCGAGTCGCAAGGCCCGGTTTCGTTCCCGACAATCGACAGCGAGCCGCGTGGAAGTGGTCGGACCATTTGCTGAGCGTGGGGGCCGATGCAGGCGGACCGGGTCGAAACAGCATCACTGTCGCAAAAAAACCACGCTATTTCTCGACGATTCGCGCACATTCTCGTTGGAGGTGACGCGCGCAGGCGCTAATAAACCCGGCTCCTCATGAATGCTGGCGAGAAGCGCGATATGGCAACGAAGCGAAGCTGGGTGGACGAGAAGGCGCACACGGAGCTCGCGCGCGTCCGCCTCGCGCGCGAGAAGCAGGTCTATCCATACTTTCGCGAGTTCGAGCGCGGCGGATTGCACACGAGCATCGCCGGCAAGGAGATCATCAACTTCAGCTCGAACGACTACCTCGGTCTCACCAATCACCCGAAGGTGAAGGAGGCCGCAAAGGCCGCCGTCGACAAGTACGCGTGCGGCCTCTCCAGCTCGCGGCCGCAGGCCACCACGTCGGAGCACGTCGAGCTCGAGAAGCGGCTCGCCGCGTGGTTCCGTTTTCCCGCCTGCCTCATGTTCACGACGGGCTACCAGGCCATGCTGGGCACCATCGCGGCGCTCGCGGACAAGGACACCACCCTCGTGCTGGATGCGTTCAGCCACGCGTGCATCCTGGATGGCGCGTTCCTCGCCGCCGGAGTTCCCGGACGTCAGCCCGAGATCCGCTTCTTCAACCACAACTCGGCGAAGAGCCTCGAGCGCATCCTGAAGACCCGTGAGCGCAAGAACGCGCTCGTCCTCCTTGAAGGCGTGTACTCGCTCGACGGAGACACGGCCAACCTCAAAGAGTTCATCGAAATCTGCGACCGCTACGACGCGGTCCTGCTCGTCGATGACGCGCACGGCACCGGCACGCAGGGCAAGAACGGGCGCGGCATCCTCGAGGCCATGAACATCGAAGGCCAGGTCCCGATCGTCGTCTCCACCTTCTCCAAGACGTTTGGCGGCATCGGCGGCATCCTCGTCGCGTCGCAAGAGGTCGTCGACCTCGTGAAGAACAGCGCGCGCAGCTTCCTCTTCTCGGCCTCCCTTCCCGTCCCCGTCGTCGCGGCGGCGTCCACCATCCTCGACATGCTCGAGAAGGACGGCGCGTCGCTGGTCGCCGAGCTTCACCAGAAGGCTGACTACATGCGCGCGGGCCTCACCAAGA
The DNA here is from genome assembly GCA_038230375.1 of Polyangiales bacterium. Taxonomy (GTDB): domain Bacteria; phylum Myxococcota_A; class Polyangia; order Polyangiales; family Polyangiaceae; genus JANXLV01. The sequence goes on along the minus strand of JBBRNJ010000002.1, from coordinate 226,204 downwards.
TCGGCTTCGATCTGGGCGCCAGCAACACGCACATCATGCCCGTCATGTGCAAGGACGAGCGCAAGACGCTCTTCATGCACATCGCGCTGCTCGAGTGCGGCGTCATGATGGTCCCGCTGACCTACCCCTCCGTGAAGCAGGGCGAGGAGCGCCTCCGCGTGAACGTGACGCGCGGTCACACGAAGGAAGACATGGACACGGCACTCGAGCTGCTCGCGACCTACGGTGACGCATTCTTCGTCCTCTCGGGCGAGGACCTTGGCCCCATGGAAGACTGAGCGACCGCGCCTTCCGGCTCAGTGCATCGTCGGCAGGCGGCTGCGATTTCGGAAGGCGACGCGCGCGCGGTCGATCTCGCGCACGAGCTCGTCTGCGACCTTGCCCGGGTCATCCGCATTCATGATCGCGCGTGTGACAGCGACGCCATCGGCACCTGCTCGCACGCACGCGTCGATCTGCTTGAGACCCACGCCGCCCAGCGCAAAGAGCGGCATCTTGGGCAGCGCCTTGCGCACCTCGGTGAGCAGGATCGTGGCCTTCGCGGGGGGCTTCTTCGGGTCATCGAAGAGCGGGCCCACGAGCAACGCCTGCGCGGTCTTCGCCCGAAGCGCCTGCGTGAGGTTATGCGCGGACGCGGTGTACGCGCCGCCGGGCACGATGTCGTCCTCGCGAAGGGCGCCCACATGCACGTAGTCGCCTTTGGTGCGGCCGTTGGGCATCGTCGCCACGAAGCAGGGCGCCTTGTGCTCCACTGCGAGCGCCGCCGCCTCCATCGCGAGCGTGGGATCGTTGTGGCGGACGATCACGCCGATTCGTCCGGGGGCTGCCTTGAACGCCTTCTCGAGCGCAAAGAGCGTGTGAACCGGGTCGTGCTTGGGATCCGTCAGCAGGTAGAGGCTGATCATGGCTGCCCCGCATCAACGGAAGCACGCGGCTCGTCGGCGTGACCCGCGAGCATCTCTTTCGCAGCCGACACATGGCGGTCCGACGGGTACTGCTTCACGAGATAAGCGAGCGTAGCATCCGACGCGGGGCGGTTGCCTTCTTCGCGAAATTTCGTGGCGAGCGCCCACAGCGCATCCCCCGGCTGGTCATCGCGACGGCCATCCGGATCGGGGGTGCGTGTGCACTGCACCGGAGCGCCTGCAAAGGCGATCACGAGCGCCGAGGCCACGAGCGCGGGGCGGATCATGATGTACTTTCGATTACTTCCTTTTTCGGCGCGAGCAAAATCTTCGGCGACCGGGAGGAGCTCAGCTGCAACGCGGCGATAGCCGAAATGGGATTGGTCCCGTCCGGCGCGGGCTTCCAGCGGCGGTGAAGCCAGAGCCACGAGGACGGGTGCTGACGCACGTGCGCCTCCAGCGCCTCGGTGGCGCGCGCCATGAGGTCTCGCGCCGAGGCGCGACGCACGACGTCCGGCAAAAGCTCGAGCGCGAGCGTGGCGACGACCCGCTGGCCTCTACCCCGCGCGTGCGCCTCGCGTGACGCGAAGATCACGAGCACGTGGGCACGCGCGCGCTTTGCAAGCACTGCCGGCGAGCGATCCGTGAGCGCCGGGGCGCCCAGGAACGACGCGAGGTCGCCGTGGGCGCTACGTGCGGGGACCTGGTCGATCACGGTGGCGACGACCTCGCCGCGCTCGAACGCTGCGCGTGCCCCCCTGCATGGCCCCCGTGGGACGTAACGTGCGCAGCCCAAACCGCGCTCGCTGTCGCTGGATGAACCGGTCGGCAAGCCCGACCCCCTGGGTCTTCACGATGAGCGCGAGTGGGAACAGCGTGGCGGCGTGCATCGCCAGGAGCTCCCAGTTGCTCGTGTGCGCGCACCAGAGCATCACGGGCCCGCGGGCGCGCGCCGCCTGGATGGCATCCACTGTCTCCTTTGGGATGTGGACCACGTCCGCCGGCGTGAGCCACCCGAGCGCCACCCAGAGGAGCTCCACGAGCGACGTGGCGAGCTCGCGGAACATCCCGCGCGCCGCTTCGTCGGGCAAGCCGGCGCGCCGAATGCTGCGCTCGACGTGGTGCCGCCGGATGCGCGCGATGCGATACGCCATGAACGCGAGCAGTGCGGAGAGGCGCTCACGTCCAGCCCGCATCAGGCGAAGCCGGCCGGCCTGCGCGCGGGGCTACCACCGGCAGCGCCCTCGGCGGCGACGGCGTACACGTCGGACCGGGCGATCACGAAGACCTCCTTCTTCTGGGTCTTCAGGATGAGCATCTCGGCCTCTTGCCTGATGCTCGCGATCTTCGACACGGAGAGGCCGGCGCCGTCGTGGGCGACGTACATCGTCGCGCTGGCGTCGTCCGGAAGGGTCATGGTGCCGTCCTTGTCGGCCTTGAGTTGCAGCGTCTTCAAAACGAGGTCGAGCTCTTCACGCGTCATGACGTCTTTATCGCCCTCGTTTTTTCGGGACACAAGCCGAAAACGTCACCGCCCACGCCACGCCCCTCGGTTCCCACGTGTGCTAAGGCCATGAACGCGCATGGCAGCCCCGCCCACGCCCCCTTCCCCACCCATCGAACCGAACGACACCGTCGTCCTTCGCAAGGTCCGGAAGTCGTACGACGGCGAGCACGAGGTCCTGCGCGGCATCGATCTGGTGGCCAAGAAGGGCGAGACAACCGTCATCATCGGCGGGTCGGGCGCCGGAAAGACCACGCTCCTGCGGCTCATCGTGGCCCTCGAGCAGCCCACGAGCGGCGAGCTCTACATCGAGGGCGAGAACATCGCGGGGCTGCCCGAACGCGAGCTCAATCGCGTCCGCAAGAAGCTCGGGATGGTCTACCAGTACGCCGCCCTGCTCGACTCCGCGTCCGTGCTCGAGAACGTGGCGTTCCCGCTCATCGAGCACTCGAAGATGAAGCGGAAGGAGATCGACGCCAAGGTGATGGACACGCTCCGCATCCTGGGTCTCGACGAGACGGTGTTGAAGAAGTTCCCCGCCGAGCTGTCCGGCGGCATGCGCAAGCGCGTTGGGCTTGCGCGAGCACTGATGCTCCAGCCGCCGATCCTGGTCTATGACGAGCCGACGAGCGGCCTGGACCCGCTCACCAGTCGCATGGTGGATGATCTCATCGAGGAGACGCGAGAGCGATTCGGCGTCACCAGCGTGGTCATCTCGCACGACATCGCGAGCTGCTTCCGCATCGCGCATCAAGCCATCTTGCTCATCAAGGGCCAGATCGTCGCGCGCGGAACTCCCGACGAGCTGATGGCGGGTGATAGCGACGCAGCCCGGGACTTCATCAAGCGCTCCGGCGTGGACGTGAAGAACATCGGCCGCGTCTCCGACAAGCGCGCCTAGTTCCGCGCGGCGCCTGTCACTCCGCCATCGCGCGCTTCTTGAGCTGTCGCACGCGCTTCGTGTTCGTGCTGGCGGGGTGCTCGCGCAGGAACTGCTCGGCCTGGGTCGCCGCGGCAGCAGATTGCCCGTTGAGCAACAGCGCCTCGATACGGGCGACGGTCGCCTCCTCTCGCATCGTGCCGTTCGGATACCTTCGCGCGTACATGTCCAGCGCCGCCGTGGCCGCAGTCGCGTCGCGCCGTGCCAGCGAGCCGCGCGCCTGATCGAGCAGCGCCAGCTCTCCCGCGAGCTCGCCCCCTCGCGGAGTATCAGCGCCGCTGCCTGCCAGGCCGGAAGGACCCGAGGGCGCCGTGATCGCGCGGGGCTCGTCCTTGCCCGGCTCCGTCGCCTGCTCTTGCCCCAGCTCCAGCGCTTGCGGGGTCGCGGGTGCTCCGGGCTCTTCCTGGGCCTTGTCAAGGACGCCCGGCGGAGCTGGGACGGCTTGCGTGCCCGGTAGGGCCGTCGCGTGCCCTTCACGCTGCAAGGGGCCGGCCACGCCGACCATCGTCGACGTGCGGGGCTGTGCTGGTGCGTTGTTGGCAACGACCTCGTACGTGCCCGCGGCCGCAGCGATCGCGACCACGCCGACCCCGATCCATTTCGCGAAGGCGAGCCCGGTGATCTTCAGCGCGCCGTTTGCCACGGACGCGCCGACTGACGCGCCCACTGGCGCGAACGACGACGCGGTGGTGGTTGCGGTGGTGGTCGCCGTGCCGAGCGCGGCGGTCCCGGAGAGACCAGGTGCGGACGCAGCAGACGCAGCGACCAACGCGAGCGCGCCGATGCCGAGCGCCGCCAGCGCGCGCTCCTCCGCATCGAGCGGCGCGTGATCGTCGCGTGCCGATGCGAGCATCTCGCGTTCGAGGCTTCCGATGGAGTCCGCGCCTCGATCGGAAGCGCGTGAAAGCAGCCGTACCGGATCGCTCATGGTCGCCTCCCCTGCGAGCTCTGCGCCCTCGAGGCGCGCGCCCTTGCGCACAGCGCCTGGAACTCCTCGCGCGCCCGGTGCAGGCGCGAGCTCACGGTGCCCGCAGGAATGCTGAGTAGCCCTGCGATCTCGTTGGTGCTCATCTCCTCGAGCTCGAAGAGGACGAACACGGCTCGGAGATCGAGCGCGAGCTGATCGAGGATGATGTCGAGCTCCGCCCGCGCCTGCTTGCGATTCAGGACCTCCTCTGGCGTCGGGCGATCGTCCATCGCGCGCTCCAGCGTGTCCTCGTCCGCCACTGTCCGCGCACGACCCTTGGCCCGGCGGAGGTCCGCGGCGACCCGCAGGGCGGTCTGGAAGAGGAAGCTCTTCTCCGCCCGCGGCTCGATGTCCCCAAGTCGCCGTGCGACGACCTGCAGCACGCGCTGCGCAGCATCGTCCGCGTCGGCGTCGAGCACGCCAAGGCGACGTAGCGAGCGCCAGAGGAACGCGTAGTGCTGGCGGACGATCCCCGTGAGCCGCAGGTCGGCGACGCTCGACCTTGGCGGCGCTGAATGTGGGTCCACGTGCGCGGGCGCCGGGACGGGTGCTGACTTGGGCTCCGGCTCATCGCGGATGGCCGGCACGAACAGGTGATGACCTCCGCTGTCGATGTCCGTTAGCGCCACTTCCCCCAGTATGGCCGGAGATCGGCCGTTTCGTCGGACCTTCGGCTGATTTTTACACGTTCCAGTTTGGCAGCCCGAAAAGTTCTCCTGCCCGGCGCGGGCGCGAGGTGAGAAGTGGGGCTATGCTTGGGGAAGGATGCAGGGATTCCGTCCCAACCGCGAGCCGACGCGAGCGCCCGTCACGAACGACGGAAAGGCGGTCGCGTCGCTCGTGTTCGGCATGCTCAGCATGACGTGCGCTGGGCTCTTCACGGGGATCCCCGCGATGATCCTCGGCAGCCTCGCAGAGAAGGACATCCAGGCGTCGCGCGGGCGCAGCATCGGCTCCGGCATGGCCACTGCTGGCTCCGTGCTCGGTGCGTTCGGCACCTTCCTCAACGTGATCTTCTTCATCGCCGCAGGCGGCGCATTCCTCATGACCGAGCCCGAGCAATCGGGAAGCGGCAAGGTGTCGCTCGCGGCCACGCAGCCCGCGCGCGACGTGACTTCGGAGAAGGCCGACTACGGCATGCTCGTGGTGGTGCACGCGGGCAACGGAGATCAGCGCCCGCTCCGCCTCCAGCTACTCGACGCGCAGAAGCGCGCGGTGGCCGAGAAGAAGACGCTCGTCGTCGTCACGCGGGCCACGTGGGCCGCGCCCTCGCGCAAGTTCGAGGCGAGCCTTCCCGATCCGCGGATGCAGGTCGCGCTCTCCGGTGCTCTCCTCTTCGTCGTCGACATCGACGACTACGGCGCGGAGCTCGGCTCGTTCGGCTGCACCATGGACAGCGTGCCGTTCTTCTTCAAGCTGGACTCACGCCAGCGCGCAGTGGATGCGATCGGCACGGCCGAGTGGGACGAAGAGACCCCCGGCGACATGGCACCCGTGCTCGAGCAGTTCATCGAAGGGACCTACGCGAAGAGACGCGAGCCGCCCGCCGTTGGCACTGTCTTGTAGACCTTCGTGTAGTGGTCTGCGGCTTCGCGCATGGTGACGGGCGCGTATCCGTCGTCCAGGAACGCGCGACACGCCTCCGTGATCGCATCGATCTTGCGCTGCTTCGGGATGCGCACGTCCATCTGGTACGCGCGGAGATCCTCGAGGCCGTCGCTCGCGTCGAGCACGTCAATGCCGTGCAGCTCCAGGTTCACGAACGTGAGGCCCTTGCACATCCTCGCGAGCGCGCGCGCGCCGCGTGGCCCGGCAGCTGTCACGCTGGTGCCGATGAAGGGGAGCTTCGGGCCGCGCGTCACCTGTACGGGAAGCTCCATCATGCCGCTCCCACGCGTGTAGTACGGCGTGCCAGTCTTGTACGGCTCCGTGGGCGCGAGCAGCACGAACGGCGTGTCCACGACGGACTGGCTGGTGCGGCCGCGCGCGGCGATCATGGAGATGGCAGCGGTCTTCGCGGCGAAATACACAGGGCACGGAAAGACCGATGAGTCGTATTCGACGCCCTCCTCTGCGAGCACACGAAACACGCCGTCGTTGATCGTGTAGCCGGGCGCGCGGAAGCCAACCGGACGCTCGCCAACGGCGCGCTCGATCGCATCGGCGCCACCCTTGATCTGGGCGCGCATGTCGTCGCGCGTGAGGCGTGTGAGATCGTAGCGATGGTCGAGCGAGTGATTTGCGATCTCGAAGCCAGCCTCGCGACACGCACGCAGCTTCGCGGCCGCCTCCGGGCGCTCGAGGTCCGACGCGACCGTGAACATCGTCAGCGGCACCCCAAGGCCCTTCGCGAGAGCCTTCAGGCGATCGACCGCGATGTCATACACGGCCGTGGCCGCGCCCTCGGGCGCCGTGAGCCCGTGGATCTTGAAGTAGTTCGGGATCTCGTCAAGGTCGACGCTGAGGCTGAAGAGATACCGAGTCCCCTTTGCGCGCCGTCCAAACATTGAGTGCCTCCGACGGTTTCGACAAAATGGAAAAGGCAGTCGATCGCGCCGGGCGCGGCGCCGAGACCAAGGCGGAGGCGAGGACCGCGCGGAACGTACTCTGGTACGTGAGCACGGACCGCAGCCTCCAACGAAGGTATCGGCGTCGCGAACGCGCGAGCGCCTGCCTTTTACCCGCCGGTTAGTTTGGCGACCTCGGCCGCGAGATCGTCCGTCTTCTTCTCGATGCCGGCGCCGAGCTCGAAGCGCACGAAGGAGAGGAGCTTCACCTCACCACCGAGCTTCTTGCCCAGCTCCTGACGGAGCTTGTCGATCGAGCCTTCGCCCGGCGCCCAGACGTTGTCCTGACCGAGGAGCGTGACCTCGGTGAACCACTTGGCGACCTTGCCCTCGATGATCTTCGGCCATGCGGCCTCGGGCTTGCCCTCTTCCTTGAGCTGCGCCTTGTAGATCTCCTTCTGCTTGTCGATGTCGGCAGCGGCGACGTTGCTCTTGTCGACGACGATGGGACCCATCGCGGCGATCTGCATGGAGCAGTTGTCGAGGAACGCAGTGAAGTCCGCGTTGTTCACGGCGTCCGCGTTCGGTGCGTCGGCTGCGAGGAGCACGCCGATCTTGCCGCCCATGTGGACGTAAGACTGGACCATGCCACCCTGCGCATCCGTCGAGACGCTGTCGAAGCGACGAACGACGGTGTTCTCGCCGGTCTTCGCGATGACCGCCGTGCGGGCGTCGTCAACGGTCTGATCGCCGAGCTTGGCCTTGAGGAGATCGTCACCCTTCTTCAGGGTGCTTGCGACCTCGAGGACCTTGCCGACGAAGGCCTTGAACTCGTCGCCACGCGAGACGAAGTCGGTCTGGCAGTTGACCTCGAGGACGACGCCACGCTTCTTGTCGGGAGAGATCCACGCGCGGACCTCGCCCTCGGTCGCGACCTTGCCCGCGCGGTCCGCGGCCTTGATCGTGCCCTTCTTCATGAGGATCTCGACGGCCTTGTCCAGGTCGCCAGCTGCCTCACCCAGAGCTTCTTTGCACGCGCTCATGCCTGCATGAGTGCGCTCACGGAGCTCCTTCACCATCGAGAGAGAAATGTCGGCCATATGATTCCTGCCTTTTCGTTCTCAGAGCGTCCGGGAGCTCAGTTGGGGGCGCCTTCGGGGGGCGGCGCGTCGTTACGCGGACGACCGCGCTGGTACACATCGGCCTGGGGTGCGCCGCCGCGACCTTCGTCGCGACCACCGCCACCACCACCACCGCCGTCACGCCCCTGGGTCTCCTTGCGGCGCTGCGCGCCTTCGAGAGCGGCGTCGCCGAGGCGGTTCGTGATCAGCTTGATGGAGCGGATCGCGTCGTCGTTGCCGGGGATGACGTAGTCGATGACGTCCGGATCGCAGTTCGTGTCCGTGATCGCGATGATCGGGATCTTGAGCTTCTTCGCCTCTTCGACGGCGATGGTCTCCATCGCGGGGTCGATGATGAAGACGGCCGACGGAAGGCCCGACAGGCCCTTGAGGCCGCCGAGATACTTCTCGAGGCGCTCGCGCTCTTTCTCGAGGCGCGAGACTTCCTTCTTCGGGAGCTGCAGGTACGTGCCGTCTTCCTTCATGCGCTCGAGGGTGCGCATGCGCTCGAGGCCGCCCTTGATGGTGCGGAAGTTCGTGAGCGTGCCACCGAGCCAGCGGTTCACGACGTAGGAAGAGCCAGAACGCGAGGCCTCCTCGACGACGATCTCCTGTGCCTGACGCTTGGTACCCACCATCAGGAGGTGGCCGCCGCGAGAGACGGTCTCCTGCACGAAGTGGAACGCACGCGCGAAGAGGCGGGCCGTCTGGTCCAGGTCGATGATGTGGACGCCGTTGCGCGCGCCGTAGATGTAGCTGCGCATCTTCGGGTTCCAGCGCTTGGTCTGGTGACCGAAGTGGACGCCCGCATCGAGGAGGGACTTGAGCGGAAGGGGGAAACCCCCGGAGATGTCACGAACGCCCTGGGCATTCGTCACGACGGATTCAGTGTTGGACATGCGCGCGGTTCCTTTTCGGTTGAGCCTCCGTTTCCTCATCGGGCCGACGAGCCGAACCACATAGCTGGGGTTGGGCTCGCACCGGACACGACGTTTGCGCGAGGAAACGTGGGGAATTTCGGCCTTCGGAAGTCCCTGGGGCCGCCTGCGCTCGTCCACGGAGGGGCGAGAGCGGGAGGCGCACATTAGGCGGCTCCGTTTCCCTGTCAAGTCATGCCGGGCCTCGGGTAAAGTCCCGCACCCATGCGGTTTGGGCTGCACGTCGTCCGGGTGTTGGCGTTTACCCTCGTGCTCGGCATGGGCGGCGAGGCGTGGGCGTATCGGCCGTTCGACGGGACGGACGCAGACGTCGCCGATCTGCATGAGTTCGAGCTGGAGTTCGGCCCCGCTGGCTACCGGAAGGAGGACCACGAGCACGTCCTCATCGCGCCTCGCTACATCCTGAACTACGGCGTCGCAGCGGACACCGAGCTGGTCCTCGGCGGCCGCGGCGTACTGTCGTTCGACCACCGCACGCCCGATGGTGTCTCGCGCTACGCGCACGACGAAGGAGAGTTCTTCGTGAAGAACATCCTGCGGCGCGGCGTGCTCCAGGGCAGACCAGGGCCGAGCGTCGCGCTCGAGGCGGGCGCACTCATGCCCACCGTAGGTCGTGAGCCCGGCGTGGGCACGTCCGCGGGCACCATCGTGTCGTTCCGCAACGAGTACGGCTCGCTGCATCTCAACGGCGTGTTCCAGCTCACGCGCGACAAGCACGATCGCGATCTCTTCACGAGCGCCATCGTGGAGGGCCCGATTGACTGGCGCATTCGCCCTGTGATGGAGCTGTTCTGGGAGCGCAATTTCGCCGCGGAGACGCGCTATTCCGCGCTCGGGGGCGCAATCTGGGAGGTGAACGATGGCATCGCGATCGACGCAGCGCTCCGTGGGGGCTTCGTCGACGACGAGACGGTGTTCGAGGCGCGCGCAGGTCTGACGTGGACCGTGCCGGTGTTCTGAAGGAGAATACCTGCGTGCTCCAACGAACCGCCCTCGCCGCTTCGCTCACCTTCGCCTTCGCGTGCAGCCCCGCGAACCAGAAGCCACCAGAGGGACCTCCACCCGAGTACGAAGAGCCAGTGGCACCGGTGAAGCCGGCGCCGACCTCGACCTCGACCCCGACCCCGACCCCGACCCCGACCCCGACCCCGACCCCAACCCCAACCCCGACCTCGACTTCAACGTCAACTTCGGCGCCATCCTCGCCAATTGACGCAGGGTCTCCCTGACGCAGGGTTTGCGCGGGATTTTTTTCTAGCCGTCGTTCGAATCGGCCGACTAGTGTCGCGCACAACTGTCATGGGGCTTCAAGACGTCGTTCGCTGGTTTCTCCCGAAAGAAGATCACTTCTACGACTTCGTGGAGAGGCAGGCCGCGGTCGCGCACGAGGCATCCCTCGCCCTGTGCGAGTTCAAGATCGAGGGCACGACCGCAGCCTCGGTCCGCGAGCGCGTGCAAGCGCTGGAGCACAAGGGTGACGCGATCGTCTTCGAGCTGGAAGAGGCCCTCGCGCGCACCTTCGTGACGCCGATCGACCGCGAGGATCTCCAGAAGCTCTCGAAGGAGCTCGACGACATCCTCGACCTCATGAATGGCGCCGTCCGTGCCTCCGTGCTCTTCGGCGTGTCGCAGCCGACCGACCCGATGAAGAAGCTGATCGACAAGCTCGCGGAGTGTACCGAGACGCTGAAGGACGCCGTTCCGAAGCTACGCGCGCACAAGTACGCCGAGCTCATCGAGTGCAGTCACACCGTACGCAAGCTCGAGAAGGATGCCGATATCGTCTACCGCGATGCCGTGTCCCAGCTCTTTCGTGATGACGCCGTGGATGCAAAGAAGCTGATGCGCGAGCGCGAGGTCCTCGACGATCTCGAGAACGCGATCGACCACTGCGAGCACGTGGCAGCGACGCTCGCCAACCTTGCCGTAAAGCATGGCTGAACATGCTTAGTCTGCTCATCGCAGTCATCATCGTTGCCGTGGTGTTCGACTACATCAATGGCTTCCACGATGCAGCCAATGCGATCGCCACGGTCGTGTCCACGGGCGTGCTCCACGTCCGCACGGCGGTGATCATCGCGGGCATCTTCAACTTCGTGGGCGCCATGACCGGCACCGCCGTCGCGAAGACCATCGCGTCCGGCTTTGCGGACCCAGCCATCGTCACGCAGTCGGTCGTGCTCGCGGCGCTCATTGGCGCTTGCATCTGGAACCTCCTCACCTGGTGGTGGGGCATCCCGTCCTCCTCGTCTCACGCGCTCATTGGCGGCCTCGCGGGCGCCGTCGTTGCGCACGCGGGTGTGTCGGCGTTCAAGTGGGTCACGCTGAAGGACAAGGTCCTCATCCCCCTCGTTGCATCCCCCGCCATTGGCTTCGTCGCTGCGTTCTTCCTCATGGTCGGCATCACCTGGATCGTGCGATCGATGAAGCCAGAGATGGTGAACAAGGGCGCGCGGAGATTCCAGCTCCTCAGCGCCTGCATGATGGCCTTCTCGCACGGCTCGAACGACGCCCAAAAATCGATGGGCATCATCACGCTGGCGCTCACTGCGTACGCGGCCAAGGGCGTCCTTCCAGAGTGGGTCCTGCCCACGACCCAGACCTCGATCTTCACCGGGCACGTCACGAAGCTCGCGCCCGGAAGCGTCCCCACCTGGGTCATCATCGTGTGCGCTGCGGCGATCGCCATGGGCACGATGGGCGGCGGCAAGCGCATCATCAAGACGATGGGCTCCAAGATCATCCGCATCACTCCGCTGCAAGGTTTTGCGGCGGAAACGGCGGGCACGCTCGTGATCCTCGGCGCGAGCCGCCTTGGTATCCCCGTGTCCACGACCCACTGCATCAACGCCTGCATCATGGGCGTGGGCGCGAGCAAGCGCGTCTCCGCGGTGCGCTGGGGCGTGGCGACGAACATCCTCATCGCGTGGGTGGTGACGCTTCCGCTCTCTGGCTTGATGGCGTACCTGGTGATGCTGGCGCTCCGCGCGGTGCTCACGTGATCACGCGTGACGAGATCCTGCATCTTGGCAAGCTCGCTTCTCTGCCGCTCGCGGAGCCGGAGATCGCCGCGCTCTCGAAGGACCTCGGCATCATCCTTGGCCACGTGGAGCATGTGCTCACCGTCAGCGCCGCGGCGAGTGCGCCCGGAGCCGCGCATGGTGCCGGCTCGCTCGATGCGCTGCGTGCGGACACCGTCACGCCGGGGCTGAGTCACGAAGACGCGCTCGCAGCCGCTCCGGAGACGGCTGACGGCGGCTTCTCGGTTCCCACCTTCGTATCGGGATAGAGCATGCAGCATGTGTGGCAGATCGCGGACGCCGTCACGCACGGTGAGCTCACGGCGGAGGCGGCATGCGAGGCATCCCTGCGCGCGATCGCCGCGCGCGATCCCGAGGTGTCCGCTTTCATCACAGTGAGCGGGGAGTATGCACGCGAGCAGGCCCGCGCTGTCGACAAGAAGCGCGCGCGTGGCGAGGCTCTCGGACGCCTTGCCGGTGTGCCCGTGGCCGTGAAGGACGCCCTTGTCACGCGCGGCGTCGTGACCACGTGCGGCTCGAAGCTCCTCGCTGGCTACGTGCCGCCATACGACGCGACCGTGGTGCAGCGACTGCTCGCGGAAGACGCAGTGATCGTGGGCAAGGCCAACATGGACGAGTTCGCGATGGGCTCGTCCACCGAGCACAGCGCGTTCTTCCCCACGAAAAACCCATGGGACCGCGCACGCACGCCAGGCGGCTCCTCCGGTGGAAGCGCGGCCGCCGTGGCCTCCGGCATGGTGCCCGCGGCGATCGGCAGCGACACCGGCGGCTCCGTGCGCCAGCCCGCGTCGTTCACCGGAACCGTGGGCGTGAAGCCAACCTATGGGCGCGTGTCGCGCTACGGGCTGGTCGCGTTTGCCTCGAGCCTCGATCAGGTCGGGCCCATTGCGAACGACGTTCGCGGTGCCGCGCGCCTGCTCGACGTGATCAGCGGCGCGTGCGCGCACGACATGACGTCCCTGCGCGAGCCACCCACCGCAACCGAAGCGCTCGCCCATGGCAAGGTCAACGGGCTCCGCCTTGGCGTGCCTGCGGAGTACTTCGCGGACGGCCTCTCCGCGGAGGTGCGCACGAGCATCGATCAGGCGCTCGCCGCGCTCACCGAGATGGGCGCGGCGCTCGTACCGATCGCCATGCCGCACACGGCGCTCGCCGTGGCGACCTACTACGTGATCGCACCGGCGGAGGCGTCCAGTAACCTCTCCCGGTTCGACGGCGTTCGCTTTGGTGTGCGGGCCAAGGGGCGTTCATCACTGGGCGAGCTCATCTCGGCCACGCGCGCGCTTGGCTTCGGCGCCGAAGTGAAGCGACGCATCCTGCTCGGCACGTTCGTGCTGTCGTCGGGCTACTACGACGCGTACTACGGTCGCGCGCTCGCGGCTCGCCGCCTGATCGCGAAGGACTTCGAGGACGCCTTCACCAGCATCGACGCGATCGTGTCTCCCGTCGCGCCGACTGCCGCCTGGAAGCTGGGCGAGCTCGCTGACGATCCGCTCGCGATGTACCTCTCCGACGCGTACACCATTCCCGCGAGCCTGGCGGGGCTGCCTGCGTTGAGTGTTCCGGTCGCGCCCACGCCAAGCGGGCTTCCGGTGGGCCTGCATATCGTCTGCCGCGCCGGTGACGAAGGTGCGCTGTTGTCGATCGCGGCCGCCGTCGAGACGCGATATCCACCGCGGCTCGCGGAAGGCGCGTGAACGTCCGCGCACGCAAGGCCGCGCCTGCAGACATCGTCGGCCTTGGCGCCCTCTTCGATGCCGCCGCGTGCGGATGCCACTGCCGCTACTGGTTCTTCGAGGGAACCAAGAACGACTGGCTGGCGCGCGCCGCATTCGAGCCGGAGAAGAACAAGGACGAGCTCGCAGGGGAGCTCGAGACGGGCGAGCTCGTGGGCCTCGTCGCGGAGGCCGAAGGTCCCGCGCCGGCCATCGTTGGCTGGATGCGGGTGACCGCGCGGGCGCGAGTCCCCCGATTGCGCAACCTCCCCGTCTATCGGATGCTGGACCTGGGGGACGACGCGTCGGTCGCGAGCATCTCGTGTTTCCTGGTCCACCCCGCACACCGGGGCCAGGGGGTGGCGCGCGCGCTGCTTCTTGCGGCCACGGAGCTGCTCGGCGGGACCTACGATCTCGAGGCCTACCCGCGCCGCGCGATGGAGGCCCAGCGCCTCTCCGACGAGGAAGCGTGGCTTGGGCCGCTTGGCCTCTTCGCCGCCCACGGCTTTGAGCCTCTCGCGCCCAGATCCTTCCCTGGCGGGCCGTTCGCGGCGAGCACCGACACCTACCCGGTATACCGGCGCCGGCGGGCGGCGGTGACAGGCTGAGAGGAGAAGCGCGTCGGGAGTGGAGCCAATGTAGTTCCTCTTTCCTGGCCGTTTCTCGCCATCCCAGCGTACACTCAGACCTACGTGGCCGAAGGGTCTAGAACCATCGTCTCGCGTGTGCCAGACCGCGCGCAGCTTGCTCGCGCGGTCCGAGCCGCCTTGCGACAAGAGGTCGTCAAACTCCCGTTGTCCGAGGTGCCTTCCCCCGGGGGAAGCTTCACCCTGGAGCTCAGCACCACGGACCGGCCCGATCGGACGAACGATCGGATCCGGGTCTCCGCCGAGGTAGCCGGGGCACCAGAGAACGGCACGTATCCACTACGCCTTCGTCCACTCACAAGGGCCCAGTCCGCCGAGTTGTTCGGCATGCTGGAGACGCTCGCTCCGAACCACGACTCGTCCCCTCCGCCCGGCGCGCCCCCCGGCGCAGTGACCACGCCGCCCGACACGAGCGACTCCGGCTTCGATGCATACGCCGATACCATGTGGAAGGCGCCGTCCGCCGCGCCAGCAGCCGCGCCGAAGACTGCCGCAGCCAAGGCAGAGGAGGAGGAGTGGGACGAGAGCGACGCGCACGCCGCGGATCCGTCCATCAGCCTCACACTCGGCGACGACTTCGATGACCTGGAGGCAGCGCTCGCGTCGCTCGGCAGCGCGGCGAACCCACCGCCGGTGGCGGATCTCGGTGAGCAGCATCCGCTCGTCGCGATTCCGGACTTCCCGGACCTGCCGCCCATAGAGCTCGGTCCCGAGGGCGATCTCTTCGACCTTCCGCTGCCCGAGGCGGAGCCCGAGCCGCAAGACGCACGCGGTCCCAACGTCACCCACACCCGCGAGGATTTCACGCTCACGCCGGCGCTCGGATTTCCCTTGCCGCCCCCGCCGCCGGGCTCGGGCAACGCGGTGGTGGAGCTCCCGACCGATGCGCTGGCCGCACCCGTTGAAGAGCGCGAGAGCCCCCGCGCCGCGACGCCACCCCCATTCGCGGCGGTGTCGCAGCCACAGCCCCCGCCTCCGCAGGCCGCACCCGCGCCACCCCAGGCACTTCCCGCACCGCCTGCGCTACCTGTCGACATACCCCTGGACGACTTCGAGTTCTCGCACGACGAGGACGCGCAGACACTCATTCGTATGCCCGTCGCCGAGGGCAAAGAACCCGTCGACCTTGGCGTCAACTGGGACGCGCCTTCGCCTTCTCTCGAGGACCTCGACATCGACATCGACGAGGCGACCATCACGAGGAAGGCGCCCGACGGGCTGGCACCGCCCCTCGATCCGCTGCTCGGCCGCCAGATCGCAGGCGGGAAATATACGATCGATTCGCTTGTCGGCAGCGGCGCGACGGGTGCCGTGTACAAGGCACAGCACCGCGACCTCCGCCGCGTAGTCGCGATCAAGGTCTTGCACCCGCACTACCAGAACGACCTGCAGTTCATGAAGCGGTTCCACGGCGAGGCCCTGGCAGCGAGCCAGCTCGACCACCCGAACATCATGCGCGTCATGGACTTCGGACAGGAGCCCGACGGCCTGGTCTACATCGTGATGGAGTTCCTCTCCGGAACGAGCCTCCAGAACGTGCTGAAGGAGAGCGGCGGAAACTTCACGAAGGAGCGCGCGATCGGCGTGATGATGCAGGTGTGCTCCGGGCTATCGGCCGCGCACGAGCAAGGCATCGTCCACCGCGACGTGAAGCCGGACAACATCGTGATCGTCAACAGCCGCGACGACGAGAACCGCCCGATCGAGCTCGTGAAGGTGTGTGACTTCGGAATCGCTGCGCTCCAGAACACGCGCTCGGAGGACCTGGATCTCAGCGTGGGCGCCGGATACATCTGCGGCACGCCGGAGTACATGTCACCGGAGCAGGCACGCGGCGAGACCGCCGATGCACGCACGGACGTCTACGCGTGCGGCTGCACGATCTACGAGCTCATCACCGGCCGCACTCCGTTCGTGTCGGAGAACCCGCTGGAGACCATCGTTCACCACGCGAAGGACCCGCCTCCGCCGCCGTCGCAGTTCCGGAAGGACATCGACCCGCTGCTCGAGGAGGTGATCCTCAAGTCGCTCGCGAAGGATCCGAAGAACCGGCAGCAGTCGGCGCGCGCGATGCGTACCGAGCTGAAAGAGATCCTGGCCGACGGCGAGAAGCCCTTGCACGCGACAGGAGAGATCTCCGGTTCGCAGAAGGTCGCCGCAGCGCCGCTCGCGGATCCTCAGGGCGGATTCGCGACGTTCTTCATCGCGTTCGCGAGCGCCATCTGCGGCCTTGGCCCCTTCCAGACAGACGACGCGCAGCAGCAGGCGCAGAACCTGAAGCACCTGAAGCGCAGCCTCACGGCGTTCCTGAACTCGCGCGGTGAGGTCACCTTCGCGCGGCGCGACACGCAGAAGTCGATGGGCTTCTTCGTGCTCTCGGGCGACGGCGACGCAGCGGACCTCAAGAAGCTGCTCGGAGATCTCCACAGTACCTACGGACAACCGTTCATCACGGAGCTCGCGCGGCGGGGTGTGGCCGCGTTGACCATCCGCGAGAGCATCGTGGACGCGGATCTGGCGGCCCTGGTGCAGACGCTGCGTTCGCACACCGAGGTGACGGCGCGCACCTTCAACGACCAGCCGCGCGAGAGTATCTCTGCGCTCTTCGCGCCGGATGTCATCGGTCGCGACCGGAAGCTCTCGTGGAAGGTCGGTCTCTGCATCTCGCGCCTCGCGAAGGACGTCGCGCTCGCGCAGACGCGAGGCCTGTCGCCTCGCAAGATCAAGGAGACGCGCTCGGACCTGCTCCTCAGCGCCTCGCGCGTGCTCGCGAAGCCCGACGAATTGCGTCAGTTCCTGGTCAACTCGGACATCCTGTCACCGCAAGGCGCCCGCACCGAGAGCGCCGCGCAGGTGCTCGTGGAGCGGCTGCCGCTCACGCGCTGCATCGACGTGACACCACAGATCATCGCAGAGTACGAGCAGCTCCCGCCGGGTGGTCCGGAGCGCGAACGCACGAAGCACGTCCTGTCGCTGCTCTCCACGCGCTTCCTGCATGAGCGCACGCCGGAGTCTTTCGATTCTCTGCGCGAGCTCGCAAAGCGCAAGCTGGTGAGCGAGCAGGATCTCCCGCCCGACCTTTCACTCTCCATCCGCGCGGAAGGCCTGGCAGACGCGCTGGCCCGCGACCCTGCGTCACACCTGCGTGCGCTCGAAGATCTGCACGACATGCGGATTCTCCAGAACTCGATGGCCATCTTCAAGGCCGCGATGAAGCTCCTCGCGAAGCGGGGTGAGGCACCCGCGCTCCTGGCAACGGTGACCGCCCTGGCGCGCATCGCTCGCTCCAAGGGCAAGAGCCCTGGCCCCCGCGAGGAGATGGCGCTGAAGGTCATGACGTCGGTCGTGGACAAAGACCGGCTGCTGCCCACGGCAAAGGTGATGCTCGTCGGTCAGCAGCAAGTTCGCGAACCCGCGCGGCAGCTCCTCATCCTGGCTGGTAACGCGGGCGCGCAGGCGTTGCTGCTTGCACGCGAGCAGCTGCGTGAGCCGTCGGGTCGCCAGTACTTCGTCCACGCGATGAAGCAGACCGGCTCGCACGGTGCAGTGGTGCTCGGGCAGCTGCTTGCCAAGCTCGACCCGAACCGCGAGGGCTTCGACTCTGGCCTCGCCGAGGATCTGCTGCTCGCCATGCCGCAGCACGGGGACCCCAAGCTGGCGGAGCAGTGCGCGAAGTTCCTCAAGGTGCCAAAGCTCCGTGGCGCCGCGCTCACGGCGCTCGTCAACACCGCGGGCGAACGCGCGCGAGGGCTTCTCGTCGAGGCGCTCGATCAGCCCGATGAGGCCGTACGGGCGACCGCGCTGGGGGAGCTGGGCAGGGCACGCCTCATCGACGAGAACGTGCTTGGCCACATCGAGAAGCTCCTCATGGCCCGTGGTGTCGCCGGGGACGCGCTGCGTGCGGCGGCCGCGACCGCGCTGTCATTCTGCATCGGCGCCCAGCGTGCGCGTGCCGTTCAGATCCTGTCACGCGCGCTCGAGGGCAAGGCTGGCTTCCTCTCCATGCTGCGCGGCGCCGAACAAGCCGACGAAGCACCCGCGGTGCTGATGGAGATGGCACGAGCGCTACTCGTGCTCGATCGCGGCGAGGGCCTCCGCGTCATCCGCGCGCGCGCACAGAAAGCAGACGGAGACATCCGAGCCCAGCTCTCACTCCTGCTAGAAAAACCCGCAGGCCACTGAACTACGTCCACGAGGGAGCGTGGATGATCAGGTACGAGAGCCCGAAGAAGCACGCGAGCTCCGCCTGTCGCGCGTCACAGATGCCCGACGCCACGGCCACCTTGCACGCCTCCGCGACCGTGCGCGTGCCGTCGAACAACGCGAGCACCTGCTCCTCCGCGGGCTCGAGCCGGTACCGACCCAGGCGATCGACCGGAACGTTCGCCTCTGGCTTCTCCGACAGGACGCGACGGAGCGCCCATGCGATGTCCTCGCGCGAGTACGCCTGCCGAACCGTGTTGCCCAGGATGCCGAGCACGTCGATGCCGAGCGGGATGACGTCTTCGTGGGAGCGCGCGCCGCGCCGGAACCCGACGTCGCCCGAGCCCCAGGAGAGCACCTCCGTGAAGCGCTCCACCGTTTGCGTGTAGATTGCACGGAACAGCTCCGCGGGCCGCAAGATACCCAGGCCGACGAGCGCATCGCCCAGCCGCCCGCTGAACGACGGGAGCATGGCCAGGGCCATGTCGAGCTCCATGCGCAGCACCTGACCGTGCGCCACGAGCTGCTCGCCAAGGAGCTCGCTCGGGTTCGTGGAGCTCACGATCTCCACCATGCCCTCGGCCAGGAACACCTTCTTCTTGTTATGGCCGTTCGCGAAGAACAGGATGCCGGTCTCGCGGCGGTCGACCAGGTCGAAGAGCATCTGCGGTAGCTTCGTGCGGTCGATCGGCGTCTTGCCCACGAGGCCCGAGCCGAGCTCGTCCTTCTCCCATGACAGCGCGGGGCTGGACACGAAGCGGAGCAGCTCGGGGAAGTTGCGGGCCTCGCGGAACGGCCCGCCCTCGCGCGACACGAGGGTCTTGCTGTCCACGCGCCCCGTCACGAACATCTCGATGAGCCGAGGAAACGCGAGCGGCCCGACCACGCCGCTTACGAGCTCCACGCGGTAGATCTCCGGGACCGGATCCTCGCTTGCCGCGCCCGGTGGTCGGTCCGTGAGCCGCCCGAGACGCTCGAACGGCTTTTCTCCAGACGGAGGTGCGGCGACCGAAGCGCTCGCGACGACACCGCCGTCAGGCTTGGTGATGGAAAGGACGTGCGCCTCTGGTGCCTCTGCGCATGCGAGGCGATCGATGTAGTCTGCAACTGGTCCCGGACCGAGCCGTAGCCTGCGGTGGCGCACCACCTCCTCGATGGCCTGTGCGAACGCCGCTGCCGATGGAAAGCGCTGGGTGCGATCGCGGGCCAGCGCGCGCCGGATGATCGGACGCATGTCGTCCGGCAGATCGGCGCGGTCGAGCGTGCGCGTGTCACCATCGCGGATCTTCAGGAGCACGTCGATCTCCGAAGGGCCAGAGAAGAGCGGCTCGAGCGTGAGGAGCTCGGCGAACAGGATGCCCAGCGTGAAGAGATCGCTCCGGGCGTCCAGCTCGCGGCCGATGACCTGCTCGGGCGACATGTAGCCCAGCTTGCCTTTCAGCTGTCCAGCATCGGTCCGTCGCTCCATCTCGGCCGCACGCGCGATGCCGAAGTCCGTGATCTTCACTGCACCCGACTTGTCGATGAGCACGTTCCCCGGCGACACGTCCCTGTGCACGATGTCGAGCGGCTTGCCGTCGTCGTCGCGGGCGGAGTGTGCGTAGTCGAGCGCGCGCAGCACGGAGAGAATGGTCTGGAGCGTCACCTCGAGCGGCGGCCTGCGGTCCTGCACGGCGGCCGCGCGCAAGAGCTTCGCGCAGGAGGTCCCGTCCACGTACTCCATGGCCATGTAGAGCTCACCCTGGTGCTCGCCAAAGTCGAACACGGTGACGATGTTCGGGTGACTCAGGCGCGCGGACACGCGTGCCTCGTCGATGAACATGGAGACGAAGTCCTGGTCCTTGGCGAGCTGCGGCAGGATCCGCTTCACGGCGACGCGCTTCTGGAAGCCGAACGGGCCCGCGCGCCGCGCCAGATACACCTCCGCCATGCCGCCGGTCGCGATGCGATCCGTGATCTCGTACGGGCCTAGCATGGCGGGCGACGCCTGCGGGGGGGGCCCCGACTTGTCTCTCTTGCCGCCGCGCGCCATGCGGAAATGCTACCACCAACGCCCCGCCGGGTCCCGTTCCCTCCCCGTGCGCCACGACTGCACCGTGATCGCACAATGAGCCAGGACAACGTCTTCATCGTCGACAAGCCCGCGGGGATGACGAGCCACGACGTCGTTGCGCGGGCGCGACGCATCTTGCACCAGAAGGGCGTGGGTCACGCGGGGACGCTGGACCCGCTCGCGACGGGTGTCCTGGTGCTCCTCTCCGGACAGGCCACGAAGCTGGCGCTGTATCTGACCGCGGACGACAAGGTGTATTCTACAACTATTCGGCTCGGGGTCGCAACGGACTCCCTGGACGCCGACGGGATCGTCACGGAGGAGCGGGCGCTCCCGGAGGCGCTCGCAGCGGCGCTTCGCGCATGGCCGTCCTCACCTCCCGAGGGCGCAATGGACGGTCGTGGTTTACTCGCTCGAGCGCTCGTGTCGGAGCTCGCGCGCACGTCACAGGTTCCGCCGTCGGTGTCGGCGATCCACGTGGACGGTCAGCGCGCGCACGCGCTCTCACGAAAGCTGGGCGCGGATGCAGTCGTGCTGCCGCCGCGCGACGTCCGGGTACGCAGCCTGATGATCACGGCGACGGACGTGGACGCCGGCACGATCGACGTCGAGCTCCACGTCGACAAGGGCTACTACGTGCGTGCGTTCGCCCGTGACTTCGCGCAAGCGCTGGGGACCGTCGGCCATGTATCGCGGCTGCGCCGGCTCGCGTCTGGCGGGTTCACGCTCGCGGATGCCACGGAGCTCGCGTCAGACTCGCTTCGCCCGATCGCGCTCGCGGACGCGGCACGGCGCGCCCTGCCCGTCGTGACGTTGAACGCGGATGGCGTGACGCTGGCCCGGCATGGAAAGCCTCTGCCCGTGACGGCGTTCGAGACGCCGCCGGCTCCCGACGTCCCCATGGCGTGGCTCGACCCCGCCGGCGCTCTCGTCGCAGTCGGCCTCTTGACCGCGGACGTTGGCAAGGTATTGCGCGGCTTCTCCGTTCCTCCGACCTAGAGCGAGCCGCCGCTCGAGCCGCTCGAGCCGCCCGTGCCGGTCCCGAACGGCGTGCTTCCCCGCAGCGTGGGCGTCGGACGGGCGGGTGTCGACCCGCTACCGGTCGGCTTCGGCAGGCCGGTGGGGGTGGCGGTGGGGTTGGCGGTGGGCGGCGGAACGATGGGCGCGCCGCTGCTGGTCGGTACGGCCGACGGCGCAGGCGCTGTGGGCGCGGGGCGCAGGGATGTCTCTGCGGCGGCGCGCGCGGTCGCGACCTCGGGGGCCAGATCGCCAGCCGGATCCAGGCCCTTCGCGCGGTCGAGCATCTTCAGACATTCCGTGTAGTCTGCATGTTCACACTTCTTGAGCGCCTCGATACGGAGGCCCCGCGCGATCTCCTGTGGCGGCAGCGCCGAGAGCGTCGGCGCGGGCACCGGGTGGTTCGCCTCTGGTCCCTTCTCGCGCGTGAGGACGTACACCGCCATGGCGAGCAGCGCCGCGGCGAACACCAGCGCGAGCTCCTTCTTCCACTGCGCGCGAAGGTGCTCGCGGAGACGGCTCACGCGCTTTCGCACCGTCGGCGCCGGGACCTTGGCGCGCGTTGCGATCTCCTCGAGCTTGGCGCCGTCGCCCTCCTCGAGCATCCACTCCAGCGTCTGCTTTGCGTCCTCCCCCTGCGGAAGCGCGCCCTCGGCCCACCGCAGCAGGTCCCGCTCGGAATGGTGGGGTGCGCTGTCCGGCAGGTCGACGTCGTCCGAGTCGGCGCGGCTTCGCTTCCGGCCGCGGTGATAGTCCGCGATCTTGTGGCGCGCGATCCCGAAGACCCACGCGCGTCGCTCGCCCGGCTCGGCGGGCTTCTTCTGCGCGGCCACGGCGTCGGCGAGCGTCGCCTGGACCACGTCTTCCACGTCCGGCTCGGGGACCCGGGCGCGGACCACGGCTACGAGCTGCGTTCTCAGCGCTGCGAGGTCGGAATCGCTCATGCCGCTGGGATCATCGGGCACCACACGGAGAGTGTGACACGGATCGTGAACGATTTATTGGGATGCGGAGAGGCCCGACTTGCCGCTACTCCCGACTACTCCCGGCTACTCGCCGTGGTCTTCGGTGTAGGCCCGGTGGATCCAGCCGCGGGTCTTCTTGGCGGCTTCTTCGGGATCGCCCCCCGTGCCCTGGAAGCCCACCAGGTAGAGGTGGCTGTCATACCAGCCCGTCACCAGGGCGTGCTTGCCATCGGGGTAGACCACCACGCCGCTGCCGCGGTCCATCCCCGGGACCGGGAAGATGCGCGCGGTGAAGTCGGTGGTGTCGACTGCGGTCACGCTGCGCGAGTCGCCGTAATCTGCAGAATACACGTATCGGCCGTCCGCGGAGACGGAGATGCTCTTCGGGGCGCGGCCGATCTGCGCGCGGTGCGTGACCTTCATGGTGGCAACGTCGTACGCGACCAGCTGCGACGCGGTGAGGCAGGACACGTAGAGCGTCTGCTCGTCAGGCGAGAGCGCGAGGTGCCGCGGCACCTTGCACGTGCTGGTGCGGGTGCGAACGGGGTCCGTACCTGCCGGGGCGCCGGTGCCCGTGAAGACATCGATGGACTCGCCCCAGAAGTTCGCCACGTAGAGCGTGCCGTTCGTCGCGATCGCCATGCCGCGCGGCTGGCGGCCGACGTGCAACGTGCGCACGACCTCCGCCTTCTCCGTGTCGATCTGCGCGACCGAGTTGGAGGACCAGTTCGCAGCGAAGAGGGTCTTTCCGTCGGCCGACAGCGCGAGCACCTTCGGGTTCTCGCCCGTCTTGAGCTCGTGCGTCACCGTCTTGGTCGCAAGGTCGATGAACTGCACCGACCCGCGCCGGAAGTTGGAAGCATAGAGCGTGGCGCCGTCCGGCGAGAGCACGCTCTCCACGACAGTGCCGGGCACGTTGATGGTGTCGGTGAGCGCGAGTGTCTTCGCGTCGTACACCATCACGTTCTTGTGATTCAGCTCCCCGAAGTTCGTGACGTACGCGTGCAGCCCGTCAGGAGACAGGGTCACGCCCTTGGGCATGGAGCCCGTGCGCTCGACCGCCTGCACCTCCATGCGTGGCGGGTCCGCCGCTGCGGGGGTGGAGATGAAGATTACGATGGCCGCCAGGAATCCCGCGGGGAGGCCCAGACGCGAAGAGCGCTGCATGCCATGCACGTTAGGAAACCCCCACCTCATGGGGCCAATTTTACGGGAGGATCGCCGCAAAGCCCAGCCGCTTTCCACCTGTTCTCGCTGCTTTTTCTGATAGCTTCGGCTCTCTGATCCGATGGTGGTGAAAAAGAAAGTTTCGCTGGGCGACGCGAAGCCCCAATCACCTTCGGGGGGTGGCGCGGCTGGCGCGGGTTCACAGGTTCGCTCCGAAGGCGCAGGGCTCGTACTCGAGCTCTTCTTCAATACCGGGACGATCTTCCACGAGGTCCCGTGCGACGGTGACCTGCCGGACGTCGTCTCCAGCTTCTGCATCATGAAGGATGCGGGCGCCCCGGCAGAGGCTGGGCCCCCGCCCGCCGCAAGTGCCGGGAAGAAGGTCGGCCTCGGCGGCCCGCCAGCCGCGGCAGCGCCAAAGATCACCGCGCCTGCGTCCATGCCCGCCAGGCCGACCACCTCCGTGAACACGTCGAAGGAAGGCTTCCGCGTGAGGCGCGCAGAGGCGGGTGAGGAGCCCGACGTCGAGATCTCCTGCGCCGATCACCTTCCGGAGCTCTCGGGCCGCTGGTTGCCGGTGCCCTACCAGCTCTCCAACCCGCACGCGGTGCAGGTGTTCCTGTCCGCCGAGGGGCCGCGGTCCGCGCGCATTCTGCTCGCCGTCGACACGCTGGAGCGCGCGGGATCGCAAGGCCGCCACCTGGACGCGGCGCTCGATCGCGATCGCCCGTTCCGCCCGCTCGACAAGGGCGACGTGGGCCCGTTCTTCGATCACCCCGAGACGCGCGATCTGGTGCGGCGCATGGAGAAGGCCGGCATCGACCGCGCGCTCTT
Source organism: Polyangiales bacterium (assembly GCA_038230375.1). GTDB lineage: Bacteria > Myxococcota_A > Polyangia > Polyangiales > Polyangiaceae > JANXLV01. The sequence continues at coordinate 201,680 of JBBRNJ010000002.1, read as the reverse complement.
CAAGCTGGCCGCCCTCTACGACACGCTCTATCCGCTGCTCCCCAAGATCAAGCTGTCGCGCTTCGAGGAGCACCCGCAGATCCCGGTGTCGCTCATCCTGGATTTCGGCAACTCGCGGTCCAGCGCATTGATCGTGGAGCCGCGCTCCGGCGGAGTGAGCGGCATGAGCGCCGTCCCGCTCACGGTGCGCAACTACCAGAACCCGTTCGACGTCAGCGAGGAGACCTTCGACTCTCGCGTGACCTTCGTGCCCAGCCCCTTCGACAAGGCGCACCAGGCCGTTGCCACGAACGCGAGCTTCGATCTTCCGTCGATCGTGCGCATGGGCCGCGAGGCGCTCGACCGCGCGGTGGAGACGCCGCATCGCTACGCGTGCACGATCTCCGGACCCAAGCGCTACCTGTGGGACCACCGACCGAGCGACGAGCGCTGGCACTTTGCGAAGACGGTCGAAGGCGAGCACCCGCCGATCTTCGGACGCTTGCTCAAGTACCTGCCCGAGGAGTCCGGTGGCCTCTTCCTGCGCGAGGACGGCCCGGCCGCGCCTCCGAACCCACGCTACGCGCCGCGGACCATGATGCTGTTCGCCATGGTGGAGATCCTCACGCACGCGTTCTCCCAGATCGGCTCGCCCGCATACCGAGCCTTCCAGGGCAAGGAGGGCAACCCGCGCGTCCTGAAACACCTGGTCGTCACCTACCCGTCGGGCATGCCTGACGAAGAGCGACGCGTGTATGATGCACTCATTCGCAACGCCGTCATCCTCACGGCCTACGTGCTGAACCTGCCGCCCGAGGCGCGTCCCAACTTCGACGCCGCCACCAACCAGTACAGCTCGTTCCTCTTCGTGGACGAGGCCCTGGCCGCGCAGATGGTCTACCTCTACGAGGAGGTCGCGCACACGTTCAAGAACAGCATGGAGGAGCTCATCTCCGTGTACGGCGGAAAGCCGGGCATCGTGGACAACCCGGGCGAGAAGCCGCACGGCTCGCTGCGCATCGCGTCGGTCGACATCGGCGGCGGCACCACCGATGTGATGATCGCCGAGTACGAGGATCGCCTCCCCGGCACCGGCACCGCGCTCAAGGTCCGCAAGCTGTTCCAGGACGGTGTCTCCATCGCCGGCGACGAGGTCTGTCGCGCGCTCGTCGAGGACATCGTCTTCGCGCAGATCCTCTCGCAGATCCCCACCGCAGCGGCGCGGCGCAAGCTCATACACCTGATGAGCGAAGGCGACGCGGGCTTCGGCGCGGAGTGGAAGAGCCTGCGCGCGCGCCTGGTGCCGAACTACTGGATGCCGCTCGCGCGCTGCTTCTGGGCCCTGGGCGAGGGCACGGTGCCGCAGGAGATCTCACCGGGCCAGATGATGCTGCCGAACGACGCGCTCTCCGCGTTCGAGCGACCGGCTCTTGGTGGCGCCGTGCTCGAGGAGGCGGATGCGTTCCTCACCAAGCACGTCCCGGACTTCCCTGGCCTGTTCAACGTGTTCCTCACGTTCGACCACGACGAGGTCTCGCGCGTGATCTCCCGCGTGCTGCGCGAGCCGCTGCGGCGCTATGCGGACATCCTGGCGCAGTTCGACATCGACCTCCTGGTGCTCGCCGGGCGCGCATCTGCGCTGATCCCGGTGCGGTCGCTCTTCGTGAACGAGATGCCCGTCCCGCCGCCGCGCATCAAGGCGATGGTGAATTTCCGCGTGAGCGAGTGGTATCCTTCCAAGTGGCAGGACGCAGGCTTCATCAAGGATCCGAAGAGCACCGTCGCAGCAGGCGCCGCCATCCTGCACCTCGCGAGCAAGAACAAGCTCGCTGGCTTTGCGCTCGACGAGATCATCGAGGCCGAGAAGAACCCGGTCTACGGGCTCTACCAGGACACCGAGCCGCACATCCCGCACGACAACGAGCTCTTCCCGCGCGACAGCAAGGGCCAGGGCGGCCGCAGCCCCGACAAGAGCCGCCCGTTCCACTACACGAGCGAGATGCGCATCGGCTTCCGCAACGTGGCCAGCGAGCAGATGGAAGGCTCTCCCCTCTTCGAGATCCGGCCCGCCACACCCGAGGTCGAGCAGGCGCTCCTGGACGATCGCGTCACCATCGAGTTCCAGCGCACCAAGGACGCGCCGGTGATCATCTCCAAGGTGGAGTCCACGCGCGGGCAGTACAGCTACGAGCCGTCGGACTTCGTGCTGGCGCTGAAGACGGCCACGTTCGATCGCTACTGGTTGGACTCCGGAGTGTTCCTCACGAAGGAGCGCGTGCCGTGAGAAACGCGCGCACGAACGAGGAGCTCACGGAGAAGCTGTTTTCTGCACTACGCGCGAGCGTGGACGCGGATGCGCTCGGCGCCAAGCTCGCCGCACTGGCACCCACCGCGGAAGCCACACCGCACTCCGATCGCGCTCCCGCGAGCGAGAAGCCTGCCCACGACCACAAGTCTGGCAGCGTGGGCAACGCGCTGCTCGAGCGGTGGTCGCTGGCCGATGTCCTGGACGAGAGCATCCTGCACGCGAACCCGAGCGACAAGGGCTATCCCCTGCGCCTGCTCTTCGGCGAGATGAGCGCGACCATGGCCACCTCCGACGAGGCGCTCACGTTTGCGGCCGCCGTGAACTTCTACTTCCGCACCAGCGGTGAAGAGGAGGCGCGCGTGGCCGTCGGCCTGGAGGTGAGCCGCGCGTTCTACGCATTCGCGCGCGGGCTCGAGCCACAGCTCCGGACCACGTCGGCGCCCATCCTGGCCACGCTGCTCTCGTCAGAGCTGCCACGCCTTCGCTTCGAGAGCGTGGACCACCTGTCCACGTTCGACTCCAACGTGCACGAGCGGGATCGCCACAGCGGACAAGGCGGCCCGATCCGCGAGGTCCGCACGTTCCTGTGTAGAATACAAGCGACCGGGATGGTCCGCACCAAAGCGAGGGTTCTCACGTGAGCGGAGCTACTGAAAAAGGAACCACCTGGCTTCCTAACCTCGTGGGCGGCGTTTCCATCTGGAAGCTCGCGCGCGATCTCAACGAGCCGAAGTTCATGGATGGGCGCCTGCTCATCCCCGAGACCGAGGGTTCAGAGAGCCTGCCCACGAGCGTGACCTGGGATGTTGCGCGACTCATGCCGTTCGCAGAGGCGCGCGAGAAGCATCCAGAGGACGTCGAGAAGGCGACCCAGGAGTTCGGCGAGGCGCTCTCGCGCGTGGCAGACGAGTTCCGCAAGGAGTCGTCCGGCTACCACCAGTACAGGGAGGCGTTCACCGTCCCCTCGATCGAAGCGGACCTTGGCGGCCACTACTTCTACGACGCGGCCACGAAGAAGATCTTCGCGGTGAACTGGGGCGCCACGCCGCGCGCGCTCACCGGCTACCAGGAGTTCGTCTTCGGGTGGGATCGCTTCGGCAAGGCCATGGCGGGCGCAGCAACGCTCGCGGCCGCGAAGGCCGCCGCCGCAGGCAAGGACGCCAACGCCGCGGGCAAGGACGAGAACGCCGCCAAGAAAGCGGAAGACGACAAGAAGAAGAAGGAAGAGAAGGACGACAAGAAGCGTCCGTTCTGGATCTGGCTCCTCCTCATTGCGCTCTTCATCGGCATCCTGCTGCTCATCCTGTACTTGCTGAAGGCGTGCGAGGCAGAGAATGTGGCGGCGCTCTCCGACGCGAGCGCAGACGCGCAGCTCGACGGACCTGCAGATGGAGCGGCCGATGGCGCAGCAGGCGACGCAGAGGCCGGAGCCGACGCGAGTGCAGACGCAGGCGATGCCAGCAAGGACGCCGGAGACGCCAGCGCTGATGCAGGCGATGCCGGCAAGGACGCAGGCGCAGACGCGGGCAAGGACGGCGGCAAGGACGCAGGCCCCGACGACGACGACGACGACGAGGACCTGGACGACGACGACGACGGAAGCGGCGGCGGCGGTGGTGGCTCCGGCGGTGGTGGTGGCGGTGGTGGCGGCGGCAAGAAGACCCAGACCGGACCTGCCGGCGGGCAGAAGGGCGGACCGCACCGCGTGCACGTCCACCCGCAAGCGACCGAGTGGCGCATCACCAACGGCTGGGGGAAGGTCTCCCGCACCGTGCAGAAGGGCCACCGCTTCGACGTCTACCTGGGCAAGGGAAACACGTACGACGGCGTCCGTGTAGAATACAAGGACAGCAAGGGCGCCTGGCACGGCTTCTGAGCGAGCCGATTGAACAGCAGCAACAGATCATGAGCCACCCCATCCAGATCCTAGGCGATGCGATCACGAACGCGCTCCAGAGCGCGCTCGAGACCGATGCTGGCGAGTCCCTCCCAGAGGTCGCGACGCTCCGCGATCTGGACATCCGCATGCGGAAGCTGCGGCGCGCGTGGGGTCGTCCGCAGGCGGTGGGCCTCTTTGGTCCATCGCAGGCGGGCAAGTCGTTCCTTGTCGGCGCGCTGCTCTCGCACGAGACTGGCAGCCTGAGCGTGCTCGGACGCGGCAAGAAGCTCGACTTCTTGAAGGAGGTCAACCCGGCCAAGGGCGTGGAGTCCACCGGCGTCGTCACGCGCTTCTCCTCGCACGCGCCGCAGGTGAAGAAGGGTGACTTCGAGTGCCGCCTCCTGTCGCTCGAGGTCGTGCTCGAGTCCATGGCCACGGGCTTCCTGGTGGAGTGCACGTCGCCCAGCCTGGCCACGGACACGATCGATCGCGTACTGCGTGACGCGAAGATGCAGGCCGGCGCACCCGCGGCGCCCGTCTTCAAAGCTGCGTGGGACGCGTGCTTCCACGATCTGGTGAAGAAGTACCAGGATCGCCACCCATACCTTAACGAGCTGCGCCGCCACGACGGCTTCATGAAGGGCGCATGGAAGGCAGACGTGAAGTCGGTGAGCGGGTGGATGCTCATCTTCTCGCTCCTTTGGGGTGCGTCGTCAGGTGGGGTGGCTCATGCGCCCGACATGGACATGCTCATGCAGAAGCTCGTCGCCGGGCTGGACAGCGTGGGCCACGCGGAGATCGTGGAGGCGTCCGCGGAGGACGTGCGCGCCGCCAGCGACCGCGCGAGCATCCTGGATGCGTCGTGCCTCAACAGCATCGGCGTCGCGCGTGACGTGGTGCGCGTGTTCGAGTCCGTGAGCGGCCGCGAGGTCGCGATCGATCCCGGCGTGCTCTCCGCCCTCATCTCGGAGATCCATCTCCCGCTCGTGGCGCCGCCGGGCAGCCTGCTCGAGCGCGCCGATCTCCTGGATTTTCCGGGCGGGCGTGCGCTGAAGGGCATCAACGGATTCGGCCAGAAGGAGCTCTCCACCGGAAAGCTGGAGCACGCCATCGAGGTCTACAAGCGCGGCAAGCTCACCTTCCTCTTCGAGCAGTACGCGCTCGACCGCGAGATCACGGTCCTCCTCCTCTGCTCGCCTGGGCCCACCAAGCCAGAGGCCATCCAGCTGCAGTCGCAGGTCGAGAACTGGCTCAAGATCCGGTTCGGCGACGTGTCTCCCCAGGCGCGCGAAGAGGTGGACTCACCGAGCCTCTTCCTGGCGCTCACCAAGTTCGACATGAGCCTGGGCACGCTGCGCAGCGACAACGCGAAGGATCGCTGGGACTCACGCGTGCAGGATGCATGCATCGATTTCTGGTCGCGCTCCTCCACGTCGTGGACGGGCAACTGGGGTGGGCGTGGAAAGCCGTTCCAGAACCTGTTCTGGATCCGGAACCCGTACGCGGACCAGATGCAGACGCTCAAGCCCGGCGAGCCCGACTACGAGCAGGTGAAGCAGGGCTACTTCGTGTCCGGCGCGGTGTCCCGCTACTTCGCGAAGAAGGAAGAGAAGTGGGACGCCGTGGAGGGCTACGACACCACCGGCCTGCCGAAGAGCGGCATCCCGCTTTTGGCATCCGCGCTGCGCGACAAGGTCGCGGTGGACGTGAAGGCCGACGAGCTCGCGCGCGAGGCCCGCGCCATCCGCTCCGAGCTGCTCGCGGTGCTGAAGGCGCTCACGCCGTCACGCGACGAGGCCGAGGCGCGCGCGCGACTGCTCGACGACGCGAAGGGCCTCACGAACGCGGTCAACGCAGAGATGATGCGGCGCGCGTCCGGCCAGGTCTTCGGAGAGCTCCTTGGCCTGGTCGTGATGCCGGAGGAAGAGGTCCTGCGCGAGGTCGAGAGCGTGCTCGCGACCGTCGCCGAGATGAGCATCAAGGCGAGCGACAAGGTCAAGCGGCTCCTCTCGCACATTCTTCGCTGGTGGCAGAAGCGCGCGATCGAGCGCTTCAGGCAAGGGACGTCGCAGCTACCCGCCGCGCAGGTCGAGGTGTTCATCTCGCGCGTGTGCACGTCCAAGCTGCTCTTGCCGGTCCTCGGCAACGCGATTTTCCCCTATTTTTCTCGCGTGGAAGTGAACCCCAAGATCATCGCTCAGATCCTGCAGGTGAAGATCTGCGACGGGCTCTTGAACCTGTTCCAGGACCGCGAGCGCAGCACGCCGACCGCACCGGTTCGCCTGAGCTTCGCGGAGCGCGCGGAGGAGACCGCCGCCACGGTGGATTGGAGCGACGTCGACTTCAGCGACGCAGAGAACGCGAAGGCGCCCGCACTGGAGATTGTCTTCGCGGGAAATCGCTACTTCCGCCACTGGTCGAAGTACCTGGCCGACTTCTACGTGCAGAGCGCGGACAAGAACCTGAAGGCGGCGCCTGACGATCCGCGCGTCATGCGCCTCTTGCAGACGCTCGCCATCGTCGAACAGAACGATGTCCGAGCGCCCTGACCGAAGAGAGAGCGCGGACGCGGCCAGCGCCGAGGAGGCACTGTCCGAGCTCGACTCGCTGCGCGAAGCAGGGGACGTCGCGGGCTTGCTGGCGCTCGCAAAGGCACACCGCACGGGTGACGGCGCGACCAAGGACCTGCGCGCGTGCCTTCAAGCCTACGAGGTCGCCGCGGAGCTCGGTGATGCCGAGGCGCACAACGCAGTAGCCCTGTTCTACCTGGCCGGCGGCGTGGTGCCGCAGGACCTGAAGACCGGCGTCGCGCACCTGCGCACGGCGGCGGATGCGGGGCACGCCGCGGCGCGCGTGTACCTGGGCAACCTGTACGAGCTCGGCGTGCACTACGGTAAGGACTCATCGAAGGCCGACGTCTGGTACCGCACGGTCGCGCGTGGCGCAAACCTGATCGGCGCGCCCGACTCGCCCGCGGCCGACTCACCCGAGTTCGACCGCGCCATGGCGGAGCTGGGCTGCGTGCGCCACCTCTTGAAGTTGCGCGCAGCGGGCCTCCCCGAAGCGGACGATCAGGCGCTCACGCGCAAGGCGATGCAGCTCGGCCTGCGCCTGGCAACGCGACAGAGCTCGGACCCGGGCGATCGCGCGAGCGTCTTCGGCGACGGCCAATCGGGCCCGCTGAAGCCAGGCGACGTCGCGGCCGCCAGGCCCATGGCCTCGGGAAGCGGCGGCACGTCCACGGCGCCGAAGCCGGGCGCCCTGCCCACGGAACAGGAGGCACGCGACAAGCTCCAGAAGCTCGACAAGGAGACCAAGGTCAAGTCGAAGGGGCGCGTGAACGTCACGGACGGCCTTGCGGGCTTTGGCTACACCTTCATCTTCTTTGCGTTCGCCACGGGCGCCGGCTACGCGCTCACGCAAGGCGCACACGTCCTGATGGAGCACGGCACCGTCATACCCGTCCTGGGGACGCGAACGCATCTCATCCTGCCGATGGCGCTGGGCGTGTTCGGAGTGCTGCCCACGTTCCTGGTCTATCGCGCGAGCAGCGTCTTCCGCGCGCTCCTCGGCGCCGCAGCGGCCTCCGGAATAGGTTGGGCCCTCTGGGGCACGGGCACCTACGCGTGGCTGCACGACCGCATGCAGCAGTCGGTAGCAGCGTCGGTCGCAGGTTTCCTCGCCGCGCTCTTCGTCATCGGTCTACTGGGCGGAACCAAGAAGACCGACCCGAAGGCGAAGATCTGACTCTCTACCTGACGAGCGAGAGGCGCGGGCCGCTGCCCCATGCAGCCATGTGGCCGCTCTCTTCGGCGACGTAGACGTCGCAGCGCTCGTCCACGCGGACGAAATCCGGGATCAGATCGCACGGTCCGATGGTGCCGATCTTCTTCCCGTCGCTGGGGCGGAACACGTGCACATCGGCGTGCGGAACGTAGAGCGCACCGGACCGCAGCACCGGCTCCAGGCGACGCGGCGTGTCCGAATCCAGCGGACCGCCGACGGCGTAGCGATACCGAACGTCGCCCGCCTCGGCGCCGACCGCGAGGAGCTCACCGCTCGGCGTGTTGCCGATGAAGAGGTCGTCCACGGGGAGCCACGAGGTACCGATCGGCGCAACGGCGGGCTCGCGACGCCAGCGTGTCTCGCCCGTCTCGCGATCGATCCCGACCATCACCAGACCGTGACGCTCACGGACCAGCACTGCGACGGTCTTGCCAGCGACGAGCGGCGGACCCTCGATCGTGCACGCGCGGCCACCCTCGAGCACCTTCTCGAAGCGACGGGTGCCCGCGAACGGGTCCATGGAGAGGAGGCTCGCGCGACCACCTGCGCCGCCGGCCACGGCGTAGAGGCCGTCGTCCGTGAGCGTGGGCGTGGAGCGGAAGCGGAGGCGATCGCGGACTCGCCAGATCGGCAGCCCAGTGACGACGTCCAGCGCGGTGAGCGCACTGTCGCCGCTCGCGACGTAGAGCATCTTGCCGGAGCGCTTGAGGCGCAGCGCACCGCGACGACCCCACGCGTGTCGCCACCGAACCTCGCCCGAGAGGAGATCGAGCGCGACCAGGTGCCGCTCGCCTTCGGTCACGATGAGGAGCCGTGGCAGGCCGTGTGCGTTGACGACAGCACCAGCGCAGGGACCGCCGACGCGCGGCGCGATCCAGGTCCGGAGCGTGACATCGCCCGTGCCAAGGTCGTGGATGGAGACCGCGCCGTCGGGCGTGATGCGCGCGACGCCGCCGGGCGTGACGACGCTGGTCGCTCGCTCGGTCTGCTTGCGCCACAGCACCTCGCCGGTGGAGCGCCCAAGGCAATAGGTCTGATTGGTGCCGCCGACGACGAGCCGCTCACCGCAGAGGAACGTGGAGCGCAGATCGATCCCGGGGACAAGCGCGCGCCACTTCTGGGTGTAAATCAGGCGTTGAGGAACGCTGCTCGGCGGCGCGGCCTCGGACACCGTCGTGCGTGAGAACGCGCGGTAGGACTCGGGCGCGTGGTTCACCATCTCGTCCTCGAGGCGCACTTCGCGCACGGCGTCGGAGATCTCGCGCAGGCTCTTCTTGAACGCGGAAATGCGCAGGTTCTTTGCATGACAGCGATCGCGCCGGACGATCGCGCGGACCAGGTTGCGGCCGAAGGAGAGCGCCGCCTCCACCACGTCCAGCACGGACAGCGCGGGGAACGTGACCACGCTACGGTCGCGGAACGAGCTGCCAGCGCCGAAGAGATGCGCGCCGCGCGCGGTTCCCAGCGTCAGCGCGACTGCGCCCTCGGACGTGGAGCGCAGGCCGAGCAGGTAGCCGCCGGTCTCGACCCGCTGATGCAACGCCTGGCCGTGCTCCCACGACGTCAAGAGGCCCTGCGCGAGCGCCGCGAACTTCTCCGCGAAGAAGAAGGGCATTCCCTCCCCCAGATCTACGGAGCGACCACGGACCTCTGCGCGCACGCGACCGCGGAAGAGCAGCGCATGCAGGTCGGTCCGCTCCACCGACTGGTCCTCCGTCACGCCGCCAACGGCGCGCATCGGGAACTCTGCCGACAGCGCGATGGGCGCGCCGCGATCGATCTCGGTGGACACGAGCACCGTCTCGTCACGCAGCGGACCGGAGGCTACCGGGTCCGCCGCCAGAAGCGCGCGCGCGTCAGCGAGCTCGATCTCCAGCACCGCAGACAGCGGCGTCTTGTCCAGCGCGCGCAGCACGGCCTCACGCACGCTCGCATACACGTCCGCGAACGGAACGCGTGTATCATACAGCATCACGTCCGGCACGCTGCCGGTGCGATAGACGCTGAGGGATGCCTCGTCGCCGATGCGCTCGATCGCGAGCTCGCACGCGTCGTCGTAGAAGCGCACGAGCCGCTTCTTCCGCGGCGCGCGTCCAAGGTCTGCCACGGCATGGGCGAGGTCACGAAGGACGCAGGTCCCTTCGCTCTCGGCGATGCGCGCCGTGACATTGGCGCCGTTGACGAAGAGGTCGAAGACCTCGGGCGTCGCCTTGCGGATCCTTACGGGACCCGACGGGGGCGCGAGCTCGGGAGCGGGCTCACGCAGGGGGGATTTCTGTTCGACGAAGATCTCGAAGAGGCGCATCTGCTGAAGAAATCGTACGGAGCTGCGCCTGCAACCATGTACTTTTTGGCAAGCAATGACGCGGAGTGGACACCCCAAACCAACACTGCTACCCCGCGCGGTCACGCTCGGCGGGTTCGTGGGAGGGATCGCATCTGCGCTTGTTTTCTGGGGGTATTGTGTCGACGACGCGTTGATCCCCGTGACGTATGCGCAGCATATTGCCCACGGCGACGGCTACGTGATGAGCGTGGGCGCAGCGCCTAGCGACGGCGTCACTCCCCTGCCCTTCGCGTTCATGCTCGTGCCCCTCGTGGCCGGTGCGTCGGCATGGGACGGTCTCTTGCGCGCGAAGGCGCTCACGGTGCTCGTGCACGGAGTGATCGCGCTGCTCGTCGCGCGCCGCATCGCTGCGCTGCACGGAAACGCACGCTGGCGGGGCGCGCTGCTGGGCATCGGGTTCCTCCTGTCGGTGCCGAGCATGGCGTGGGCCGCCAGCGGCATGGAGGTGGAGCTGGCCGCGCTGCTTGTCACGATCGCAGTGACGTTGCGGCGCGGTCCGGCCTGGTTCCCGGCGCTGCCCGCGTTGTGCGCGGGGCTCGCAGCCACGCTGCGGCCGGAGCTCGGGGCATTCGCGCTCGGCTTTGCGCTCACGCGTGTGGTGGACGACCATGGCACCGCGGCGAAGGCCTCGCTCTGGGCGTCGTCCATCCTTGCCGCGGCGGGCCCGTTCGCGCTCATGGCGCTGATACGCGTGCTGTGGTTTGGCGCCGCAGCGCCGCTCTCGGTCGCGGCCAAGCCGAGCGATCTCTCTCACGGCGCGGTCTACGTCGGGGCCGCGCTGATCGCATCCGCCGCGCCGTTCGCGGTGCTCTCACCGGTGGTTCTCGGAAGGCCCGGCACTGGAGCGCGTCCCATCCTCGCAGGCACGCTCATGCACGTTCTCGCCGTCGTGTTCGTGGGTGGCGACTCCATGCCGCTCGCGCGGCTCATGGTGCCGCTCGTGCCTGCGCTGTTCGTGCTTGCGATCGACACCGCGGGCGATGCGAAGCTTCCGTCGGTCGTGATTCGCGCGGTCCTCGTCCTCGCGGTTGACGTCTTCGGGCTCACGAACTGGGCCCACGACGCGCGACAGACCCTTGCGGCTCGCGCGGACCTCGCGACGAACGCCGCGCCCGTGCTCGCGCACTCCCATGTGATCGCCTGCGTGGACGTGGGCTGGGTGTCAGCCGCCGCGCCGCGCGCCACGCTCGTCGATCTCGCGGGCGTGACGGATCGCGAGATCGCATACCTGCCGGGCGGTCACACGTCGAAGGCGATCTCTCCCAGCCTGCTCTCCGCGCGCGGCGTGGACACACTCTTGTTGCTCGAGAAGAACGGCGAGCCCGCACGCAACGTCGAGGTGCGGCTCCTGCGCGAGAGCTGGGTCACGGACACCTTCGAGCGCAAGGGCGTGCTCCCCATCGGAAGCACGGACCTTGGCTACGCGGTGTACAAGCGCCGCGCCGCGAACCCTATTTGACGTCGTGCATCATGGTACGGAGCGGCTTCACGAAGATCGTGATGACCGCGGCGAGCACGATCGACACGACGACGAACAGCTTGAAGTAGTCCACGGGCGTGATCTTGCCCCATGACTCGCCGATGCTGCCGCCGATGTACTGGGCGACGGAGCTTGCGAGCAACCAGACCCCCATGAAGAGCGAGGCAAAGCGCGCTGGCGCAAGCTTGGTCACCATGGAGAGGCCGACCGGTGAGAGGCAAAGCTCGCCGACGGTCGCGATGAAGTAGCTCAGAAGCAACCAGAGGGCGCTGACGCGCGCGCCCTGGCTGTCCTTCTCCAGCTGTCGCACGGCCTGCCGCCATTCGCTCGGAGCCCCCGCGCCGACTAGGTTGGTGCGCGTGGACGGCGAGATCGCCCCCGTCACCGTGACGGTGAGCTCCTGGTCCGTCCAGGTGAAGTCCATGGTCTTCCCCTTCGCGTGGTGGTCCGTCACCTCGAGCTCCAGCTTCTTCGCCTCTTCAGCGTCCATGGGGAAACTGAACCCGGCGGGCAGCGGGCTGATCTTCACGACGAGCGGCTTCTTCTCCGTCGCGCCGGCCGAGGCCTCTTCGAGATCCTTGATCTGCTTGTCGTAGGCCGGATCGACGGTCTTCGCGAGCGCGTCCGTCACGGCGAAGAGCGGGAGCACGCCGTTCACCTCGAGCTTCTTCTCCGCTGCGTTGTAGCGAAGGCGACCCGCGTCCACCTTCGTGAGATCGAGGCCGGGCGGGAGCGAAGCAAGGTCGGTCTTCGTGACGGTGCCGTTCTCCGAGGCGGCCGCGCCGACCATGACGAAGAACGAGACGGCGATGAAGCCGAGCGCGATCACCATCTTCAGCGGCGTTGACGGCTCCCAGCCGCGGCGACCGAGCCAGCTCCACATCGCAGAGAACACGCCTGCGAGGATGACGATGAGCACCGCGTTGACGGACTGGAACCACTCGGCGGGGTACGCGAACGTCCCGATCTTGAGCACCGTGTGCTGGTCCGCCCAGATGTTGAGGGCGTTTCCCGCTTGCTCGAACGCCATCCAGAACGTCACGGCCGCGCAGAACAGCACGAAGATGACCGTGCTCTTGCTGCGCGAACGGCCCTTGATGGTGAGCAGTGTGATCGCCATTCGCACGAAGACCGCGCCGAAGGCGATGGGCATGATGAGCGAGATCGGCTTCGCCTCGCCGCGCGCCACGGCGACGAGCTGCATGAGCGCGATGCTGATGGCACCGATGATCATGAACCACGGAAAGATTCGCGTCACGCCGCCCGCGAAGCCGCCGGGCATGGCCGCCGCTTCATCCGCATCTTGAGCGGCGGTTTCCGCTTTCTTCGCGTCGTCCTTCTTCGCGTCGTCCTTCTTCTCGTCGTCCTTCTTCTCGTCCTTCTTCTCGTCCTTCTTCTCGTCCTTCTTTTCCGCCTTCGCGACAACGGCCGGTGCCTTGGCGATGTCGACATTGTTGCCGGCCGCTTCGACGTCCGCGATCACGCGCTTCTGTCCAACGACGAATACGGTCATGCCAACGAGCATGCCGATGCCCGCGGCCACGAAGCCGGCGTGGGGCCCGACGTGCTCACGAAGGTACCCGCAGACGATCGGCGCGAAGAGCGCGCCGAGGTTGATGCCCATGTAGAAGATGGTGAAGCCGCCGTCGCGTCGAGAATCGCCGGCCTTGTACATCTTGCCGACCATCGTGGAGATGTTCGGCTTGAAGAAGCCATTGCCCGCGATGAGGAGCGCGAGGCCACCGTAGAAGAACGGCAGCGGCTCGAGCGCGAGCATGAACTGCCCCGCGGCCATGAGAATGCTGCCGATGATGATGGACCTGCGCAGACCCAGGAAGCGGTCCGCGATGAACCCGCCGAGCAGCGGCGTCAGGTACACCAGGCTGGTGTACCACTTGTACACGTTCGACGAGTCGCCCGGCTGCCACTCCAGGTGCTTGAGCATGTAGAATACAAGCAACGCGCGCATGCCGTAGTAGCTGAAGCGCTCCCACATCTCCGTGAAGAAGAGGATGTAGAGGCCCTTGGGGTGGCCTGCTTGCTTGGGCTCGGCCGCGTTGCCGGTCACGGTGCTCGTCGTGCTCATCGGGGCGCGAGGGAAGCCTTGCGGCAGTCACATGTCAAGCAATAGCCGCACGGGCCTTCGAAAGGCGCTCGGTCCTGGCGCGCTCGGCGACCCAGAGGAGGGGCCTGTCGCGCTCGAAGAGGGCCTTCTCCGCGGCGCGTGCCTCCGAGAACGACGCGCGCTCCACCAGGCCGCGCGCGCGGTCGATGAGCGCGGCCAGCGCGACGTGTGTGGCGGGAGCCGTGGGGTCCTCCGAGAGGAGGCTTCTGGAAGCGGCGAGGGCGGCGCGCGCATCCGCCATGAACGCGTCCCCCCAACCGTCACGCGAGGCCATGCCCCAGAGCCACGCGCAGAGCGCGACGTGCACCCAGAGATCTTCCACGGTGCGGAACGGCTTCATGTAGCGGGCGTACCCGTCGCCGGGCAGCAGCTCTCCCTGGGCGTTGTCGAACGTGACGCGCGCGTGCGGCAGCTCCGGCGCGAACGGCGTCGCCGGCAGGGCTTCGCGGGTCACCCCTGCTGCAGCGGCGGGTACGGAGCAGAGCCGCAGATCGGGTCGCCCGTCTGCCTGCGGTGTGTCTGTCCGCGCAACGACGAGGATCGTATCGGCCAGGTTCCCCAGCGTGACGAAGCTCTTCACGCCGGTCACCGCGCCGTCCGCCGACACGCGCGTGTGGATGTCGCGCGGATGCGCGCTCTTGTTCTCCGTCGCAGCCAGCGCGCAGAGGCCCTTTGCGGCGGGCACCAGCTCGTGCAGCGCAGCGTCGTAGCCCACCGCGAACGCATACCCGATGCGATCCACGCCGGACGCGACGCGCACGACGCCATCGAAGTCCCGGCCAGGCCTGTGCGTGGTCAGCAGGTCCACCACGTCGTGAACCACGAGCGCTTCCGGGTGCCCGAGGCTCGCGCCGTCAGGGAGCGACACAGACTTCGAGCGCGGCCGCCGCGGTTCCGAGCGCCACGTTCCCCGGGAAAATACGCTCCGTGAGCGATTCCTTGCGCGCCTTCGAGACGAGCGTGCGCGAGGCCTTGTCGCCGCCCCGGGTCGTCACACGGACGATGCCGTGGTCGAACAGACGCGCGGTCTGCGCGATGTCCGCGAGCAACGTGGCCTCGTCCAGGTCGTCGTAGCGACGCGTGAGGAGCACGTTCAGGCCCTTCGGCGCGCCCGCGTCGTCCATGAGCTCCGCGGGCGCCTTGGGTGCGTCGCCTGGTGGTGGGGGCGTGACCTTCGCGGCCTCGGCTACGATGTCCTTCGTGATCGGCAGCTGCGCGGGCGTGCTGGCCGCGATGACCCCCGCGGTGCGAAGCAAGCGCCACGACAGCGTCATCAGGTCGTCCACGTGCATCACCTTGGACTCCGTGATGCCGAACGCGTCCGTGTTGTCCTGCGGCGTCGTCCACTCGATCTGACCAAGGCGCTCGACGATGGCGAGCGCGCCCTGCGGCTTCTCGCTGGCGCCCGAGAACAGCGGCGCCTTGCGGGCCTCGAGCTCCTTCGCGACACCCGGCGCATTGCCACGCACGCGCGCGGTGCCTTCGAACCATGCGGCCACGAACTTCACGAGGTCCGCCTTCTTCGCCTCACGCGTGCGGCGCGGCGCAATGATCACGGCCGGGAGCAGGCGCGACGCATCGGCGGAGGACAGCACGATGCGCTTCTTGGTGGCGGCGTGCGGCCCGGTGACCCATGCGGCGTTCGCGACGTCCGCAGGATCGCTCACGAGCTTCACCTTGGACACGTCGGTCCTCATGAAGTCGAGCGCGTAGATGGAGAGCATGGTCGCGGCGGCCTCGCCGGAGGTGCCGACGGTCTCACCGGCCTTGGGAGCGGCAGCGTCCCCTGGTGCAGTGAGCTCCTCCTTGCCGTGCGAGTAGCCGGCGATCGCAACGACGCTGGGCTCCAGCGCGCGCAGGCGGTCATACATGGAGATGAACTCGGCGAGCGGCACGACGGCCAGGTCTGCGCCCTCTGTGTCGTCACCGCCGCGCGCGAGCCGTGTCTCCACGCCCTGCGGAACGGAGAGCACGGTCGCCTCCACCATCGCCGGATCCATCCCGGCGATCGGCGCGGCGAGCTCCCACGAGAGCACAGCAAGGCGAAGCTTGTTCGAGGGTACGATCGGGGCTGCGGCCTCCATCGGCGCGGTGGCTCCGGCCTCTGGCGCGCGCGCGTCCGAGAGCGCGGCGCCACCGTCCACGTCGGGGTCGATCTCTTCTGCGGGCGCCTTGTACGCGTCGCGCGGGGTCGTGCCGAGCAGGAAGCCGACCGCGACGAGCATGCCCAGCAGGGCCAGGAAGACTCCATAGGTGCGCATCAACGTGCCGCCTTTCCTGCGTCACCGGCGCCGGCGTCTGCTGCCCCAGACGCTCCGCCAGCGGGCTCGTCCGGGAAGCTCGGGCTCTTGCCCCCCAGAAGGTACGCCGCGCGAGCGAGGCCACGGGAGCCAGACTTCGCGTAGTGATCGCCTTCCTTGGTGAACGCACCGTGGGTCACGCCGCCGAGCACCACGAAGAGAACGGCCTGCACCATGAGGAACACGGCATACACGTCCAGCATGGCCCCGCCGCGATCCTCCACGTTGAAGCGCTTCAGCACGCGATCGACGATCACGAGGCCAACGCCGATGGTCGGGAGCAGCGCGAGGACGAAGCGCACGATGCCGCTGTCAATCAAGAGGCCGAAGATGCTCATCCAGCCGACGACGGAGATGAACGCGCCTACTGCGAGCGCGAGCAACTTGACGACGCGATTCGCCACCTGGAAGCGCGGCGGCGCGCTCTTGCTCTTCGGCTTGAGCGCCACCTTCTTCTTCACGGGCTTGATGTCGTCGTCGTCGTCTGTCACGGAACGCAGACTAGTCGATTTTCCCAGATGAGGTACGGTCGTTCGCGATGGGCCGCGCGGAGGACGAGATCGACAAGAGCGAGCTGTCGAAGTTCGGCTACGCGCAGGAGCTCTTCCGCGCGATGGGCGGGTTTTCCAGCTTCGCGCTCTCTTTCTCCGTCATCAGCGTGGTCACGGGGATCATCACCACCTACAAGGACGCGCTGTCGGCAGGTGGACCCGCGGGCCTCGGCCTCGGCTGGCCGCTCGTGTGCGTGGGGACGATCGCGGTCGCCGCTTCGCTCTCGGAGCTGTCCAGCGCCTTCCCCACGGCCGGCGCGCTCTACCACTGGTCGTCGCTCCTTGGCGGCAAGGGCGCTGGCTGGATGACCGCGGCGGTGAACCTGACCGGGCAAGTCGCGATCGTCGCCGCCATCGACTTTGGCCTGGCCGACCAGCTTGTGGGCACGCTCGAACTCGATGCATCCTACACGTTTCGGATCTACGCCGGCATCCTGCTGTCACATGCGATCGTGAACCTGTTCTGGGTGCGCCTCGTGGCCATCCTGAACGACTTCTCCGCCACGGTGCACATCGTCGGCGTCGCGGTGCTGGTGGTGCTGCTGTTCGCGTTCGCGAAGAAGCACGACGTGGGCTACCTGGCGCAGACCGGCTTCACCACGCGCGCGGATCACCACTACGGCATGGGCTTCCTGAACGCGCTGTTGCTCGGCATGTTCACGTTCACCGGGTACGACGCAAGCGCCCACCTCGCCGAGGAGACGCGCGACGCCGCGCGCAAGTCGCCCCTTGGTATCATGTCGAGCGTCATCGTCAGCGCCATGGTGGGCTATGCGCTGCTCTGCGGGCTCACGCTCGGCATCAACGACCTCGCTGCCACGGCCGACGACAAGCACGCCGCGCTCCGCATCATGCGCGACTCGCTGGGCCCGAACGCCGGACGATGGTCCATGGCGCTCGCGCTGTTCGCCATGTGGTTCTGCGGCCTCTCCAGCGTGACGTCCGCGTCCCGCACGCTCTTCGCCTTCGCGCGCGACCGTGGCGTCCCACATGTGCTCTCCCACGTGAGCCCCACGTTCAAGACGCCAACGTATGCAGTATGCACGTTCTTCGTCGCGCCGCTGTTGCTCGTGGCGCTCACGTCACGCCTCAGTGACGACGTCTTCCCTGCCGTCGCGGCCATGAGCGCCATGGCCCTCTACGCGAGCTACGGAATGCCGATCTTCTTCGGCCTGCTCGCGCGCCGCTCGGGGAAGTGGCGCCGGCAAGGCCCCTTCACCCTTGGACGCGCGGGCAGCGTGGTCTCGCTCATCTCGGTCCTCTGGTGTGTCTTCGTCATCGTGGTGTGCGGGCTCCCGCCGAACGCGCTGGCCGGCAAGCTCCTTGCGGGCACCGTGGTGGTCCTCTGCCTTCTCTACTTCCTGGTGGTGCAGAAGCGCTTCAAGGGACCAAAGGTCGCCCTCGACGAGCTGCAATCGAAGCCCGCCGACTGACAAACGAGAGAAGCGCGACCAGCTCTCGCCGATCGCGCTCTCACGTTCACTCGTCTCTGGTTCGGCTCAGCGACGCGGGGGCTGCGCGAAGCGGGGGTCCGAGCCCGGGAAGGGATTCGCGCTGTCGCGGAGGCGGAGCTCGCGCTCGCTGACGAAGCTGTCGCCGCGCTCGGAGAAGAAGGCGATACCGATGACGCCCACGTTGCGCGCGCTGCCGGTCTGCGCCGCGTAGCTGTCGGCGACTGCGCCGAAGCGGAAGCTGGCGACTGCGTCCTGGCTCTGACGGAAGCCCTCGATTTCCAGCGTGGCGAAGGGCATGAGCACATAGCCGCGGTTGTCGAGCGTGCCGGTCTTGCCGTTGATGACGTCCAGGCCGTCCACGGTGGCGATGGCCTCGAAGCGGTGCTGGGTGCGGTTCTGCAACGTGATGGTGTAGCGCTGGCCGGCCTGACCGACGATGTACGTGCGGTCACCGATGCGCGAGGTCTCGAGCGCGTCGCCGTTGCCGTCACGAATGCTGACGGTCACTGCGCCGTCGGCCGCCTCGATGTCACGGCCGCGGGGGCCCTTCGACGCGTGGAAGTTCGCGAGCGCATCGACGCCGTTCCTGTCGTTGTAGAAGATCTGCGCAAGGCCCATGGGGCGGTCGTGGTCGGCGCGGACGAAGGTCACGTCGTGGACGCGCGAGGTGCGCGACTCGCCAAACTCGGTGCCAAGGCCCTGGCGCTCCCGCGGCTCGGGGCTCGGACGCGTGGGCTGTGATTCGCTGCTCGCGGACTTTGAGCTGCCGGAGCCGGGAGAGAAGTCCGCAGGCGCGCTTGCGGCCGGCGGAGGAGCAGGGGCGTCCATGGAGACGCCTGCAGTGCTGGGGCTAGAAGAGTTCTGCTGCGCGCCGCCACCGCGGGCGTAGCCGGCGTTTGCCGGTGCCTGCGCGGACTTCTCCGCAGCGCCACCGCAACCCGCGAGAAGGAACAGAACCGCGCAAAACAACCAGAGACGCTTCATCATGACCAATCCCTCCGTTCGCCATCAAGAACGCATCCACCGAGACCATTCTTACACCCCCGACCGTCTTTTCTTGGCCCTGCTGCAACACACCAAGATCACACGCAAATGGGAGCGCGGGTCAGGCGTTCTCGGTGGTCCACTTCGAGGCCTGGCGTCCGTAGATCAACATGCCCACTGCGGAGAGGAGGCCAACGGCCACGAAGGGGTACCAGAACGTGTACGGGTGGTACGTGTCCCAGAGCATCTGCGTGGCCGCGCGCGCGTCCATGTGTGTGAAGTCCTGCAGGGCTGCCATCGCCTTCGTTCGCTCCAGCCCTTCCACCGACTGACCGTGCTCCTTCAAGTAGCGCGTCGCCAGGTTCGCCTTGTCCGCGAGCGACTCGTAGACGTTGCCCGCGACGTACGCGCCCGCCGTCCATCCCACCGCGAAGGGCACGTTCGCGTAGCCCATGTAGAGCGCCTCCTGGCCCTTCGGCGCGATCACGCCCAGGTACTCGTTCATCTTCGGCGCCGCCGTCATCTCGCCAATGGCGAACACGAAGATACCGAACAGGCAAAGCCCGCCGCTGGTCGTGAGGCCGCACATGAGGAGGCCGGCGCACGCGATCAACATGCCGATGAAGATCGACCGCAGTCGCCTGATGCGCGACGTGATCGCCGCGACGGGGATCATCAAGAAGACGATCGCCGTCGAGTCCAGGTTGATCATCCACTCCTGCGGGACCTGCAGGCCGCGCGGCGTCATCTGCGCGAGCAGGCCCTCCTTGAGGCCAAGGCTTGCCACGAGCGAGCCGCTGTCCGTCCACTCCTCGATGAAGTTCGGCAGCGCGTCGTAGAGCTGCATGAACATGACCCAGAAGCCGCTCATGATCAGGATGAACGAGATGAGCCGCGGCCGGAACATCGTGCTCACGGAGAAGACCAGCACCTCCCACGGGTTCTTGTCCTTCTCCTTCTCCTTCGGCTTCTCGCCCGCCTCCTCCGCGCGCTTCTTCTCCGCGGCGTCTGCGAGCTCGCCGTCGTCGTCCTTGTAGAGGAGCAGCATCAGGAAGTTGGTGGAAACGATCACCGCGCACGAGATGAACACCCACTTCCACGCAAGGCGATGCAGATAGCCCGCGAGCGGCGGCCCGAGCCACCCACCGATGTTCACCACCTGATAGAAGAAGCCCCAGCCGACGGACGAGTTCTCCTTGGTGGTGCCGCGCACCAGCGTGCCCTGGACACCAGGCTTGAAGATCGCGGTGCCCGCCGCCAGCACCTGGCATGCCAGAAAGAAGCCCCAGAACGTGTGCTGCGAGGCCATGAGCAGGTAGCCGGTCATCTTGATGCCGATCGAGATCGCGATCGTGGGCTTGCGACCATAGCGATCCGCGAACCCGCCCGTGAACATGGGCAAGAGGCACTGCACCAGCGCCCAGACCGTGAGGATCGTGCCCTTCTGTGAGTTCGTGAAGTGGAGGCCGTTCGGGTCCTCCGAGCTTGCGATGTAGATCGGGATGACGACGCGGACGCCGTAGTACGCGAGCCGCTCGATCAGCTCCATGATGTTCGCGAACCAGAACGGCCTGCGGAACTGCCGCACCTGGTCCATGAACGGGAGCTTGTTCGTTGGCACCGTGGAAGCGCTTGTCGTCATGCGGTGCTCGTTTCTCGCATGCCCGCGATCAGCTTTCCAGCGAGATGAGGACGCTCTTCATGTGTGGGTCTGCGCCTGCCACCACCGGATAGTCGGAGCCCACCGGGAGATCCTTGGCCTGCGCCACCGAGCGACCAGAGAGGCGGGCGGCGTCGAACGCGAACTTGCGGAACTTCGACTGCGAGATTCCGCGATGGTTGCAACATGCAACGATCCGCCCTCGAGGGGCGCAGAGGCGCATCGCGCTCGCGAGCAGCGCTGGATAGTCGGAGGTAGCCGAGAAGCGATGGCGCTTCGTGTTCGAGTAGCTCGGGGGGTCCACGATCACAAGGTCGAACCTGGTCGCGCGCTTCTCCTCGCGCGCGAGGTACGCGAACACGTCCATGGCGACGAACGCATGCTTCTTGCGGTCCGCCTCACCCACGGCAGCGACCACGTTCTTCATTCCCCACTCGAGCGACGCGGGCGCAGCGTCCACGCTCACGGTCTGCGACGCGCCGCCCACCGCCGCTGCCACCGTGAAGGGACACGTGTACGAGAACAGGTTCAGTACACGCGCGCCGTTCGAGAGCTCGCGCACGAGGCGCCGGTTCTTCCGCTGGTCCAGGAAGATGCCCGTGGATAGGCCGTCGCCGAGCTTGACCGTGTACGGCACACCGAGCTCGTGTACGACGAATGCGTCGGGCGCTGCCTCTCCGCGCACCGGCAGCTTCGGCGCGAGGTCCTCACGGCGGGTGTCCACGAGCTCGTTCGCCTGCTTGGGGCGCACCTTGAGGTAGATGCCGCGAAAACCCAGCGCGAGGAGCTCGTCCAGCACGCGGTCGCGCGTCTCCTTCTTCGCCCACGGCCCGTCCGTGCCGTAGAGCTGCGCGACCAGCCATCCGTCGTAGGCGTCCACCGCGAGCCGCGGGAGGCCGTCGCCTTCCTCGTTCACCAGACGGAATGCGTTGGTGTGATCGCTACGACCCAGGCCGAATCGGCGCTCCATCGCGCGATGCAGCACGCGGCGCACGCTCGCTGCGTCCTCGTACACGTCCGTGTCGCGCGCGCCCTCCACCCACGTCGTGAGCTCGCGCGGCGCCTTCGACGTCACCTCGTACACGCCGCCTTCGGGCTTCGGGAACGACAGCGCATGCGCATGGAGCATGAGTCGGGGCGCGGGCGGCCCGTCATACAGGGCGTCCCCGCACACCGGGGCCCGACGCTTTGCGAGCTGCGCACGGATCTGGTGCATGCGCCCGGTGAGGAGCGTGATCTCCAGGAGAGCGCGCTTCCCCGCTCGCTTCTTCACCTTCACCACGGCGCGCGCCTTCTTGCCGTCCAGCACGTCGTCCATCGGGCCGCCGTCGCCGCGGAAGCCCTCGACGCATGCAAGATACACCTTCTTTGCCTCGCGCCCCTCGAAGACCTTGGCAAGGTGCGCGTTCACCGTCTTCTCCTTCGCGAAGACCATGACGCCGCTCGTCTCCTTGTCCAGCCGCTGGTGCACGCCCAGGTACGAAGGCTCGCCGCGTGCTTCGCGGTAGCGCCCAAGGCGCAGCACCAGATCGTCCGGCTCTGTCGGATCCGCGGCCTGCGTGGATACGCCGCAGGGCTTGTCCGCGAAGATCACGTGCGCGTCCTCGAACAGCACCCATTCGGGCCTGAAGTCAGGCCACAGCAAGGGCCGGCGATCTGACGCGGGTCCGATCTCGTCGTTGCTCTCGTGCGCGTCCTCTTGCGGCCGGCTCACGTGCGGCGAGTTAGCCGGGTTCGAGCGCCGTGTCCATCAACGCGGGATCGCTGTCCTCGCGCGTGCGTGCGGGGCGCTCGATCCGGGCAAGGCCGCTCTTGTGCAGCACGAGCGTTGCCGTCTCGGACCACTCCGCGCCGCCCTGCTCGAGCGTCATCGTGATGGGAATCCTGTAGCAGCGCGGCGCGTCGATGAAGCGCACGCGACGCGAGCCTTCGTCAAGGACGGGGATGGACTTCTTCGCGTCGTCCAGGTGCGCGAACAGCGGGGACATGTCGTAGCGGAAGACGTGCTTCACGCGGCGAACGCCCGACTCCGTGAGCGTCGCCTGCGGGCGCACGGTGCCGCGGTGCTTGTATTCGAGCACCTTGACGCTCATCGTGGCGCCGCTCTCCGGGTTCAGCGTGTCGGGCACTTGCTCCACGTTCTGATCGAACGACTCGCGCGCGTGCACGATCACGTCGCGACCAGGCAGGCGCTTCGCGGGCGCGCGATAGCGAGCGACGCGCTGAGCACCAAGGACGCGGTGGACCTTGCGGCTCACCCAGATGCGCCCGACTTCCTTCAGCCGATCCTTACCGGCGTAGACGATGCCGCCGAGCACGGCGAGGATGACGATACCAGAGCTCACCTGCGAGCCCATGGACACGCCGCGGTTCGTCAGCGCGATCTGCCACGCGAACGCCCAGGTCGACGCGACAAGTGCCGCAAGCGCGGCCACGTAGTGGTGGATGCGCTCTGCGACCTGGAACGTCTCGGCCTCGAGGAAGAGGACCTCCTGGAAGTGCTTCTTCAGCCGGCTGGAGCGCTCCAGGTAGCGCTCGAGCGCCTCGGACGAGGACGGGTCGGTCTTGATGTAGCCGGCGTCCGCGCGGTGAAGCAGCTCACCCCCGAGCATGTCCGCCACGCGCGACTCGACGTTCGAGACCGCGGTGAGGAGCGCTGGCGAGAATGCGAGCGACGTGGCGAGTTGACCAAGCGCGCGCTCGGAGGCCGCGAGCATCTCCAGGAACCGCACGCTCGTGTACTCGTCAAGGAGCTCGCGCTCCAGCGAGACCTCGGTGGCCTCGCCTTCGATCTTGGCGGCGAAGCGCGACCGACCATCCTCGAGCGTGCGCTCTGCGGCATCGAGCCAGACAAGGAGCGCCTCTTCCAGTTCGCCCGCCGTCATGACATCACGCGCGTTCACCGCGAGCCTGCAGTAGCGGGCGAATGCGTCGCTCGCGCGTGAGAGCTTCGCGACGAGCGCCAGCGCACCACGACGAAGCGCATCGACCGTGACCGGCGCACCGCGACCGCCTGTGAGCAGCGGCCCATCGAGACGCGTGAACGACTGCAGCTGCTCCCACGGCTCTTGCCGCACGATGGAGGGGATCTGCATCCGGACCGAGAGGCTGTACTTGAGCGGTGCATCTTCCGGCAGCGGCACGGAGAAGCTCCACTCGACGCGAGACGCATCATGGACGCCGAGGCGCACGCCACCCGGCAGCCTTTGCACTGGGGCGTTTGTGTCCTCCGTCACCCGGGGCTGGAATATGTCTGCGATCGCCATCTCGTCGTCACACGAACGTCACTTTCTGTAATCGCAGAAAATGGGGCCGACGCAAGATATAAAGATCACTTTTTTCGCGCACCTAAGCGTCAAGTCTGAGGCGGTGGTCGGTGCGTAAGGGTGGACGCGGTTCACGGGAGTGTTGCTTGGCACGCGCGACGTGCAAGTGTGACACACGCTAACCGTACGTCACACCTCCAAAAACCATCACACCCCGCTACACCCGCGATCTCACATCGAGAGGCCGCCGTCGACGTCGATGGTGCGGCCGTTGAAGTAGTCGCACTCGAGCACGAACTTCACGCCGAGCCAGATGTCCTCGGGCACGCCGATGCGACCGACCGGGATGGCGGCCACGAGCGCGTCGCGCGCCTTCTGGTTCATGCCTTGCGTCATGGGTGTCTCGATCATGCCGGGCGCGACCGCGCCGACGCGGATGCCGAACGCACCGAACTCGCGAGACCACGTCACGGTGTTCGCGGCGAGCGCTGCCTTCGCTGCGGTGTAGTTCGACTGACCGCGGTTGCCGTGGCGCGCGACGCTGGAGATGTTCACGATCACGCCGGGCTTCTGGTCCTTCTCGACCATGGTCGCGACGACGTCGCGCGCGAGCAGCGTGGCGCCCGTGAGGTTGACGCCGATCACTGCGTCCCACTGCTCCTTCGTGAGCTTCTTCACAGCGCCGGTCTCGCGGTCCTTCTTCACGAGCAGGCCATCGCGCAGGATGCCGGCGTTGTTGACGAGCCCGTTCAGGCCGCCCATCGACTCGAACGCCCATGCGACGAACGCACCGACCTCACCCTCGTCAGCGACGTTGAGCTTCTTCGCGAAGATCTTGCCGGGGCCCTTGGCTGCGCCCTTGGTCTCCTCGAGGCCAGCCTCGTTCACGTCACCGATCGCGACGCTCGCGCCCGCTTCGACGAGCCGAAGCGCGAAGTGACGACCCATACCCTGCGCACCACCAGACACGATGATTTTGAGATCGGAGAGTTTCATGGGCGCCAATGTAGCGACATTCGAAGCCGACATCGACCCTGACTTCGACGTCGACCCCGACCCCGACCTCGACCTCGACCCTGACTTCGACGTCGACCTCGACCTCGACCTCGACCTACGCGAGGTCGGCGCGACGCAGTGCCTTGTCGATCCGCGCGAGCCAGCGCTTCTGCTCGCGCTCGCCGGTGTTCGGGGTCACGAGGAAGCCGTGTATGCGGCCCTCCGGAAATTCGACCAGGATGCCATCCGACTGCCAGTCCAGAGATTCGCCCGGAAAGGCCTCCGTCAGCGCGCGCGCGACGTCGACCTCCAGGTCCAGAACGGCGTTCACCTTCGACTGCAGGGCCGCGATCCACGCCACGAGCGATGCCTTCGCCTGCGCGTGCGGCTGCATGATGCACCCACGCTCGAACGCGTCGCTCGTGAGCGCGCGGAAGAACGAGAACGCCCGCGGAATCGAGCGCGTCTCCATCCAGATGGGATACCCCACGTCCCCCTGCTCGAGCGTGATCTCCGCGTCCGCGAGCACGTTCTTCCCTGGCGCGAGCGAAACGCCGAGCACCTCCTCCGCGTCCGCGTGGGAGCGCGACGAGAAGACCCACGCGTGGCGCGCCGGCCACACGCGAAGACTCGCGTCGCTGCTTCGCAGGTCCAGGTAGTCGAACGGCGTCATCGTGAGCGCAGAGAGCGCAGAGAGCGCGGCGGGGCCGAGCACCCCGCCCTCGAAAGACACGGTGCTCTCGTGTTTCGTGGGGAGCGCATCCACCACGCGCGACACGCGCGACAGGTCCCGCGTGTGGAAACCGCGGGCGGACACGCGCGTCTCCGCGAGCCCAGGAAAAAGACGTAGCCCGCGGAAGAAGCGAGCGGCATCCGCAGGCGACGCGAGCCTTCGCGGATGCTCGATCGGGATCAGCGACACACTAGAACTTTATCCACCCCAGCTCGGTCAGCGCCACCACGAGGACGAGCGCGACCCCGACCTCGACGGCGAACCGCAGCATTCGCTTCGCGGTGCGGTAGCTGATCACCAGCCCGATGGCGGCGACCAGCACGATGGGGATGCCCGTGTGCTCGGAGACATGGCGCAGCGCAGCCCTTGCCCACGGTCCGCCTGCCTGGCTCAGGGACGCAGCAAAATGGAGCCCCCGGTCGACGAGCGCAGGCATGCGCCGCCATGTTGTCAGGGTCGACAACGTCAGGGCAAATTCGTGCCCGCTCCGCGTTTTTCAGTTCCCGCAGTAGAACTAGTTGCGCTCGAAGATCCAGATCTCGCGTGAGGTGCTCGCGTGGAAATCGAGCCGCGGGAAGACGTGGCTCGACCAGGTGGAGTTGTGCACCCGATGGAAGCCGCGACGGTTGTCGAGCAGCGCCTGGAAGAAGGTGGAGCCGTCGAGATCGCTCCCCGTCTTGATCTGCGTCGGTGGCAACACGCGGCCCGGCTCCAGATGAACCTTGGGATCCAGCAGGTAGCGCCAGGCCCAGCCCTCGCTGACGACGATGAAGCGGGCGTTGCGCGCCTCCGCGTGGCCGTACTCGTCCTGGACCTCCGTGATGCCTGGCATCGGGTTGCGGTGCTGCACCGGGTCGGGCCCCACGCGAATGATGCGGGCGTCGTGCGGGAAGCGGAGAAGATACACATTCAGCGAATGGGTCTCGATGAGATCGCCCGGCCGCACGTGCTCGTGCAGCCATGCCTCCGCGTCGTAGCGCGGGTCCAGGAGGAGCTGGGCGGTCACGGACGCGCACCCGAACACCGCAGCCCCACCCATGCAGACGGTGATGACCCACGAGGCCCAGAACCGCCACTTCACCCGCTGCGTGGTGAGCAGATCGAGCGCAATGCCGCCGTACCCCGCAAGGAGGATCATCTGCGGCAGCACGAACCGGTGGTCGGTGCGGCGCGCGACGCAGTTGAAGAACATCGTGTACGAGACCGCACAGAACAGCGGGATCAGCGCGGCAAGACGCACGTCCCTGTCCTTGATCTTGGACACCCCCAGCGCGCCACCGACGACCGCAAGCACCAGCGCCGGCACCGAGTAGTAGCGCGGCGAGTTCGTGACGATGTCCTGGAGCACGCGGAAGCGGCCCGTCCAATCATTTGTATAGTGCACATAATCCTGGCTGGCGGAGCCGACCAGGAAATGAATGCGCGCGCGGAAGCCGCTCGGGTTGAACGGCACCAGGTCCACCACGAAGAGCAGCACCACGGAGAGCGCGAGCAGCTTCAGTGCCATCAGCGCGAGCGCTCTCTTGCGCGTGGCCGCCCACGGGGAACGCCATATCCACAGCGCGAACGCCACTGGAACGGCGCCCAGGAAGAGGGCGTATGCCTGGTCCTTCGTACCCACGGCCAGCACGGCGAAGATGGCGAAGCGCCGTAGACGCGCGGGCTCCTTGCGCGCGAGAGCCCGGACCAACGCAAGCATCGCGACCGACGCGAAGAACATGTACGGCACGTCGAGGTTGCTCGTTCGCCCGTAGTAAACGAGCGGCGCATTCAACGCCCCGAACGCGAGCGCGAAGAGCGAGGCGCGCTCTCCCCTCACCTCCTCGACCATGCGCGAGACGGCGTTGATGGTCCCCGCGGCCATGAGCAGCGACACGCAGCGCGCGATGAGCGCGATGGCCGTCATGTACGGCACCTTGACCATCTCCGCGATGACGTCTGCCGGCGACAGGCTGGCCGCGTTCGCGAGGCCGATCAGGGTGACAGGCAGCGTCAGGACGCCGAGCAGGATCAGCTGAACAGGGGGATATTGGTAGTAGTGGCCCGGCGTGAAGGTCTCCACCAGGCCCGCCAAGAAATCCCGGGGCGCAATTCCGTCGTTGTCCCAGCCGTCCGACGCCGGGAGCCCCCAGTTCAGGCCCGGCACGTTCATCAGCACGAAGACGCAGAGTATCCACGCCCGCGGCGTGCGTAGAAACGCCCGCACGTTGGGGAAAATCGGCACAGCTCCCGTTACCAAAATTCGCACGGATATTCGCGACAAAGAGGGGCGCGACGGCATCTTTGCGGCTATGCTCCGCGGGCTTCAAATGGCGCCTCAGGCCGCACCGGATCCGACGCGCGACGAGGTCGAAAACGGCCCCGTAGGCGGCTCCATGCCCGCGCCCCCAGCACCCATCTCTCCCGGATTTTCGGCCGCTGGCGGTCAAGACAAGACCCGTGTGCGAGCGCACCTCACGGGCTGGCCTGCCTTCGGGGCGCTGCTGTCGCTCGGAGTACTCGTCTTCTGGGCCTTCGATGCGCTGCCGTTCCAGGATCTTCCGGCCCACGCTGGCCTCATCGCGATGCGGCATCGCTTCGCGGACTCCGCCTTCGAGCAGCGCTTCTTCGTGCTCGCACCGCACCTGGGGCCGTACTCACTCTTCCGTTTCCTGGGCGAGTGTCTCGTGGGCCTCATTGGCCCCGTCCGCGCCGTGCGCGCCATCGCATGCCTCCCGGTGATCGCAACCCCGCTCGCGCTCGCGTTCGCGCGGAAGCGTCTCTTCGGTGAGGGTGGTCCCACCTACGCGTTCGTCGGGCTGGCGCTCGGGTTCGGGCTCATGACGCTGCTCGGCTTCGCGAGCTACCTGCTCGGCGTCTCCGTCATGCTCGTGGGCATGACGTTCTGGATGACGCTCGCAGGAGCGGCAAACGCGGGTGAGAGCACCGCCAAGACACGCAACAAGGAGCTGCTTGTCGCGGTGTTCTCGCCGCTCGTGTTCGTGGCGCATGGGCACGCGTTCCTGCTCTACATGTTCGTCGCGTTCCTCTCCGCGGCCTGCGCGACAGGCGCGACCGGCGCCGTCCAGACCAAGCCCATGAAGGCCAGGCTCGCCGTGGCGCTGCGGTGGCGCGCGCTGCTCCCTGCGGTTGCGCTCGCTGGCTGGGTCGCCTTCATCGAGCGTGGAGGCACCCGTCCGCTTGGCTCTGCGCCGGTCGCTGCGCAGAACATGGTCCCGCACTTCCAGGGCCTCCTCGACAAGCTGAGCCTGCTCCTCACGCCCACCCTGATGACCCGCACTGGCGTGGACCTGCTCGTGGGCGTCGGTATCTGGATCTTCGCGGTGTCCGCGGTGCTTCGCTCGTTGCCGAAGGCCAGGTCCGAGTCCGGCCCCATCAGTGACACTGCGGCTCGTACGAGCGAGATCGATACACGTGCGTACTACGCGCGCACGCTGCGCACTGGCGCGCTGGCGCTGTTCGTCATCTTCGCCGCACTCCCGCACTCCATCGGCTGGTTCGGCTTCGTGGACGCCCGTCTGCTTCCGATCGTGCTCTATCTGGCGCTGCTCTCGATCCACCGCGATCGCATCGGCCCCACGCATCGCGCGATCCTCGAGCTGGGCGCGCCCATCGCGGCGCTGGCCGTTGTGTCCATGGCGCTGCTCTCGAGCTATCGCTTCCAGGACGAGGCGCGCGGCTACCGCGAGGTGCTCGCGAAGGTTCCCGTCGAAGCGCGCGTGCTCAACCTGCCGCTCGATCCGGACAGCGATGTGTTCGCAGCGCACCCGTTCGTGCACTACGACAAGCTGGTCCTCGCCGAGCGGCCGATCGTGGTGTCCGACGTGTGGTTCCACCAGGGCTCCGCGCTGTATCCCACCGCGCAGAACCCAGCGCTGCGCCTGCCCAGCACCTACTCGGAGAGCGGGCTCACCTTCGTGGACTGGCCCGCCTACGACCTGGGCGACTGGGACTACATCCTCATGCGGACGCGTCCAGACGCGAGCGGCACCGGCGCACCACAGAACCTGCACCTCGTGGATCACCGCGGCGGGTGGTGGCTGTACAGCTCTCGTGGTCTTCAGTAGAGAACTTCAGATCACATGCGTCTTGTCGTTTTTGGAGCCGGATACGTTGGCCTGGTCACCGGCACCGGTCTGTCCGACCTGGGCCACGACGTCCTCATCTATGACATCGATCCCGGGAAGATCGAGCGGCTGCGTGGTGGCAACATCCCCATCTACGAGCCTGGCCTGTCGGACCTCGTCAGGCGCAACCAGAAGAACAAGCGGCTCACCTTTGGCACCGAGGTGACCACGGAGTGGCAAGAGGCCGACGCCTATTTCATCGCCGTGGGTACGCCGGCCAAGGCCGACGGCTCTGCAGACGTCTCCGCGGTCTTCAAGGTCGCCGAAGAGATCGCGAAGGTTGCCAAAGCGAAGGCGCTGGTCGTGGTGAAGAGCACCGTGCCGGTCGGCACCTGCGACGAAGTGCAGTCGCGTCTTGCCCATGCCCCCGTGGAGCTCGAGGTCGTCTCCAACCCGGAGTTTCTCAAGGAGGGCGACGCGGTCACGGACTTCTTCAAGCCCGACCGCATCGTGCTGGGCGCGCGGAGCGAGGCGGCGCGTCAGACGCTTCGCGATCTCTATGCCCCGCTGCAGCTCTCCGGTGAGCGCCTCGTCGTCACCGACCCGCGCTCCAGCGAGCTCATCAAGTACGCGGCCAACACCATGCTCGCGATGCGCGTGTCCTTCATGAACGAGCTCTCGCGCCTCTGCCATGCCACTGGCGCGGACGTGCACTCCGTCCGGCTTGGCGTTGGCACCGACACGCGCATCGGAAAGAAGTTCCTCTACTCCGGCCCCGGCTATGGCGGCTCTTGTTTCCCGAAGGACGTGCAGGCGCTCAGCGCGCTGGGCAAGAAGTTCGGCGTACCCATGCGGCTCGCAGAGGCCACGCACCTGGCCAACGAGGAGCAGGCTGCGTTCATCGTGCAGCTCGTCGAGCGCACGCTCGGCGGCGTCGCGGGCAAGCAGATCGCGCTCTGGGGCCTGGCGTTCAAGCCAGAGACCGACGACATTCGCGAGGCACCGTCCCTCAGGCTGACGGAGGCGCTCCTGGAGAAGGGGGCGCACGTCATCGGGCACGACCCGGAGGCCGGCGTGAACTATGTCGCTGCCGTCGGCGCGCGTGCCAAGGTGGTCGACCGCGACTACGACGCCCTCGACGGTGCGCATGCGCTCGTGCTTCTCACGGAGTGGCGCAGCTACCGTGCGCCGAACTTCGCGGAGATGAAGCGCCGCATGGCGAGCGGGCCCAACGGTCAACCGGCGGTCATCGTCGACGCGCGCAACATCTGGCGACCGCAGGACGTGACGCGCGCGGGCCTTCGCTACCAGGGCGTGGGCGTGACGCAAGGAGTGCCGCGGGTGGCCGACCGCCCGTCGCAGCGCTGACATGGCGCGTGTCGTCCTCACGGGTGGCGTGGGCTTCATCGGGTTCCACGTCGCAAGGGCGCTGCTCGGACGCGGTGACGACGTCGTGATCGTGGATGACTTCTCCGCGGCTCCCTACCCTACCGCGATGAAAGATCGGAACGACCGCGACCTCCACCAGGAGTTCGGCAACAAGCTCCACACCGTCCGCGCGTGCATCACGGACGCCGCCGCGCTGAAGAGCGTATTTTCCGGTGCCAGCGGCGTGATTCACCTGGCGGGGATCGCAGGCGTGCGCCCCAGCTTCGACGACCCCACACGATACGCCCGCGTCAACGTGGAGGGCACCGCCAGCGTGTTCGAGCTCGCCCTCGCAGCGGGCATCACGCGTGTGGTGTCCGCGTCCAGCTCCTCGGTGTACGGCAACGCCACACCGCTCCCCGCGCTGGAGTCCGCGCCTGCCGTCAGCCCCGAGTCGCCGTATGCAGCATCGAAGCGCGGCGCCGAGCTCGTGCTCTCCGCACTCTCGCTCAAGGCAAGACACGTCGCGTGCACGGGCCTCCGCTTCTTCACGGTCTACGGACCGCGCCAGCGCCCGGAGATGGCCATCACGCTCTTCGCGCGGAAGATCATCGCAGGTGAGCCCATCACCATGTTCGGGGACGGCTCCATGAAGCGAGACTTCACGCACGTAGACGACATCACGCGCGGCGTGCTCGCAGCGTACGATCACAGCGACCCCGGCTTCCGCGTATACAACCTGGGCTCCGGCGCGCCGATCACGCTGGCCGACCTGATCGTGGCGCTAGGTCAAGCCGTCGGCCGCGAGCCCAACGTCGTGCGCGCCCCGGTCCCCCTTGGCGACGTGGACGCAACCTTCGCCGACATCGCAAAGGCCAACACCGAGCTCCACTGGACCCCACGCGTGAAGCTACAAGAAGGCCTGAAGACCGTAGCTGAGTGGGTCCGAGCAAACCCCTGAGCTTGCTCTACTCGACGAACCTTGTTCCGAGAAACGCGACGTAGACGCCTGGGTTCTCGTCGAAGAACCGCATGAGGTCCGGGCGCTCCACGAAGAAGAGCGAACCTGGGCGGGAGACGCGCGCGCGGCTGGTCGCGGGCTTGTCGTTTGCGATCGCGTCGATGTCCGCGACCCAGTGGCCCTCGATGAGGCGCCGGGGGGGACGCAGCTCCTCCTCGAGCAGCACCTCCGCATCCGCGCCAACGAGGTATGCGCGGCGAGGGACCTCTCCGTCGGCCCACAGGACGGCGTTTGCCTGTGCGTGCTCACTCTGGATGTACGACTGCAGGTGGTTTCGCTGACCCGCCGACAGACGCGACAGGAGTGAGTTGCGATCGAACACGCCAAGGATGCCTTCATCACGCACCTTGGCAAGGCGCGACAGCCGCTCCGCGATGTCCGTTCCGCGCAGGAGCGCGAGGAAGTCGTTGCGGTCGATCGAGATGAGGTCCACGTCCGTCTTTGCGATGGCGTCCGCTGAGCGCGGCTGGTTCAGGATGAGCGCGGTCTCCCCGAAGTAGTCACCGGCGCGATAGGTCTTCAGCGTGTTGCCGTAGCGCACGATCGACACAAGGCCGGCCACCAGGATGTAGAAGCTGTCTCCACGTGTCCCCTGCGAGACGATCTTCTCGCCCGCGGGCAGCGAGAAGCGCTGCGCCATCTGCAGCAGCGAGCGCGCGCGCGTGATCGGCAGCTTCGCGAGGAAGTCCACCATCGACACGGCCTCGAGCAGGGAGATGGCGTCTGCGAACTCGGGGGTCTGCGGCGTGTCGATGACGAGCGTGTGCTCGAGTCCCACCTTCGCGTGCTTCAGGCCCACACCTTGCGGGACATCCTTGTCCGCGATGTGCACGAGATGCAGGCGGCTCTTCACGTCCTCGGGCAACGCGGCGAGCGCGGCGGCGGGCGTGTGCAGCGGCGGAATGCCGGCCTCGTGGAGGTATGCGGAGTGGTGACCGCGGAAAGCAGACAGGTCCTCGTAGCGGCCCTTCTTGATCACGCCCGCGTCGTACATCTCCTTGATGCGCGTGGGCTCGTAGAGGGTGTCGCCAGAGATGGCGATGCTCCTGCCCCCGTAGAACGCCTCCACGCCGATCGCAGGAATGGAGTGCAGAGTGTAGCGAAACCAGAGCTCGCCACCGCGGACGTCGAGCGGTGCGCCGATGCGCGCGGGATGAAACGCGAACGTGGAGCGAAGAAAGCCCTCATCGAGACCGGACAGCGCGGCGTACTTCCGGAGGAACGACCCGAGGATGAACGGCGTGGTGTAGAGCGACACCTGTCCTTCCTCGAGGATCTTCTGGAACGTGCCTGCGTCGTGATCGGCGTGGCAGTGGGTGAGGATGACGCCGTCAATCATCTTGGGTGCGACGCCGCGCTCCGCGAGGTAGTTCGTGGCGTCGGTGGGTGGGTCGACGAGGATCGCGCGACCGCCCATCCACAGGAGAAAGCCCGTGGTCTTGCCCTGCGGATCAAACCCGTGGCTCGCGCCCAGAACCGTGACGCCGAACTCCGGAGGCCGCCACGGCGGGGCGCGGGAATCGCGGCCGTCGGAGGAATCGGGGGAATCGGGGCCGGTCGCTCGTGGAGGCAGGTGCATGTTGCGCGGCACACGCGCGATCACGGTGCCGCCGTCCTCGACGACGTACGTGTCCTCGGAGAACTTCACGATGACCGTGTCGCCGACCTTCACGGGCGACTTGCCGTCGTCGAAGGATGCGAACTCGACGAGCTCGTCCACCTCGAGTCGGCCCTTGCCCGGTTGCGAGCGGAAGAACTCGCTCTCCTTTCTGAACGACGGACGGCAGTCCCCGGGATAGCCGTCCGCGAACTCGCTGGGGTGCGGCTCACCGCGCGGACCGAAGAGCGTCTCCTGGAAGATCGCGCGCACGCGACGCTCGATGCTGCGGTTCTCGATGCCCAGCCGGCACTTCCGCTTCAACAAGAAGAAGTTGTAGTACGAAGGGAATTCGAACTCGGCGATCGACAGACCGCGTAGCCGATCGAAGAGCTCTTGCGGGAGCACGTACATCACGGGCACGTCGAGCTTCATGCTCATGACGTCCTTGATGGTCTCCGGTGGAACACCGAACTGGATCGGCCCCGCGGACGTGCGCACGTAGTAGCCACCCCGCGGCAGCTGCATCAGCGTGGCGGGCGGACCGCCAATGGAGACCGCCGAGATGCGCGTGGTGTCGCTCACCCGGCGAGTATATCGGGGTTTCCGTCCCTACTTCGCGATTTGAGGCTGGAGGCCTTTTTCCTTCGTGACGGATCTGCCGCTGCGCATCTGGCCTGCGACCACGACCCAGCCGTTGAAGGTCGCCCACGAGCGGAAGCGCTTGAACGTGGTCAGCCACTGCATGGCCTTGGGGCCGTCCGCCGCGGGGCGAAGCTGCGTTGCCTTTGCGTGGTCCTGCGCGGCCTGGAACGCCGAGGCGATCTTCTCCTGCACCGCACCAGGGCTGCACCGCTCGCGCGCGATCTTCGACGCCGCACGACCGATGCGCGCGCGCTCCTGCGGGGAATCGAGCAGGTTCAGCACCGCGCGACCAAACGCGCCGTCCGCCTCACGCTCGGACTCGTTGTCGGAGCCGGGTGAGAGCAGGACGCCGTTCACTCCATCCTTGATCTGCGAGGTCACGCCCATGCCGTCGGCGAAGGCAACCGTGGGAGTACCGCACCAGAGCGCCTCGCCCATCACGTTGCCGTACGTCTCGCTGAGAGACGTGTGCACGAACAGGTCGGCGTAGGCGTAGTAGTCCGCCATCGCGGTGAAGGGGACCTCACCGACGAAGTAGACGCGCGAGTCGACGCGCTCTTCCTTGGCGACACGCTTGTAGTAGTCAAGGTCGGGCCCGTCGCCGACGAACGTGAGCGTGGCGTGCCGATCGAACGGCGCGATGTGCCGCGCGAAGAGGCGGATCAGGCGGTGCTGCGCCTTCTCGCGCGTGAGTCGACCTGCGCAGACGAGACGCGCGCCGCGCCATGCCTCGGACCCC
Organism: Polyangiales bacterium; assembly: GCA_038230375.1. Classification (GTDB taxonomy): domain Bacteria; phylum Myxococcota_A; class Polyangia; order Polyangiales; family Polyangiaceae; genus JANXLV01. Next base: position 166,395 of record JBBRNJ010000002.1, on the reverse strand, counting down.
GCGGAGAGGTGCGTGTACGGATCCTCGCCCAGCGGGCGATCGAACAATGCCGGCTGCACCGAGCGCGGGATGACATGAATGGGCGCCGTGACGCCGCGCTCACGCCAGTATGTGCGGAGCCCCTCGGAGAGCACGACGAGCCCATCGCTGTTGTTGTAGATCGACGCGAAGAGGCGCTCGAACGGGCGACGGAACGCGAAGTTCATCCCGACGTGCACGGCCTCGACCTTTGACAGCTTCTCGGGGAGGAGCACGTCGTAGGTGGCCGCAAGGTGCGTGGTGTTGACGCAGATGAGCGGGATGCCCTTCATCTGGCGGAGCCACACGCCGAACTCCATGAGGAGCGAGGTGGTCTGCGCGAAGCAGATATCGAAGTGCCAGCGGTCCGGGTCGAAGACCCAGGCGGCCAGCGGCATGGGGACGTTCACGCCGGGGTAGGCTCGAATCGGGATGCTCGGAAGCTCTACCGTACCGGGCGCGAGCTCATCGGGTGTGGCAGTCGGATCATGGGGTCCGATGACTGTGACTTCGTGACCACACCGACGCAATTCTTGATACAGAAAGCGTGTCTGGAATGCTGCACCGTTCGCGTAGGGGATCCGAGTGAAGTCGCTGAGCAACGCCACACGAAGGGGCCGGCCGTGGCGGGCCGCGAGGGCCGCGAAGGGGCTGGTCGCCGGGTCCAGCGCGGGATGGCCATGCGGCACATTCTTCCCTGAAAACGCGGACCTGGGCGCTTCGGCGGGTGCCTCTTGCGCGAGATCATTGGCGGCACGGCCGAGGCTTCCTGCACCGGGAGCGCGGGCGTGAAGCTGGTCGACGTGACCGAATTCTATTCCGAAAGGGGTGGCGGGGTTCGAAGCCATCTCACACTCAAAGGACACTTTTTGTGCCAGCTGGGAAACGAGCACGTGGTGCTCGCTCCGGGGGGCCATGATGGGACTGAAGACACCGGCGGGAAGCAGGTGGGGCCGCGTGTAGCACACCCCGGTGGGCGTGCACGCGTGGTCCGGATCAAGGGTCCGGCCATGCCCTACGATCCCAGCTATCACCTGCTCTACCGGGTGGACAAAATCGTGAAGCAAGTACGGGAGCTCCACCCCGATGTGCTGGAGATTCATTCGCCTTACGCCGCCGCAGTAGGTGCCCTTGCCTGCCCCAGATCGTCCTTTGGCATCCGGACCATGCAGTGGCACTCGGACTTCATCGACACGTACGCAGGGACCCTCGGTGACCAGGGTGCGCCCCGCGCCCTGCTGGCCGCTGCGGAGATCGCCAAGGCCCCGCTCTGGGCCTGGGTGCGGCGCATCGGGCGTGGCTGCGATGCCGTCCTCACGGCGTCGCGTTGGCAACAGGAGAAGCTTTCCCGACATGGGGTGGCCCGCGTGCGGCTGCTCCCGTTCGGGGTGGACAAGGACGTCTTCAAACCCGAGGCTGGGTCGGAGGGCCGCAAGCATCAGCTGCTCGGTCCCGGGGACGGGTTTGATACGCTGATCGTTGGCGTCGGGCGGTTCGCGATCGAGAAGCGGTGGGATGTCGTGCTCGCCGGCATGAAGCGGTTCACGGAGCGGATGGGCTCATCCGTGGCGACCGCCAAGCTCGTGCTGTTCGGCGATGGCCCAGAGCGCGCGAAGCTCGAGGCGATCGCGGCGGGGCGGCGTGACATCGCGATCCTCGGCTTCGAGAAGGATCGGGCGATCCTCGCGTCGGCGCTCGCGAGCGCGGACCTCCTGGTCCATGGCTGCCCGTACGAGACGTTCGGCATTGGCGTGTCCGAGGCGCTCTGCGCGGGGCTCCCGGCCGTCGTGCCCGATCAAGGCGGCGCCGCGGAGCTCATCGAGGACGGCTGCGGCAGTCACTACACCACGGGCGACGCAGACGCGCTGGCGAGCGCGATGGAGCGCGTGCTGTCGCGCGATCGCGAGGAGCTCCGCCACGGGGCGCTCGAACGCGCACGGACGATCCCCACCGTGCGTGGCGAGTTCGAGGCGAGGCTCGCGCTCTACGAGGAGCTCCTCAAGAACCGGCAGGACCGGTGATAGGCTGGCCGCCGTGAGCTACCGCGACAACGCCCTCTTCTGCCCCAGCTGCAATGCCCCGATGGAGGAGCGCAGCACCGCCGAGGCGCTGATCGACGTCTGCCAGCAGTGTGGCGGTGTCTATCTCGACTGGTTCGACGGAGAGCCACACCTTGCGCTGGCCGGCTGGGCACCGAGCGCGCGCACACCCAACCCGGTGCAGCGCCTGTCGGGACACTGCCCGAAGTGCGGCGGCGGCTTCGAGGGTGAGGAGCTGCTAGGAACGGGCTCCATGGTCTTCCGTTGCACCGGCTGCGCGGGCTTCTTCGCCACAGAGGCGGCTGCAAAGATGATTGCAGGATACACGGAACCGCTGCCCAGTCAGGTGCCGTCCTTCTTCGCGCAGCTGGTGGAGCTGTTGCGCGACACGTTCAAGAAGTAGGATACGCAGGCTCATGGCCGTCCACGTCTCCATCCACGACGTCTCTCCCCTCTGGGAGCGCGAGGTCGATGTCGCCCTCGAGATGTGCCACGCCGTGGGCGTGAAGCCCGCGCTGCTCGTCGTCCCGAACTTCCACGGAAAGGCGCCGCTGAACGCAGCGCCCACGTACGCGCGGAAGCTCCGCGCGCTCCAGGACGACGGCCACGAGATGATCCTCCACGGCCTCTTCCACAAGTCGCGACCCGCGGACGCAGAGGTGTCCGGACAAGGACGGCCGCGCGGGCTTCGCTGGCACTATGCGCAGAAGGTCGTCTCCGGCGGCGAGGCGGAGTTCTCGGACGTCACGGAAGACGAAGCGGACCTCCGCCTGGACGAGGGCGAGGCGATCCTCGCGACCGCGGGCCTCACACCCACGGGCTTCATTCCTCCCGCATGGTCGATGCCCCCGTGGCTCCTGCCGAAGCTCGGGCGGCGCGGCTACACGTTCTGCGAAGATCACCTCTACGCGTACAACCCCGCGGAGGGCACGCGTCAGACCAGCGTCGTCCTCAACTACGCGAGCCGCACGCCGGGCCGTCTGTTCTCGAGCGTCGCGTGGTGTCGCATCGCGAAATACGCGCGCCTCGCCCTGCCCGCGCGCATCGCGATCCATCCCGCGGACATGCGCTTCGCGCTCCTGCGCCACGAAGTGGAGTCCCTCCTTGCATGGGGCCACGGCGACTTCACCGAGTCGTCGCGCGGCCTCTTCTCATCGCGCGCCGCCTAGTCACGATCGGGCGTTCACTCTCGCTCCGCGCGCGCCTCGCGGTCCGTGAGCAAGATCAGACGCGCGAAGAGGCCATAGCTCTGCGACGTGGCGTCGGCGCCGATGTTGACCGGAAGCGCCACGCCAAGTCGCAGCGGAATGCCCAGGGAGCTTGCGTCGGCGACGACCTCCGGCGCAAGCACGAACGGGTTTGCGCGCGCAAGGTCGGTGCGCGCCTCCAACCCGACAAAGCCGAACCGCGCGTCACGGCGGATTCCGGTGAGGACCGCAAAGTCCACATGCATGGGCGCGTGGGCGAACGCGCCGAACGCCTCCGCGCCCACCGTGCCGCGAAATGTGAACCGCCCGCGCCTCACGGCAGAGACCAGGTCGGCCGCTGCGGGCAGCACAGTTTCGTCTGGAGCGAAGCCATGTGATTCGGACGGTACGCGACCAAGCAGCTCCAGCTGCAGGTGCGCATCGCGCGCGTAATCGTGAAAGAGGCCGACGGCGACCGCACCCGCGAAGCCGAATTCATCACGCGTCCGCGAAGCGGCATCCGCGCGGCCACGCTCGTACGACGGCTCCAGGCGCACGCCAAGGTTTCTGAGCGCACGCCACTCCACTTCGACGCTGGAGAGCAACGCGCGCGCGCCGCCACGCTGGGCGCCGATCGTCGCCAGGTTTGCCTCGAGCTCGATCTCGCCGGCCTCCTCTGCGTCGACGTCCGTCGCGCTCTCCGTGAGGACGGACTCGGGAAGCGGCGTGGTGGGCCCCATCGGGCGGTCAGGCCTTCGGCGACTCGACTGGTGTCGTCTCAGGCTTCATCTTCCACACGTGCAGCACCGCGGGCAGCACGAAGAGCGCCGTGATCAGGCAGGCGATCTCGCCACTCATCGCCAGACGTCCGAATGACTGCAACGCCTGCTGGTCGGAGAAGAGCATGGAGCCGTATCCGACGGTGGTCGTGTAGCTGCAGAGCGCGACGGCGCCGCCCGTGCGTCGGATCGCGAGCGAGACGTCGCCGCCGAGGAGCCGCGTGCGATCGAACACGTTGAATGGATATTCGCAGCCGATTCCGAAGGTGATCGGCAGCGCGATGAAGTTCAAGAAGTTGAGCTTCATGTCGGCATGCGCGGCGCCGCCCACGGTCCACGTGACGCCGATGATCAGCGCGAGCAGCACGGAGACACTGCCGCGGCGGCTCGCCGTTGCGATGATCACGACCACCATGACGGCCAGGAACGCGAGCCCCGTGGCGCGCGGGCCGTCCTTCTCCATGCTCCGGATCATCTCCGCGAAGATGGTGGAGCGGCTCGCGGTCTGCACGACGGTGCCGTCCGGCAGCGTGATGTTGTCCGTGGTCGCGGCGACCTTCAGCAGGTTGTGGCCATTTGCGAAGCTGAAGTTGTTGAACTTCACATAGAAGACGGTGCCCACCCGCCCGTCCTTCTCCTCGAAGCGGCGGCGGAGCAGGGACGGCAAATCCTGCGCGCGAAGGACGTGGAGCGTCTCCGGCGGCTTGATCTCGAGCAGGCGCGCGCGCTCGTCCTCTGGCATGTCGAAGAGCACGCGCGGCGTGATGCGATCGCGGATCTCGTCCAGGATCGCGAGCTTCTCCTCTTGCTCCTTGTCGGTCGCGGGCAAGAGGTCGGTGATGGTGGCGATGTCGTTGATGAGCGGGTCGTCCGCGTTCATCGTCTTGTCGTTCTCGAACATCTTCGCCTTGATGAGCGGGACCTGCTCCGGCGAGTCGGCGAACATGCGTGCGCCGGCGATGTTCATCTTGCCGCCGAAGACCTTCTCGGCCTTGTTCGACCACTCGCCCACGCCGCCGTGCGACTTGGAGCCACGCGAGCCAAGGTGATCAAAGTTGTACTCCCACGGATCCTTCAGGTAGCCGGGGAGCTTGTACGCCGTGCCGATCGTGATGAGCGCTGCCACAAGGAGGATCGGGGTGGGCGAGCGCTCCGTGAAGCGCGCGACCCACTTCATGATCGGGCCCTTGCTGCCGTCTTCGTCGATACCGTACTTCGGGGTGTAGCCGATCTTCCGCTGCGCCCACTCCACGATGACGATCATCGCCGGGACGACGGGGATGATGGCCGCCCACACCAGCAGCATGCCGCAGAAGCCGATCATGCCGAACTGGCTGAAGCCGCGAAAATCCGTGGTGGTGAGCGAGCCGTACGCGATGCTGGCCACCGCCGCGCCGACGAGCTCTGCGCGGAACGCGTTCCACACCGCCCCGCGCCGCGCGACGTCCGCTGTCATGCCACGCGCGCGGAACTCGCGATAGCGCGAGAGCAGCACGATGGGATAGTTGATGCCGTTGCCAAGGATGATGGCGCCCAGGAACGCGCCCGACGTATTGACGTACCCGTAGCGATACGTCGCGAACGAGTACGCCGCGCCCACGCCCAGGAACGCTGGCAAGAAGACGATGGGGAGCGCCCAGCCCGAGCGGAAGAACACGATGATGCCGATGAGCAGGAGCACCAGCGCGGCGACGGTCGCGAACAGCGCCTCGCTCATGATGGAGTCCTTCTCGGCGATCGCGTTCGGGATGTCTCCCGCGAAGCCCATCTCCATCTTCGGGTTGTAGGTCTTCTTGAGATCCTCGGGCGTGCCGACCATGACGCGCACCTTCTCCATGAGAAGGTCGCCCCACTTGTCGCCCGTGCCGCTCGTGGGCGAGATGATGCGGAGGCCCATGTTGGTGCCGTCCTCCGTCGCGAAGTAGCCCGTCGGGAAGTCGTCGTTCTTCTTTGCCTTCGCCTTCCACCGGTCGCGGTACTCGTCCATGCCGAGCGCGGGCTTCTTGTCCTTGTTCGCCTTCGCGGGTCCACCATCGGGTCCGTTGGCGACGGTCGCTGTTGCGGATGAACCACCGTCGGAAGCGCCGCCATCGGGCTCGGACGCAGGCGCGCCGCCCTCTGCTTCGGGCGGGGTGAAATCATCTTCTCCGAAATCGGAGACGAGCTTCGATCGGATTGCGATCTGATGATCGAGCGTGTTGTTCGCGTTGATCAGATCCTGCTTGTCCGCGTAGAGCCACTTCGCGTCCTCGTAGTATTGGCGCACCTCCTTGGTGCCGTCCTCCACGTAGCTGATGAGCACCGGGCCACACTTCTCGCGGCAGGGCTGATCGTCGGCCTTGCACACGGACAGGCACGCCTTCTGCTCCTTCTGCGCGGCGTCCAGCTTGGCGCCAAGGTCGTCGATGAACTTCTCGTTCGCCTTCCTGTCGGGCGACTCCACGACAACGATGAGCGACGCTCCGCCGCCAAGGCGACCGGTCTGGTGCTCGTACGCCTTCAGCCCCGGGCTATCGAGCGGGAGCAGCTCGCGGAAGTCCGTCCGCAGCTCGAGGCGCTCCGTGTAGCTCTTCGCGCCGTACAACGCGAGGAGCGAAAGCACCATCACGAGGACTGGAAAACGCGACGAAAAATCTACGATCTTCTCGACGACGGTTCGAAGGAAGCTCTGCTTGTCCGATAGCTCGCTCATGTCCTCTCACGACGCTCCTGAAGCCCGTGCCTCGAGCCCTGCCGCGCGGACGATCTCGTTCTGGATGCGACGCGCCTGTCTCCTCGCGTCGTACTCCTCCTCGATCCTCTTGCGCCCGGCCTTGCCCTGCCTGTCTCTAAGCTCAGGGTCCCGAGCGTACCTCAAGAACTGCTCCGCGAGACCCGCGACGTCGGGGGGGACGCCGCGGACCAGGGTCCCGGTCGTGCCGTCCTTCATCATCTCAGCCACACCGCCCACGTCGAACGCGATGACGGCCTTGCCGAGCGCCATGGACTCGATGACTGCGCGCGGCAGCGGGTCAGGATAGACGCTGGGCACGACCGCTACGTCGAAGTCCACGACATAGGGCTTCACGTCCTTGCGGAAGCCGGTGAACGTGAAGCTCTTCTCGATGCCCAGCTCACGTGTGAGCGCGCGGCACTCCTCCACGTGATCGGGCCGCATGTCCTGTGGCGTGTCGCCAAGGACCGCAAAGTGTACCTTCTTCTTCTCGTCGTCCGTCATGCGCGAGATGGCGATGCCCGCAGCGCGGACCATCTCGACGTAGCCCTTGCGCGGGAGGATGCGGCCCTGGCTTCCGAAGACGATCGTGCCCTCCGGCAAGGCGAGCTCGGTCTTCAGCACGGGGGTCACGTTCTTCGCGCCGAACTCGTCGATGTCGAGCGCATTGTGGATCACACGCACCTTGTCCATGCAGTGCGGGAAGAGCCCTGCCGCCGCGTTCGACACGCACACGATGCGCGCGACGCCGGGGCTCGCCGCGAGCCTGTCGTGGATGGGGCGCGCGAGCCCGGGGAGCGACGTGTACCGCACGTGCCAGAGCGCGGGGATGCCCGACGTCCACGCAAGCGCGCCGCCCGCGAAGTCCGCGTTCGTTCCGTTGCAGTAGACGAGATCGTAGCGACCGTTCTTGATCAGCTGCGTCAGCCGCGCGATCGCCGAGCTCCCCTTGTACACATTGCCGAGAAGCCGGAGCGCCTTGCGCGCGGTGGTCGCATCGAAATCGTCGCGCTCCATCGCGCGTGCAAATGGCTCGATCGGATTCTCCACCAGATGGTGCTCGAAGAAGAGCTCCTCGGTGACCTTCTCCGCCTCGTAGAGCTCGCTGATCACACCGGCGCGCGGAAGCACCACGGCCCTGTGGATCACGTCGGTGTCGAGGAACTTGAGGATGTAATAGAGGCTGCGTCCGGGGCCGCCGTTACGCGCGGTGTCGTTGATGAAGAGGACCCTGACCTTGCGCTGCGCGCGCAGGTCGGGCTTGGGCCCTGGGTCTGCACCTTGCGAGGCCTGCGAAGTTGATTCTGCCGAGTCGGCGTAAGCCATGAGAGCCTTGCCGTAGCACCATCCGTGCCCGATCGTCCATGCCCCTTCACGGCCGAATTTCCTCGTGCTGTTCAACGCATGTGAACGGCGGTAAGAGCCATGCTGTGGGCCTACGAGTCACATGGTCACGCTCGCTGGGCGACGCGGACCAAGCCCTGTACGACGCCTTCGTCGACGGAAGCCCGCATGGAGCATATCCACAGGCTTCCGCCTACGCGCAGCTGGGCACCGCCGGAAGGTCGTTCTCCCCACGGTTCTTCCTGGCGCGTGATGGCTCCGGTGATGTGAAGGGCTCGGCGCTGGTGCTTCGCGCGCGCGGACCTCTCCGCCTTCCCCTGCCTGCCGCCGTCGTCGAGCGCGGTCCCGTATGCGCGCTGTCCGATCTCCGACAGGTGCTCGATGCGCTCCACAAGAGGGCCCGCTCTCGCGGCATTGTCCGGCTGAGCGTGATGCCGTACTTCGCGGACGAAGAGGCCGCGAAGGCCGAGACGATCCTTGCCGAGGCCGGCTTCTCCGTCGATCACGCGTTCTCCTCCGCGCATGCTCGAACCGTGCGCGTGCAGCTCACCGGAAAGGCGAAGGGCGCGATCTTCGCGGGCAAGGACGGGCAGGCCGTGCGCCAGAAAGCAAACGGCGCGCAGAAGGCCGGCGCGACCGCGCGCAAGGGCGGACCCGACGACGTCGCCGCGCTCCAGGCGATGTACGCGACGATGATGGAGGACCAGCGCCGGCCAACGAAGTCGGCAGAGTACTTCGAGGCGCTACGCATGCACCTACGTCGCGCTCCCGATCGCGCGGCGCTCTTCCTGACGGAGCACCTGGGGGACGTCGTGTCGGCCGCGTTCATCACGAAGCACGGCGCGATCGCCACGTACGTGATGGGCGCATCGTCCAGCGACGAGCGCGAGTTCACCAAGGCCGCACCCACGTTCGTCGCGGCGGCGGAGTGGGCACTCGAACAGGGCTGCGCGTTGTTCGACCTGGGCGGCATCCCGATGGACGGTGACACCGATCCAAAGCGCCTCTCCATCGCCTCGTTCAAGTCGAAGTTCGCGAAGACCCCGACGACCCTGGTCCGCGAGCACGTCATCTGGTTGTGAGCCGACGTCCCACCGAAGCGCGAAGACCGCAAAGGCGCGTTGAGGTGAGGGGCTCGACCTTGTAGACATGGGCGATGCGATCGCTCGCCCTCCTTCCCTGCATTGCCCTCCTCTCGCTCGCTTCGCTCACAGGCTGCGCGGAGACCACGCCGAAGCAGCCGGCGACGCCCGCGGACACGAAGACGGCGCCGCCGCCCACGGACACCACGGCCACCCCGAAGCCTGGGGACTCACCGCCGGCGCAGATGCCTCGCTCTGCGCTGCCCGCGGATCTCCGCGCCGACGCAGCGTGGGTCGCACCGAAGAGCGCGCCCGACTGGTCCGCGTTCGACAAGGCCGCGCCGCTCGCGCCCAAGGCGAAGGCCACGTGCGCGGCGTTCGCAGCCACACCGAAGCCAGATCCCAAGGCCGCGGCGCCCGTCTGCACGAACGCCATCGAGCTCGGTGCGGAGCTCACGCGCGCCATGTCGGGTCCGAAGGCAGGCTGGAACGCGAGCCTCGCGCGGCTCGAGTCGTGTGCCGCCGCTCCTTCCGGAATGATTCGCGCGCTGCGCGCAGAGCTCGCGCCTGTCGAGTGCGCGGACGTGCTCACGGATCCGCTGCTCGCATCGCACCCTACCAACATGGAGCCGGCGGTGGCCCACCAGCTGGTGGGGATCTCGTACGCCGCGAAGCTCTCGCGCATGGTGACTGCGCCGCCCGAGATGAAGGGAGCCGCGGACCGAAAGGCGGTCGCGGCCTACCTGCAGGGTCCGATGAAGACGTGGTTCGAGAAGGAGGCGCGCTCCATCGAGACGCTCTCCGCGTCCGTCGCGAAGGGGGAGAAGTCGTGCGGCCAGGGCATCGCCGCCGTGCAGGCCGGCGTGGCGGACATGCGCTTCGTCGACCTTGCGCGCAAGGCGCCCATCCCCGCGGAGTGGAAGGCAGACCGCGAGCTGTCGTCGGTGTACTACAGCGCCCTCGACGAGGCGATGGAGCCGCGCAAGGCCCGCGGGCGCGACGCCGCGCTCTTCGGGCTGGAGGTGCTGGCGCAGTGCGGATATGTGCAGGATACACGCGTCGACGAAGCGCGGACGCTGCTCGAGACTCTCTATGCGGGCAAGCGCATGGTCGCACTTTCGGGCCTTGTGCTCCCGCCCCGGCTCACAGGTGCGCCGAACCCGCTCTTCGCCGCGCTGCCGCCGTTCTATGCCGATCGTCTGGTGGGCACGCCCGATGCGGCTGCGTTGACTGCGTGGTCCATGCGCGGCATGCCGCCGGCGGCGCGTGCGTCGATGGAAGGCCGGCTCGCGAACAGGCAGGAGATCAAGCCCGAGGACCCCACCCGCATGCTCTACGCGCGCGCGCGGCTCGCGTCCGGCATGCTGCACGTGCGCGGCGTGGACTTCGATCGCGCGCTGGTCGCGACCTTCTCGGAGTCGCAGCCGCTCGGGTTCGAGGCCTCGCTCGCGGCCGTGCTGCGGCGCGGCCCCGCGTCGGCGGTGGAGCTGATGCGCGTGGCGTCGCCCAGCGCGCTCAAGTGGAGCGACACGAAGGAGCTCGACGCCCTTGCGGCTCGCGAAGATCCGGACGCGCCGTACGCGGAGTACGACGCCGCGTATCTGACCTTCGTCGCGCCGCCCGAGGGCATGGCCACCAACGCGCCGTTCTTCGTCAAGCTGAAGGAGCGTTTCGATCACGTTGCGGCGAAGACAGCAGATCCCGCGCTGAAGGCGCTGGCGCAGAAGCGAAGCGCAGACATGGCCGACACCGCGCGCGCAATCGGGCAGTCGCCCGGAAACCCGCCGAAGTGAGGTAGCGCGTCCAGGGCCAGGGCTGCCTGGACGGCGGCCTCCGCGCGCCGCCATCAGGCGCGGACCGACCGTGCCAACCGGACCGGCGGCAGATCGCGACCGCCACTGACGTCACGTGAATGGGTGATGGCTCTTTGATCCATCACACAAAAGAAGGCAGTTCCTGGCGGGAGGTGGCGGGGACGTGGCGACGATTATGAGTTCATCGTAAAATTGCACCTTCGACCTTTCCCCGCCCTAGATGTTGGGTATGCTTTTCTGATGCGCGAATCCCGCCTCTTGGTCCCTGCATTGAGTAGTGCGTTCGTGGCCGCTCTCATCGCTGCGTGCAGCGGAGGCAGCAGCACCAACTCGAATCCAGATCCGACCAACACAGACGGCGACGCGGGCGTGATCACCACCCCCACCGTCGACGGCGGCAACTGCGGTCGCGACACGAAGCCGTGTCCCACCGGCGCGGCCTGCAAGACGGCGCAGGATTGCATCAAGGGCGACGTGTGCACCAACGGCGTGTGCAACGTGCCGCCGGCGAGCTGCAGCGATGGCTCGAAGGATGGCGACGAGACGGACCTCGACTGCGGCGGCTCCTGTACGCCCTGCGTCGACGGCAAGACATGCACCGTGCCGGCAGACTGCGTCGATGCAGTATGCACGGGAACCTGTCAGGGCCCGTCTTGCACCGACAAGCTCGTGAACGGCGCCGAGACCGGCGTCGACTGCGGCGGCCCGACATGCCCGAAGTGCGCGCTGGCCGGTGGTTGCAAGACCGGCGCGGACTGCGACAGCGGCGTGTGCGGCAAGGACAACCTCTGCGCCGGGCCCACCAGCATGGACGGCGTGAAGAACGGCACCGAGTCGGACATCGACTGCGGCGGCACCGCGCCCACGAATGCCCCGCTCTGCGACAAGGGCAAGAAATGCGGCGGCGACGGTGACTGCTTCTGGGGCCACTGCAACGCAGGCATCTGCGGCGATCACGTCGTGGGCACCAAGGACGGCGACGAGACCGACATCAACTGCGGAGGCACCAAGTCACCGGCGTGCGACTGGTTCCTCGGCTGCAAGGTCGACAAGGACTGCACGTCGACCATCTGCGACTCGAAGAGCCGGTGCTCCCCCGGCGCCAGCTGCAAGGGCGGCCTCCACGGAACGCAGACGTGTGGTCTTGGCGAGTACAACAACGTCGTCGGTACTCCCTCTCACATGACCGCCGCGGGCACCGTGGTGGCTGGTCACGAGACCTGCTGCAAGTCGCTCCTCGTGAGTGGCTATCCAGACAACGTGGCGGCGCCGGGCAAGGCGGTCTACGTCGACAAGTACGAGATCACTGCGGGCCGTATGCGTGCGTTCGTCACATCGATCGCGAACGGCAACGGAGGCGCGCCGGACATCAAGACGTACACCGCCGCTCACAGGCCGACGCGCTGGAACAACGGTTGGGAGAACTACCTGCCGACCAACTTCACGGGGTCGATGGCGGCGTGGACAACCACCAACCCGACACCCGCCGGCAATGCGTTGCTTGCGCCTGGACAGGATCAATTCCTCGCCAACTTCCCCACGCAGAGCCCTTCGTGGAGCGTCGCGACCGGTAGCTTCATGCAGGACGTCGGCGTCGATTTCGCGCTTGGCGGCGGCCACCTGTTTCCGGACTACAACACCGGGCCAGGCTGGCCCACGCCCGACTACGCAGCTGCGCACGCGCTCAACTGCGGCAACGGTCACGGCCAGTACGGCTACTCGACCTACTGGTTCGACGCCGCGACGATCGCGGCTATCTCGGGCGGCGTCGGCAAGAACTACCCCCAGGACATCCTGGACGACAAGGCGCTCAACTGCTCGCCGAACGCGCTCTTCGCGGCGTTCTGCGCGTGGGACGGCGGGCAGCTCGCGACCGCCGAGGTCATGGACTACATCACCGGCAACTCGGTGCAGCCCGTTTATGTGAGCGGTGTTCCAGTGCTCACCGGCAAGTACGTCGGTGGCAACTCGAGCTGCGGTCCCTGCTGTGCTGGCTACACGGGCGCGTACAGCGGCGCTGCGGGCTACGTCAACTCGTTCTCGGACGGCTCGCAGGGTTGCTACAACATGCCAGACCAGGCCGGTTACTACCCGGGCGTGGACAACGACTTTGACGACTCCAGCAAGATCACCAGCCCTGGACGCGTCGCGAATGATGCGGTCGTCAAGACCGCCGGTGACGAGCCCTGGATGGACATGGTCGGCAACCTGCAGGAGGCCGTGCTCAAGAGGGGTGAGGTCATTCGCTTCGACTACCGCGGGTACGGCGTCGAGTGGGGCAGCATCATCCACCACAAGAACCAGCAGACAACGCCGCGCTACAAGTCGGGCTCCATGGGCGCGCGCTGCATGCGCTTCAAGTGAGCTGACACAGCCGCTCGAACGCGAGCGTGAACGAGCGGCGCCTGGCTTCACGCACAGGCGCCGACGCGCTTCGTGATACCCGACGGGGTGTTCTTTTTTGCTATATCGATGGGGTCGTGACCATCCGCTCCCGCTACCTCTGCGTCACGATCGATACGGAGTGCGACAAGGGCGCGGGCTGGAAGGTGGAGAAGCCGCTTGGATTCTCCGGCATCAAGGATGGTCTCGGGCAACGCCTGGCGCCCCTCTTCCGCGAGCACCGCGCGAAGGCGACCTACCTCCTGTCTCCTGAGATCATGCGACACGAGGAGAGCGTCGCGCTCCTGCGCACGCTGGCGAAGGAGAGCGATCTCGGCACCCATCTCCACGCGGAGCTCGCGGAGCCTGGTGCCTACATCCCGGACGAGACAGCGGCGTTCCAGCGTGACTGCTCCGCGGAAGAGGAGCGCGCGAAGCTCACCACGCTCACGGAGTCGTTCACGGCGACCTTCGATCGCAAGCCCACGTGCTTCCGCGCCGGGCGCTTCGGCGTCGGCAAGAACAGCGTGCCCATCCTGGAGTCGCTGGGCTACGAGGTGGAGTCGAGCGTGACGCCGCACATGGAATGGTCCAGCGCGGGCGCACGAGGCCTCGACTTCCGCGGCTCCCCCACCCAGCCATACCATCCAGATCCGAACGAGCCCGGCCGTCCCGGGAGCTCGCGCATGTGGGAGGTGCCCGTGACGATCCGCCCGAGCGCGCTCTCCCGCATCCCGATCGTCGGCAAGCTCGCAGAGCCACGGTGGCTGCGTCCCACGCGCGGGACGGAGGAGAGCATCGTCCAGGTCGCGAAGGAGGAGCTTGCTGCTGCGCTCGCCGCCGCGCCGGACCGACCGCTGGTCCTCTGCGCCATGTTCCACAACGTGGAGGTCGTTCCCGGCAAGAGCCCATACGCAAAGAACGAGTCCGAGGCCCGCGCGATCCTGTCGCGCCTGTCCGCGCTGCTCTCGTTCTGCGAGCGGGAGGGCGTCAGCGTCGTGGGCCTATCGGATCTGCCAGAGATCCTCGCGCCGTGAGCAACCAGATCGCCAGGACCGCTGCGCTGCTCTTCCCGGCGCAGGTGCTGCTCCGCGCGACCGAGGCCCTGCTACCGCTGCTCCTCGCGACGCTGTTCGGGCGCTCGGTGGCGACGGACGTCTACTATTTCTCGTGGGCGGTGTTCTCGCTCGCGGGCTCGCTGGTGTTTGCGGCTTACCAGGACTCCGCCGTGGTGCCGATCCTCGCGGAGGCGCGGAAGAAGGACCCTGCGTCGCTGCCGCAGCTTCGCGGCTCGCTCGTCGCCTACACGCTGATCGTGGGCGGCGGCCTGTCGGCGATCATCGGCCTGCTCGCCACGATCTACTTCCGCATGAAATACGGAGCCGCGGAGCTCGAGCTCGCCGCGAAGATGGTCGTGCCGTTCTGCTTCTTCCTGCTCGCGCTCTCCGTGAAGACGCTGCTGTTCGCGCTCCTCTCCGCGGAGAAGAAGTTCTTCCAGCAGCCGATCCTGAGCGCGGCGGGCGTGCTCTGCACGCTGGGCACCATCTACGGGATGCGAACGTCCGCCGGCGTGGCGGCGGTGCCCGTGGGGCAGCTGGGCGGCGAGCTCACCACGATCGCGCTCACGTGGCTCTTCGCGCGGAAGGCACTCGACATCAAGCTGTCTCTGACCGTGACGGAGCCGCTGCGACGCTTCGTGCGCCTGATCGCCGCAGAGGTGTCGGGCGGCGCCGTGACACGCGTGAACCCGGTGGTCGATCAGCTGATGGCCGGCATGGCAAACGTGTCTGGCGGCGGCACGCTGCTCCGCTACTCGGGCGACGTCGCGTCGCTGCCCACCTCACTGCTCCAGGCCGCGCTGCTCCCCGTGCTGCTCTCGCACCTGTCCGACGACTACGCGGAGCGCCAGTACGAGAAGCTGCGGACCACGGTGCGCAAGGCCATCGTATGGGTCACCGCGGCGGCCGTGGCCACGAGCGGCCTCCTCTTCGTGGTGCGCGGACCGCTGCTGCGGCTCGCATTCCTGCACGGGCAGATGGACGCGGGGGGCGTGGAGCGCATGGCAAAGATCGTCCCCTATCACCTCGTCGGCGTTGCCTCGTTCGGTGCGCTCCTGGTGCTTGCGCGCGCCCACGTGGCCATCCAGAACAGCGGCATCATGATCTCGATGGGCTTCCTGAACGCCACGGCGAACGCCGTGTTCAACGTCATCCTCCTGTCGGTGCTCGGCCTCGAGGGGATCGCGCTCTCGACGTCCATGATGCAGACGGTGGTGGCGATCGTGTTCTACGTTCGGTTCGAGCGCCGTATCACACAGCTGATCGCGCGCGACGCCAGCGAGAAAGCAGAGAAGCTTTGAAGATCGGGCACGTCGTGGTCGCGGGAGAGATCGGCGGCGCCGAGCGCATGCTTGCCACGCTCGCGCGAAGCGTGGAGACAGGCGCGGCCCACGAGGTGTTCCTCTTCACGCCGTCGCGGCCGCTCTACAAGGTCTTCCGAGATGCGGAGCTCGTTGTCCACGACCGCGGCGCCGTCCACGAGAATCCGGTCGCCTTCGTGTGGCGGCAGCTTGGCCCATTGGACGCTACGTGGCTGACGCGCGAGCTCAGCGACGCAGCCGTGGACGTGGTGCACGTTCACACGCTGGGCTCGCAGGTGCTCGGCACGCGCGCCGCGCGATCGCTCGGGCTGCCAGTGGTGCGCACCGAGCACTCCACGCGCGTGCTCGACGACCCCACGGCCTGGCCCTTCGCCCGCTGGTCGCTTGCGCGCGCCTCCGCGTCCGTCGCGGTGAGCGCGCACGTCGCTGAACGCTTCCGGAAGAAGGCACCGTGGGCCGCCAAGAAGGTCAGTGTGATCCCGAATGGCGTCGACACGGACAGGTTCGTGCTCGCGCCGCCGCTGCCTGCCGGCAGACCGCTCACGTTGCTGTTCCTGGGCCGCCTCGAGCCGCGCAAGGGCGCCGACCTCGCGCTCAGGGCCCTTGCCCGCGTCCCCGACGTGCGGCTCCTGTTGTGTGGTGACGGCGAGGACCGCGCGGACATTGCGCGGCTGGTGAAGGATCTCGGGCTGGACGCGCGGGTGGAGCTGCGCGGCCACGTGGACGATCCGACCACAGTCATTCCAGAGGCGCACGCCATCCTCGCCAGCTCGCGCGCCGAAGGCCTTGGCATTGCATTCCTGGAGGCCATGGCGATGGGGCGGCCCGTCGTGGGCCTCGCCACGGGTGGCATTCGCGAGATCACCGATCCGGACATCTCGCTCGTGGGCGCGCCCTCACGCGAGGTCGACGTGGCGCGGGTCGATCAGCTTGCCGCGCACATGCGCGACGCCAAGGAGAACCTGGCAACGTTGCCAGAGCTCGGCGGGCGCGCCCGCGCGAAGGTCGTTGCGTCGTATTCGCGGGCGTCGATGGCCGCCGGCTACGCGGAGATCTACCGAAGCGTCACGTCGTCGGCTCGCCGCTGAGCATGCCGTCGGCGATGCGGTCGACCATCGTGCCGAAGCGTGCCTCGTCGAAGCCGGAGCCGGACGTGAGCCAGTCCTTGTGCTCGCTCTGGGGTTCCTTGCCAGAGAAGTGTCCCAGCACATCCAGGTGATCACCGAGCCCTGCCCAGACCAGCTTCCCCCAGATCTGGGAGCGGAGCGGGACCACCCCGTCGTTGGAGCGACCGCCCGGCGCGTGACCGAACGCCTCGCGCAGGATGGCCTCCACGTCGTTGTCGAGGGTCTCGGATGAGCACGGGTAGACCTCGTCCATGCGGGACGTGATCCCGTAGAGCGTGGCGAAGATGGTGCCCGACAGCACCGTCCAGGGGTGGAGGAGCGCCTTGATGGCCCGGCCCGGGCTCGGCGGGGTCGCCATGGTGGCGACCGATTGATACCGGACTGTCGGGCAGTCCTCGATGCCGGCGACGAAAAGATCCATCGCCTCGGGCATGAGCTGCACCATGGCGCCCTGATCCTTCTTGATGGCCTCGAGGTAGCTCGTCACTTCTCGCATCGTCTCGGGCTCGAGCACGTTGAGCAGGCGGTCCGTGGCCGAGTCCAGCACGCGCAGCCGGAGGCCAATCAGCTTGTCGATGCGGCCGATGGCGAGAACGAACGTGCCGCCCACGGACAGCGGAGGACCGCCGAGCGACAGCGCGATGAACGTCAGAGCGCTGAGCGCATAGAGGAGCCGCTGACCGCTGACGGTGGTGAAGAAGCTGGCGAGAGGTGTACCGAAATGCGGGGTGTTGAGCGTGGTGATCGTGCGAATCCTGGGCCGAAACGCGAGCTTGTCCGCGGCTACACCAAGCGCACCCGATGGCGACGCCACGATGCGTGCGTCCAACCCACCGGTCGAGTGCCCGACGAGGTGGATCGGCCCGAGATCGTCCGAGGCTGTGCGCGCGATCAGCTCCGCGAGCCGCGCGGCACGCCTTCTTATCGAAGCCGTCGGCGCAACGTCATTGACGAACGTCTCCACCGAAAGCCCGCGCTCCACGAACCGTCGCGTCAGCGCCTTCTCGAGATGGGCGAAGTAGTCGACCGGGCGAGGCGACCGAAGCCGAACATGCCGGGAGAGAAGTAGATGCGGTGAACAACAGCCATGCGACCGCCAGCCTATCGCGAGTTCGACAGCCTTTTTTGGCTCGTTCGAGGCGGTCGAGGGGCCATTTTTCGCATGAATTTACTGTAAGATACACGGTTCGGGCGATTTCGAGAGACTGGCGCCCAACCGACCAATATCGCAACGTTTTTTTGATTCCTTTCGTATAGATGCACGACAACACACCTACATAACGGGAACGTCTCAGCGTCGATTTCGGTTTCGCTGAACACGCGGGAACTGTATTCCCGTTGCGTCGCGTACATCCGTTCGCGGCACGCTCTGGAGGTGAAGTTTTGGCCGTACTCCCGAGAATTGCGTTTGCTGGTGTCCTGGTTCCGCTGTCCCTCCTCGTGGTGGGGACCTCTCTTGCGTTCACGGTGACCGGCTGCGCGAAGGCGCTGTCCGAGCCGTCGGATGCGACTGGAATCACGACCGGCGCCAGCACCAACACTCGCTCCAGCGGCAGCTCGATTCACCGGGTCGCTGCACGCGGCCGCTCCAGCCGTACAGCGAACGGACTTGGGCCCAGCTCGACCGAGCTCGGGGCTCTCACCGTCTCCCCCGCCCGCGTCCGCGCACCCATCTTCGCGTTTGGGGCGTTCGGAACGAGCACCAGCGGCGCCGGCGTCGGTAGCGACTCTGTCGGCAGCCTGGGCGGCACCGCGCTCGAGGACCTGCTGCCGGAAGGCGCCCGCCCCCTCGACAAGAACGGCTTGTGCCCGCCGGACATGGCCTCGGTGGACGATCTCTACTGCATCGATCGCTATGAGGCCTCGCTGGTGGAGCTGACCGAGGACGGCCTCGAGCTTCCCTGGCCGCACTATCTCCCGGTCGAGGGCCACGTGGTCCGCGCCGTCAGCGAGAAGGGCGTGAAGCCGCAGGGATATATAAGCGAGAAGCAGTCGATCGAGGCATGCGGCCGCTCCGGCAAGCGACTCTGCAAGCCGTCCGAATGGCGGAAGGCCTGCAAGGGCCCGGAGAACCTTCGCTATGGCTACGGCAACGAGGACGAAGCCAAGCGCTGCAACAACTACGGCCTCTCGCCCGTGACCCGCTTCTGGGGAATGAGCGGCGACCTGTCCGTGCAAGCGAACTGGGACAACCGGCGCATGAATGCTCCGGAGCTGAACCAGATGGGGCAGACGCTCTCGGGCACCGGCGACCACGACGACTGCTCCAACGGCTACGGCGTCTACGACATGGTCGGCAACATCCACGAGTGGGTGGACGATCCCGAAGGCACGTTCCTGGGCGGCTACTTCCAGGACACGAAGCTGAACGGCGAAGGCTGCAACTACCGCACGGACGCGCACGCGGCCTGGTACCACGACTACAGCACCGGCTTTCGCTGCTGCGGCGACGTGGGTCAATAGAGCCGGTCGATAGCGTCTATGCCCAATCGAGCCTGAGTTCGTGCCGAATTTGGGCTGCAATTCGCGATCACGGAGCAAGCCCGTGCGTTCCATTCGCCTCTGGTCCCTGGTGAGCACATGCCTGTGGCTCGGCGCGGTGGGCGCGTGCTCATCCAGATCCGTCCCGCAAAAAGCGCCAGACTCCGGCGTGACGCCAGACGCGAGCGAGCTCGACGCCACGAACGCAACCCTGGACGCCTCCACCGACGCACCGGCGGACATCCTCACCGACGCGACGCAGTTCGCCGATGGCGGATATCCGATCCTCTCGCGCTTCGGAGGCAAGCGCGTGCTGCATTGCGGAGACTCGTTCGTTGGCGGCGCGGGCGGCCTCACGCGCGCGCTCGAGCAGCGCTTCCACGGCTCCTCCGCGAAGTTCATGCACGACTCGCAGACCAGCCTGTTCATGCACGAGGCCGCGCAGGGCGACTACCTCACCAAGCTTCTTGCGCGCACCAATCCTGACGTCGTCATCCTCACGCTCGGCGCGAACGACGTCTTCATGCCGCACCCCGAGTACTTGATCCCGCACATCGAAGGCGCGGTGCGAAAGCTCAGAGGCAAGGAGTGCTACTGGGTAGCGCCGCCGCTGTGGAAGCCGGACACCGGAGTCATCAAGACCATCTCCGAGCACGCAGCGCCGTGCCGCTTCTTCGACGTGCTCACCGATCACCCGGGGCTCGTGATCCCGCGACGCAACGACGGCATTCACCCCACGGACGAAGGCGGCGAGCTGTGGGCCGGTGCGTTCTGGGAGTTCCTGGCCACGCAGCCCGCGCCCGATCCACCAGTCGAAAAGCCGAAGGACGCGGGGACGGACGCACGCTGAGCCGTGCGTCTTCCCGCGGCTCACCTCCCGAAGGTGATGAGCTTCCTGAACTTCTCCGCCGCCGCGCGCATCATCGACGGATGGTGTGAGCTCACCGTCTTGCCGGTCCGCGCCGAGACGCACACGAAGAACTCTTCGCCGGGCGAACGGAGCGCGACACCGCTGTACTCGTAGCGTGCATAATACACGGGATATCTGCAGAACAGCACCGAGCGGATCGTGGGCTCGTACTTGGAGATGAGCGCGTTCTGCGGCGACACCGCGCGCACGACCATGCGCGACGCGATCTTGGTGGCGCCCTCTTGCGTGACGTCTGGGTCCACCACCTCCCCCGCATCGATCTCGCCTTGCGGCATCTTCTCGCACGGGAGGAGCTCGGCGACGGACACCTCGAGCGGGGCGACACCATCCAGCTTTCCACTCATCCAGGACGGCAGCTTTGGCTCGTAGGGGAAGAGCGTGCGCGCACAGACCATCACCACGGCCTCCTTGTGCCGCGAGCCGCCGGTCGGCAGCGGGATCTTCCCCACGGTCAGCTTTCCGATGTCCACGTGGGAGCCGTCAACGGAGACGTCGATGCGCCAGAACGGCACGAACAGGAGCTTCACGTCCTGGAGGCGCGCGGACTCGATGTCCGAGGGCTTGAACACGCCGTCCGTGACGGCGCGCCGGGCGTGCTCCTGTCCCTGCGTCCGGTCCAGGATCGGCCGCGCCGCGTAGTCGTCGGCGGCGTCGAGAACCACGCGCTTGTCGACCTGGGCATAGATGCGAGAGCCGTTCATGCGGGCAACTCTAACACCAAGGCCACTTGATGCTGTCCTGTTCACAAGGTGCGGCCGGGTGGTGCATTGATGGCGAGTGCGGGCCTCGCGTTCCTTCCAAGCTGAAGTCGTCCTCACTGCGGCCCCGCCGCGCTGGTCACGCTGCCGCAGCTCGAAAGCAAGGTCGTCGTAAACAGGATCGTTGCAACGGGCCACGGCGTTGGCGCATGCGGGGCTGTATGCTCGCTCTTCACATGCACCGCTGGGAAACACGACCATTCGACAGCCTCAGCGCTTCCGAGCTCTATGACGTGCTCGCGCTCCGACAGCTCGTGTTCGTGGTGGAGCAGAAGTGCGTATACAACGACTGCGACGGCAAGGATCGCGTCGCGCTGCACCTGCTTGGCCGCGACGAGCATGGGAGGCTCGTGGCCTATGCGCGCCTGCTGCCAGCGGGAAAGAGCTTCGCGGAGCCAGCGATCGGACGCGTCGTCACCCACCCCGACGTCCGCCGCGCCGGCGCAGGACGCGCGCTCATGACGACCGCGATCGCAGAGACGCACGCGGCCTTCGGGCACGGTCCAATTCGCATCGGCGCGCAGCGCTACCTCACGCGCTTCTACGAGTCGCTGGGCTTCCAGACCGCGGGCCCCGAATACGACGAAGACGGCATCCCCCACATCGAGATGCTCCTCGCCGCCACCACGTAGCACTACTGCGGGATGTCGCCGTCCCAGGCGCGAATCTACGCATCAATCGCGCCGTGGCAACGGGACAATACCCGGCGTATCCGGGGACCACTGGCGGCAGCGAGCAACAGACGCCAAGCGTCGCTCGTTCGCTTCAGGAGCCCTGACAGCGGCCCCGCCGCGTTTTTCACGCTGCCGCGCGCAAGCCCGAACGGAACTGAGAACTGGGACGCAACTTCCCGCAGTAGAACTAGCGTCAGGCGAAGGCGCGGATGACCATGTCGACCAGTGGCTCGACGGCCTCTATCGCGCGCGGGCCGGCGTTGCGATCGACGTAGCGCATGGCGACCGCTTCCATGGCCGCGACCAGGGCGAAGATGCGGAGCTCGTCGGGGGGCTTCGTGGCGATGCCCATCACGTTGGCGCGCGCGACGCCAGCGAACAGCAGCGCGACGAAACGACCAAGGAGCACCTCGCGCCTCACCTCGTGCTCGGGGCCCGCTGCGCGCACCTCGCGAAAGAGCACGCGAGACTGATCGCCGAAGTTGGCGATGAGCCCTGTGAACGCCTGCACGCCGGCGCGCAGCTGATCGTTGGGGTGATGCTGGCCCTGGACCATGCTCTCGATCGCGCGGAACGACGCGTTCGCGATGCGGTCGTGCAGCTGCAGCAGCACGTCCTTGAGATCGTCGAAATGCTCGTAGAACGTCCGCCGACTGACACCGGCCTCCGCGCAGATCTGATCGACGGTGGCACCGGCGAAGCCCTTCCTTGCGAACACCGACGTGGCCGCGCGGAAGATCAGGCGGCGCTGCTGCTTCTGCCGGTCCTCGGGTGAGGCCTGACGATCGTACTTTCCTCTTCCGGGTGCGCGGGCGGTGGACACACGCGAATTCTGACGCAAATCGGCGTCTCGTTCAAGGCTCCATCATTGAAACAGTAAAGTTTTTATTGCGCCGACGATACGCGTGCGGTAGCTGTTTCGCACCGTGATGAAGCTCTCCACCACAGGGATTCCTTCGTTTCTATGCGTCGTCGCGCTGGCCGCCTGCGCGGGCGGCGGTTCCGACCCTGCGAGTCCCGGCGGGAGCGCCGGAGCAGGCGCCATCGATGGAGCGGACGCGGGCGGGAGCACGCCGACAGGAATGGACCACCCCGACGCCAGCGTCGCCACGGATTCCGGCGCGGGATCCGACGCGGGCAGCACGATCGACGCTGGTCCGCCGACCGCCGCGGCGTGCTTCAAGAACCTCACGGGCGCGAAGCAAGCACCCAACTACGATCAGTTCCACCCGACCATCCTTCCGAGCTGCCTCGGCACGCACCACCAGAACATCACCGGCGTGCAGCGCGTGGTGTTCCTCGGCGACTCGATCACCACAGGCACGCCGCCCACCTCACCCACGCAGTTCTACCGGACGCAGGTGAGCGAGGCGATGATCAAGAAGTTCGGCGCCATTCCGGTCGACGACTGCTCGGCATGGGGCGCGCGGTTCGATGATCTGCTGATCGGGAAGGGCGAGATCGCCAAGTGCTTTCCCAACGCGGTCGACACACGACACACGCTGGTCGTCATGACCAACGGTGGCAACGACATCGCCGCATGGGCGAAGGACCAGCTGGACGGCCCCGCGGCGCTCGCCGCTGCGGACGACTCGATCAAGCTGATGGAAGACGCGATGCACTGGCTCAAGGATCCGGTGCGCTTCCCCAACGGCGTCGACGTCGTCCTCTCCAACGTCTACGAGTACACCGACACCTCCGGCAAGCTCGACTCGTGCGCGGCGGCGTCGCTCTCCGGGCTCAAGGGCAGCTGGCCGCAGGGCGCAGACGCGGTCGTGCACTTCGAGGAGCAGATCATGCGCGTCGCGGTGCAGACCAACATCGACGTGGTGTTCCTGTTCGAGGACTTCTGCGGTCACGGCTACGAGCGCACCGACAGCACGCTCCAGTGCTACCGCGGTGCGAGCACGCCGCTCTGGTTCGACGCCACGTGTTACCACCCGAACCCCGACGGTCACGCCGAGGTCGTGCGACTCTTCAAGGCAGTCATCGATGGCTAGGCCCCTCCTCCTGCTCTCTTCGTGCGTGATGCTCGCCGCATGCGCGGCCTCGGGTGACACGAGCAACGCCGGCAGTACGACTGGCGCGGACGACGATGGGGGCAATGCTTCTCTCGCGACGACCGACGGCGGCTCCGGGGACGCCTCGAGCGCGTCTGCCACGGATGCTGGAAGCAACACCGGTGCGGATGCCGGAAGCAGCTCCGCTCTCCGCTACGATCACGATGGTCCGTTGGCATTCACCACGGAGAGCGCGGCGCTGACGAACGGCACGCACGCCTTCACGGAGCTCGCCTACGTGCCGACCTCCGCGGGATTGCATCCTGTCGTCAGCATCTCGCCGGGGCTCCTGCAGAAGGCGGCGGCGTACGCGCCCTTCGCCTCGCGGCTCGCGAGCTACGGCATCATGGTCCTCCTGCGCGACGACCCGGGTCCGCTCACGGTCACCACGGATGTGGCGGCCGACGTGGAGTACGCGGTCGGAACCTGGCTCCCGACCGCGTATGCCGGCAAGGTGGACCTTGCACACGTGGGACTCGCGGGTCACTCGCGCGGCGGCAAGACCACGCTGCTCGCGGCGGAGCAAGGGCTGAAGGGCAAGGTCGTCGCCTGGTTCGGCCTTGACCCGGTCGACACCACCACCGTCAGCGGGGGAAAGCAGGCGCGCGACACGCTCCCGCAGATCGGTATCCCGACCGTCTACCTGGAAGCGGAGGTGGCCTCCACGTGCTCACCAGCGGCCGACGGCGCCGAGACGCTGTTCCCGGTGAGCCCCTCGCCTTCCGTCAAGATCGTCGGGCTCGGCGCCGGGCACACGCAGCTCCAGGATCAAGCGTCGTGCACGCAATGCAATCTGTGTACGCCCGCCGGCAAGGCAGACCCGAAGATCGTGCTGGCCTACGCCGTGCGCTACATGACGGCATTCTTCTCACGCGAGCTCCTCGCCGCCACGGATGTGGGGCCCGCGTTCGAGATGGCCGGTGCTTCCGCCGACGTGCAAGCGGGCCACGTCAGCATCGACGCGAAATAGGATCAGTGCACTTCGGGATCGTCGTCCGGCTCCGGCCCCGGTGGTCGACGCTCGAGGTATTCCATGCATAGTGCACGTATCGACGGCTCGACGTGCGTGTACTCGATGACGAGCCGCAGCTCCTGACGCATGAGCAGCCCGCAGACGAGCGCGGTGGTCTCGGGCGGCGAGTCGGGGTTCAGCACCAGCGCCAGGCGGATACGCGGGCGGTGGATCCAGCGCGGTGATCTTGCGATCGCCACGAGCACTGGCGCGTGCCCCGGACGGCGCGCGGCAATGCGCAGGACGTCCTCCTCGACGAGCCGCGGGTTCGCGAGCAGCCGCTCGATGACCGCCGGATGTGGATCGGCGAGCAGCCGCTCCAGCGTGTTGCGATCGGGCTTTCGCGCAAGGCTCTTTCGTTCGCCGAGCGTGAGCGTGCGTCCGCGCCCGTAGTCCGGGATGTGCTCTTTGCGCGCCGTCCGTTCGCCGAGCGTGATCACCGGCTGGCGAAGCAAGCGTTCCAGCGCAAGGAAGGCGCGACCTGTGGCCTCTTCGCGGAGCCGTTGCGTCGCGTCCACGAGGTCAGGGCGACCGAGCGCATCCACGAGCGCGACGAGCACCTCGCGCGCGGGCAGCTCCGCCTGTTCCGCGCGTGCACAGAGATCCTCGAGCACCGGTGCAAGCTCCTCCGCTGGCTCATCACGCACGAGCGCAAACACGAACGAAGCGCGCAGCTCGGGCTCGAGCAGGCCGCGCGTCTTCTGGATCAGCGCGTCGGCGCTCACTCAGAACCCCAGATCGGGCTTGCCGCCGGGTTTGGTGGCGGGCTTTGCCGTAGCCTTGGCACCGCCGCCGCTACCAGAAACACCACCGACCTTCGCCTGGGTCCCTGTCCCGGGCTTTGCGACGACCTTGCCGACCTCCGCGCTGGGAACGACGGCAACGGCGGGAACGACGGCAACGGCGGGCATGGCAGGCATGGCAGAAGCCGCCGCAAGTGTGGGCATCGAGACGGCGTCGGGCTTTGCGCTCTCTGCGATGGGCGCTTGCACACCCGCGGCTGTCTTCGGGCGAAGCGAGATGATGCCGACGATGGCCGCGCCCGCGAGGAGCACCACGCCAGCCGCAATGGCAACCATCAGCCCCACGCTGCCTCTTGCGGGAACGCCTGCTGCGGTCTCGGCGCGAGCGCCGTCCATGGTGACGCTCAGTGGGCGAAGGACGGGCTCGCTGCTGACGCCCGCGGATGACGGGCCGATGCCCAGGTTGTACGCACCAGAATCACCCGCGCCCGCTCCCGACATGGAGGCCATCCGGGCCGCGATCGGCGCGGCGACTCCCAGCGAGACGGACAGGGCGTCCGCGAACGCGCGCGCGGTCTGGAAGCGGCCCTCGGGATCGCGGGTGGTCGCCTTCGCGAACCAGGCGTCGAAGCCGGGCGGCACGGTCGGATCGATCTGCGAGGGAATGGGCATCGGGTTGACGATGATCTTCACGAGCAGATCGCCGAGCGCCTTGCTGTCGAGCGGGAGCTCGCCGGTGATGCACTCATAGGCAATGATGGCGAGTGACCAGAGATCGCTCCGGGCGTCGATGGCCTTGGTGCCCTGCGCCTGCTCCGGGCTCATGTACTGCGGCGTGCCGAGAATGGCGCCGGTCTTGGTGCCGGAGCTCACGTCCAGCCCGCCGTCGGTGAGCTTTGCGATGCCGAAATCCAGGACCTTCACGATCTCGCGGTCGTCGTCCCGCACGATGAAGATGTTGTCCGGCTTGAGGTCGCGATGGATGATGCCCTTCTCGTGCGCCTTCTGGAGGCCGCGGCATGCCTCGGACATGACGTGCGCGAGATCGGCGTGGGGGATCTTCTTCAGTGCCTTGAGGCGCTTGCCGAGATCCTCGCCCTCGAGGAACTCCATGGCGCAGTAGGGCACGCCTTCCCACACGTTGTGGTCGAAGATCTGGACGATGTTCGGGCTGCGCAGCTGGGCGGCTGCCTGCGCCTCGCGCTTGAAGCGGGTCTGGGCCTCGGGCCGCTTCGCGAGATCACCTTCGATGAACTTGACCGCGCAGTCCGTGCCAAGGTTCTGGTCGAACGCGCGCCAGACCGACCCCATCCCGCCCTTGCCAACGAGGCGGACGAGGCGGAAGCGGTTCGCAACGACTACGTTCTCCGCAAGCTCCATGGTCTAAGATCTACATATTATGTACCCCGGGCCCCTGGCTCCGCGTCTTAATTCGATCTTGCGGAAACAAGTGCACGACCCACATTGGGGGTCCTACATTCTCCTCATGAGCCCGCCCCGCAATCAGAAGAAGCCTCCGCCTTCCGGCCCCAGCGGTCCCGGCGGGCCGTCTGACCCCTCCGGTCCGGACTTCGACGAGGACGCTGGCGTAGACGTCGACATCAAGCCGACCACGCCAAAAAGGTACAAGGTACTTTATCACAACGATGACTACACCACGATGGAGTTCGTCATCGAGACCTTGCTGCGCTTCTTCCACAAGACCCAGGCAGAGGCTACGCACATCATGCTGACCGTGCACACGAAGGGCAACGCCGTCGCGGGCGTGTACACTCGCGACGTGGCGGAGACCAAGGTGGAGAACGTGATGAACCACGCCAGGGAGAGCGGAATGCCGCTGCTCGTGACATCGGAGCCCGAGTGACCCATGCGCATTAGTCCCGAAGTAGAGATCGCCCTTTCACTGGCCGCCAACGAGGCGGCGCGGCGGCGCCACGAGTTCATCACGGTCGAGCACCTCACGTTCGCGCTGCTCTTCGACGAGCAGACCGCGCTCGTGGTGAAGCACTCTGGCGGTGACGTGAAGGAGCTCAAGAAGAAGCTGGAGTCCTTCCTGGACACGCAGCTGGAAGCGCTACCGGAAGAGATGGCGACCACGCCGTCCGCTTCCCTGGGCGTGCAGCGCGCGATCCGCCGTGCGGCCGCGCACGTGCAGTCGTCGGGCAAGGATCAGGTCACGGGCGCGAACGTGCTCGTGGCGATCTTTGCAGAGCGCGACAGCTACGCCGTGAACATCCTCGAAGAGGGCGGCGTGACCCGGCTCGACGTCGTCGCGTACCTCTCGCACGGTGTGTCCAAGCTGGAGGACGACGAGAACGACGTGAAGGCGCCCGACGGCGAAGACGGCGGCCAGAAGAAGGGCAAGAAGGATCCCCTCGAGGCGTTCACCGTCAACCTGAACGAGGAGGCGCGCCAGAAGCGGATCGATCCGCTCATCGGCCGTGCGAGCGAGGTCGCGCGCATCGTGCAGATCCTCGCGCGCCGCAAGAAGAACAACCCGCTGCTCGTTGGCGATCCAGGCGTGGGCAAGACCGCCATCATCGAGGGCCTCGCCCAGAAGATCGTCGACGGCGACGTCCCCGCGCCGCTGAAGGACTCCGTCGTGTACTCGCTGGACATGGGCGCGCTGGTCGCGGGTACGCGCTTCCGCGGTGACTTCGAGGAGCGGCTGAAGGGCGTGATCAAGGCCCTGCAGAAGCTCGAGGGCGCGATCCTCTTCATCGACGAGATCCACACCATCGTGGGCGCAGGCGCCACCTCCGGCGGCAGTATGGATGCATCGAACCTGCTGAAGCCCGCGCTCGCGTCGGGTCGGCTGCGTTGCGTGGGCTCCACCACGTTCGAGGAGTTCCGCCAGCACTTCGACAAGGACCGCGCGCTCTCACGCAGGTTCCAGCGCGTCGAGGTCATGGAGCCCGATCTGGACGACACGAAGAAGATCCTCCGCGGCCTGCGCCCCAAGTACGAGCAGTTCCACGGCATCCTCTACACAGAGGAGGCGATCGACGGCGCGGCCACCCTGTCGGCGCGCTACCTCCACGACAAGAAGCTGCCCGACAAGGCGATCGATCTCCTCGACGAGGCCGGCGCGGCCGTGAAGCTCGCGGGCGCAAAGACGGTGGAGCTCTCCGACGTGGAGACCGTGCTCGCGCGCATGGCGCAGATCCCGCCGCGTCAGGTGTCCGCGAACGACAAGGAGCGCCTGCGCCTGCTCGATCGCGATCTGAAGCGCGTCGTGTTCGGCCAGGACGACGCGGTGGACCGGCTGGTCTCCGCCATCAAGCTCTCGCGCGCGGGCCTTCGCCGGCCCGAGAGCCCCATCGGCAACTTCCTGCTCACCGGGCCCACGGGCGTTGGCAAGACGGAGGTCGCGAAGCAGCTCGCGAAGCAGCTCGGCATTGCGTTCGTTCGCTTCGACATGAGCGAGTACATGGAGCGGCACACCGTGTCCCGCCTCATCGGCGCGCCTCCGGGCTACGTCGGCTTCGATCAGGGCGGCCTGCTCACCGACGCGATCGCGAAGACACCGCATGCCGTCCTCTTGCTCGACGAGATCGAGAAGGCGCACCCCGACGTCTTCAACATCCTGCTGCAGGTCATGGACCACGGGAAGCTCACGGACAACAACGGCAAGGCCACCGACTTCCGCCACGTCATCCTCCTCATGACGTCCAACGTGGGCGCCCGCGATCTCCAGAAGCGCGCGCTTGGCTTCGGCGAGACCCGCGTCTCTGGCGACGCCGAGCGCGAGTTCAAGCTGATGTTCAGCCCGGAGTTCAGGAACCGCCTGGACGCGCGCATCTCGTTCAACTCGCTCTCGCCAGCGACCATGGACAACATCGTCGACAAGTTCGTGATCGAGCTCGAGGCACAGCTCCTCGAGCGCGACGTCACGATGATGGTCACGACTGCGGCGAAGAAGTATCTCGCGGTGAAGGGCTACGATCCGGACTTCGGCGCGCGCCCGCTCGCACGAGTCATCCAGGAGGACGTGAAGCGCCCCCTGGGCGACGAGCTCCTCTTCGGAAAGCTGGAGAAGGGCGGCCGCGTCACCATCGACGAGAAGGACGGCAAGCTGGTCTTCGAGTTCAAGGCAGCGGAAGAGCCAAAGATCAGCTCGCCTGTGCTCAACTGACCTTGAAACTATACATTAGTTCAGTATAGTGGATGGGTGCGGAAGCTCCCCATGTCGAACCCAGCTCGGCGCTGGGATCGTGAGGTCATCGAGTACGACGGCGGCGAATCTCCCCTCGCCCACGTCGAGGTGATCGACGATCACAGCAAGAGCATCATCGCGCACAACGACAGCCCCGACATCGGCTTCGACTTCAGCGTGAACCCGTATCGGGGATGCATGCACGCGTGCGCGTATTGCTACGCGCGCCCCACGCACGAGTACCTGAGCCTGGGCGCCGGAACGGACTTCGATCGGAAGATCGTCGTGAAGCGTCGCGCGGCGGAGCTCCTGCGAGAGGCGCTGGAGAAGCGCTCGTGGAAAGGCGACACGCTCGTCTTCTCCGGGGTCACGGACTGCTACCAGCCACTGGAGGCGCAGCTTGGCCTCACGCGCGCCTGCCTTGAAGTGTGTGCACTCTACAAGAATCCCGTCGGAGTGATCACGAAGGGCGCCACGATCGAGCGCGACATCGATCTCCTCGTGGACCTGACGCGACACGCGCGCGCCACAGTGAGCGTGAGTATTCCTTTCTTCAATCCGGACAACGCACGCGCCATCGAGCCGTACGCGCCTTCGCCCGCGCGGCGCTTCGCCATCATCGAGCGCCTCGCGAGCGCAGGCATCTCCGTGGGCGTGAGCGTGTCGCCCGTGATCCCGGGGCTCTCGGACCAGGACATTCCGAAGGTGCTCGAGCGCGCCGCGGCCGCAGGCGCATCACATGCCTTCGCCGTGTTCCTGCGGCTACCAGGCGCAGTCGCCCCCGTCTTCGAGGCCCGCGTCCGCGCTGCCTTCCCGGATCGCGCCGAGAAGATCCTGCGCCGCGTCCGCGAGGGCTCGGGTGGCGACAAGATGTATAATGCACAGTTCGGAAAACGCGGGAAGGGCGAGGGCGCCTACGCGGAGATGGTGAACACGCTCTTCAAGACCACCGCCGAACGCCACGGCCTCCTCGCACGCGAGGACTGGAAGAGGGACGAACCAAGCACCTTCGAGCGCCCCCGCGCCCAGCTCGCGCTCTTCTGACACGCACCCGAGCACGCGGTCAGCGTGCTAATGCGTGGAGTCTGCATGCGGGTTGGTCGAGCCATCTTGGCGCTGGGGTTTCTCGTGAGCGTTCTTGCGCTTGCGGGTCTGGCTGGCGCGCAAGGTGACGGGACGAACCTGCCGCCGCGGGAGGCAGCACCGCACGCTGTACCGTCGCAGTCGCACGAGACCTATGTTGGCGTGGAGATGGCGGCGCACGCGGATGGACCGGCCGTCGACTACACGCTCCGCGCAACGCTCGACGCGAAGGCCCACACCATCACGGGCATCGGCACGATCACCGTGCACAACTCCACCAATGCGGACCTGCACGAGCTGTGGGTCCACCTCTACATGAACGCGTTCAAGAACGCGGGCTCGCGCTTCCTGCGTGAGCCGGTGGGCCCCTTCCGCGGCGGCGGCGGCGTGAGCACGTGGGGCATGATCGACGTCACCCACTTCCGCGCACGCGGCGAGGAGCTCTGGCAGAAGGCCGAGCTCACCACCGGACGCGACAGCGACGAGACCGACGTCCGCGTGCCACTGCCCTTCGCCGTGCAGAAGGGCGGCGTGCTCACCATCGAGGTGGAGTTCCTGACAACACTCCCGAGCATCCTCGAGCGCACAGGCTTCTGGGGCAGCTACCACTTCGCTGGACAGTGGTTTCCGAAGATCGCGAAGCTGGAGCCGAACGGCACGTTCACGCATTTCGCGTTCACGCACCTCACGGAGTTCTACGCGAACTACGGCAACTACGACATCACGGTGGACGTCCCCGCGGGCTTCGTCCTGGGCGCGACAGGACCCGTGGTCGAGCAGAAGGACGAAGGCGGGCGCCACACCGAGCGCCACGTGCAGGGCGACATCCACGACTTCGCGTTCACCGCGTGGGACCAGTTCGAGCGCACCGAACGGAGGATTGGCGATGTGTCGGTTGCGTTTCTCTACCCGCGCGGCATGCAGCACACCATGGAGCGCGAGGCCGCGGCCATCACGTTTTCGCTGCCTGCGTTCAGCGCGAAGTACGGGCGCTATCCCTATCCCGTGCTCACCGTCGTGCACCCACCCGATCGCGCGCGTGAGAGCGGCGGGATGGAGTACCCCACGCTGATCACCACCGGCGGACCACACTGGCTGCCGGACGGCTTCCTCCTTGGCGAGGAGGTCACCGTTCACGAGCTCGGTCACCAGTGGTTCTATGGACTCATCGGCTCGAACGAGAACCGCTATCCATTCCTCGACGAGGGATTGAACAGCTTCGCCGAAGAGGACGTGCTTGCCGAGCACTACGGTGAGGCGTCAGTCGTCGACCTCCTCGACCTCTCCTTGTCCGACACCGCGGTGCAGGCCGTCTCCAGCCGCTATGCGGTCCACGACGATCCCGTGAACCTTCCCGCGGACGAGTTCGCCACGGGCTTCAACTACGGGCGCCTGGTCTACGGTCGCACGGCTGCGGTGATGGAGACGCTGAAGCGCACCTACGGCGAGCCGATCACCACGGCGTTGGGGAAATACGCACGCAAGCAACGCTTTCAGCACCCCACGCCAGAGACGTTCTACCAGGAGATCGGCGACACCGCGGGCGACGACGCGCGCGCATTTGCGGAGCATGCGCTCAACGACAAAGGCTGGGTGGACTATGTGGTGCTCAGCGTGGCCGCCGATCAGGACGCAGAGGCGGGCGTCTACGACAAGGACGGCAAGCGCGAGACGGTCGCTCGCGGCGCGCCGAAGGGTCACGGCGGCACCGCGCTGATCGGCAAGCGCGGCACGCTGTCACTGCCTGTCGACATCGAGCTCACCGACACGAACGGCGCGAAGCGACGCGTGCGGTGGGATGGCAAGGGCCCGCACTTCCGGGTGCACTACGACGGCGACGCCCCGCTCGCCTACGTTGTTGTCGATCCGGATCACGCGGTCCTCGTCGACCAGAACTTTCTGAACAACCACATGGCGACCGCGAAGGGAACATCGCAGGGTGCGCCGCGGAGCTTCGAGCGCGCACTCTTCTGGGCGCAGTCGTTGCTGCTGTCGGTGAGCCCATGAGCGTTGCGCGGACCTCACGCCTCTTGCGCGTGTCGCTCCTCTACTGGCTGTTCGAGACGGCGCTCGCGCTCGTGGTCGCGCTGCCCATTCGCAGCGTGGCGGAGCGCGCCTACGGTCAGCATCCCGATGGAGACGCGGTGCTCTTCCGTGCGGGCTCGCTCGAGCTGACAGAGCTCGTCTACCGGTTCGACCCGGCGACCTCGCTCTTACCTACGCTCGTGGTCACGGTCGCCCTGATCGCGCTGGTGATTGGACACGTGCCGCTCGCCGCCGCCATCTCGTACCTGGACGAGCAGGAGGACTGGGCCCGCGTCGCGGTGCGCTCGTTCTTCCGCATGCTCACCATGTTTGCGACGTTCGGTGTGGTGCGCTGGCTTGCGCTCGGCGCTGGCGTGGCGCTGGCGTTCTGGGTGGCCGGCGCGCGTGCGGAGGCCCACGGTGAGGTCGCCGCTTTCAACTGGGCCGTGGCGTCGTTCATCCCATTCGCGCTCCTCGCATGGGCAGTATCCACGGCGGAGGACTACGCGTACGTGGGCGTCGTGCGGACCCGTGGCCTGCTCGATGCGGCGATCACGACGTACACGGCGCTTCGGAGGAAGCGCCTCGCGCCGGCGCTCTACTTCGGTGCGCAGCTCGCCGGACACGCGCTCTGCCTCGGCATCGCGGCGTCGCTCGCGGCATCGCTCGGCGGCGGCAAGGGCGGCTTCGCCCTGGTGGTGCTGTTCGTTGCACACCAACTGGTGCAGCTTACACGCATTTTTTTGAAGGTGCGCTGGCTGGCGTACGTCGTCGACCAGCAACGCGCGGCGGCGACACTGTCCTCCGTGGCTTGACCGCCGGTCAGGTGGTGCTGGTGGCGAGCAGGCTCTTGTAGAGCTGCTCGTACTGGCGTGCGGCGCGATCCCAGCTGCGGTCCAGGCGCATGATCCGGCGCGTGAGGCGCGGCCACGCTGAAAGCACGCGAGCGGCCAGCGCGCGCTCCACGGCGCCCACGAGCTCACCCACCTCGTCGCCTTCGAAGACGAAGCCAGTGCCGGTCTCCAGCTTTGAATCGCAGTCCACGACTGTGTCGGTGAGCCCGCCGGTCTTGCGGACCACCGGCGCTGCGCCGTAGCGCTGCGCGTACATCTGGACAAGG
This sequence comes from Polyangiales bacterium, assembly GCA_038230375.1. Classification (GTDB taxonomy): domain Bacteria; phylum Myxococcota_A; class Polyangia; order Polyangiales; family Polyangiaceae; genus JANXLV01. The sequence continues at coordinate 132,487 of JBBRNJ010000002.1, read as the reverse complement.
CCGCAGGGCTCGAAGCGGCTCGGCACCACCACGATGTCGGCGCCCGCGAACACACGATGCACGACCGAGTCCTTCACATGCCCTGGGGCCACCGCGCGGCCGGCAGACTTCGCGCACGCGGCGTCGAGGTGGGCCTTGATGGCGGGGTCGCCGTCGCCGGCGATGATGAACTGCGCGTCCGTGCCGCGAAGCAGCTCCGGCAGCGCGCTCGCGAGGAGATCGGGCCCCTTCTGAGGGACCAGCCGACCGACATACGCGACGACGGGCGTCTCCGGCTCGAGCGGGAGCCCGAGCTCGCGCTGCAGCGCGCCCTTGCAGCGCGTCTTGTTCGTGGTGTCCTCCGCGTCGTAGCGCGCCGCGAGCTCGGAGTCCGAAGCGGGGTTCCACACGGCGTAGTCCACGCCGTTCAGGATGCCAAGGACCGCGCTCTCACGCGCACGCAGGATGCCGTCGAGCCGCTCGCCCGTCTTCGGGTCCTGGATCTCGCGCGCGTACGTGGGGCTCACGGTGGTGACCGCGTCGGCCGATACGATGCCCTGCTTCAGCAGGTTCAGCTTGCCGTAGAACTCGATGCCGTCGACGTGGAACGCGTCCCACGTGAGCCCGAGCTTGGGAAGGACGTCCTTCGGGAAGATGCCCTGGTGGCTCAGGTTGTGGATCGTGAGGACGCACTTCGCGGCGACGCCGAGCTTCTGGAGATACGCGGGCACGAGCGCTGTCGGCCAGTCGTGTACATGCACGATGTCGAACGGCTGTCCGCCGTCCTGGCGCGCGAGCGCGATCTCAGCCGCAGCACGCGAGAGGACCGCGAAGCGCTCCGCGTTGTCCTGATACTCCTCACCGCGCTCGCCGTAGATTTCGGGGCGCGTGAAGAGCGCGCCGGACTCCACGAGGATCAGCTCCACGTGAGACGAGAGGCGCACGTCGTACAGGGTGACCGCATGGTCAGCGCCGCCAAAGTTGAACGTGAGCGGCGTGAGGCGCCGCGCGAGAAGGAGCCCGGCGTCGTCGAAGCGCGGCGTCTTGGGGAGGACCACCGTCACCCTGTGACCAAGCCCGCGAAGCGCCTTGGGGAGCGCCGCGACCACGTCCGCCAGCCCGCCGACCTTCTCGTACGGAGCGATCTCCGTTGCCACGAAGAGGATATCCATGGGGCGGCTCATTACCACGGCACGCGCGGAGACTGCGGGTTTTGTCCGTGAAGCGCAGCGGAACGGGTGTATTAGGCCCTGGTGACAAGGCTCCGGGCGAGACACATAGACGCCGTCCGCCCCGACGGCACCGAAGAGGGTTCCATCCTCTCCGTGTTCCGTGTGCCCAGGGAGTCGGAGGGAATGCGCCTGGACGTGTTCATGGTGAGCCAGTTCCGGCGCACCAGCCGCACGCGCGCGCAGGGCATCATCCGCACGAGCGCGTTCGGTCAGGACGGCAAGCCCCTGCGCCCGAACGACCGCGTGTTCGCGGAGCAGCTCGTGTGTCTCTGGCGTCCGCCCTGGGACGAGGTCTCGGTGCCCACCGACGTGCCCGTGCTCTACGAGGACGAATTTCTCATGGTCGTGGACAAACCCTCCGGGCTGCCGGTGCATCCGACCGCGCGCTACTACAAGAACACCCTCATCAAGGTGATGGAGGCGGAGCGCCCGGGGCAGTTCATCACGCTGGTGCATCGCATCGATCGCGAGACCAGTGGAACGCTCATCATTGCGAAGGATCCAGAGACGGATCGCAGGATGAAGAAGCAGCTGGAAGAGCGCGCAGACGTGGAGAAAGGCTACCGCGCGATCACCTGGGGTGTTCCCGGCGAAGGTACGTTCGCCAGGACCATCGGCCTCGCGCGGAGCGAGGATGATCCGAACGCGTTTCGCTACGAGCAATCCGTCGAGCTCGATCCCACGCACAGCACTGGCCTGAAGATGCGCCTTGGCATCGATGCCAACGCGCTGCACGCGGCAACGCGCTTCCGCATCCTGGACGTGCGCGCGCGCGGCGACCTTCGCTACGCAGAGATGCAGTGCGATCTGGAGACTGGGCGGCAGCACCAGATCCGCATCCACCTCCAGGCGCTGGGCGCGCCGATCGTGGGCGACAAGCTGTATGGGCCGGACGAGCAACTATTCGCGCGCGGCGCCGATGGTGAGCTCACGGAGGAGGATCACGCTCGCCTCGAGCTGCCGCGCCACGCGCTCCACGCTGCGCGGCTGGCCTTCAATCATCCGCGCACGGGTGTGCGCCTCGTGGTGGAGGCGCCCATGCCCGAAGAGCTGTCGCAGTTCTGGGACGATCTCGAGAAGATCTGAATTACATGCCCTTCGGCACGCGCTCGAGATCGACCTGGTCTAGCGCTGCGCGGATGAGCGCGCTGCGGTTCGCCTTGGTGAGGCCCTTCTTCTTCAGGGCGTCGACCATCTCGTCGAGCTTCTCGAGATCCTTCGTGTACATCGAGATGCAGATCACTTTGTAGTGCGTCGGCTTCCCGTCGTCCTTCGCGACCGGGGCCGCGGCACCGGGCGTGTAGAATGCACCCTTCAGCACGCTCTCCACTTCTTCTCGGTCCAGAACGCGCGCGCCGGCGAGTCCTTCGTCTCTCTGTGCCATGACAATCCTCCTCGTGATCCCAGATCTTTGAAACTCAGGTGCCGGCGCGACGCGCGGGCTCGCTCGCGGCTGCGGTGTCCACGGCCGAGGGCCCGCCGGCGATGATGCGGTCGACCACCGCCATGTAGTCCTCTGCCGCGTTCGACTCGGGCGCGTACTCGAAGAGCGTCTTGCCCTGCGCGGGCGCTTCCTTCACCTTGGTCGCCGCGCGAACCGGCGAGAGGCAGCGATCGCCGAAGTGCTCCTTCAACGTTTCGACCGCATCGCGACAGATGCGCGCGCGCGCATCGTAGAAGGTCGGCAGCACGCCGAAGATCTGCACCGGATGGCGCAGGTGCTGGTTCACGTTCTTCACTGTCTTGATCACCTGTCGCACGCCGACGAGCGACAGGAAGTCGCACGCCACCGGGACCAGGATCCCGTCCGCGAACACGAGCGCGTTCTGGTTCAAGAGCGAGAGCGAGGGCGAGCAGTCGAGGACGACGACGTCGTAGGCATCGGCAGCGCCGGCAAGACGCTCGCGCAGGATGCGGTCGCGATTCTGACGACCGGCAAGATAGAGCTCGGCCGCCGCGAGGGTCTCGTTGGACACGAGCACGTCCAGGTTCGGACGCACGTTGATCGCCGCCTGCGTGGGCGAGAGGCCCATGACGAGCACGTGGTAGAGCGACTTCTCTGCCTTCACATTGAGTGACACGCCGACGTTGCCCTGCGAGTCCGTGTCGACCAGGAGGACCTTCACGCCCTTCTGCGCAAGCCCCGCCGCGATGCTGACCGACGTGGTGGTCTTGCCTGTGCCGCCCTTGTGATTGAACACGGCGAGCTTCCGCGGGCCGCGCACGTTGACCGCGGGCTCCGGTCGCTCGTCACGCGGCTCGCGCGAGAGGTCACGCACGTCGGACACGCGGGTCGCAGGAGTCGCGATCGCGGGCTCGCCGTCCGGCGCGGCGACCGCCACGGGCGCATGCACCTCGGTCTCGCCCTGGATCGGAAACACGTTGTTTTCGCGCTCTTCCGGAGGCGGCGGCGGAGGCGTCGCGAACGACGAGAGGCGCGCGCCGCTGGCCTCAGCAAGGATCTGGCTGCGACACGACTCGCCGCAGGCGTATCTTCGGGCGGTCTTCACGCGAACTATCTGCGAGACAAGCTCTACGGAGAAGCGCTTACCGCACGCATCACAGGTGACGCCGGTCTGCGCGTCGCCGCGCACGGCGCGCTCATGGCAGGCCTGCGAGCAATAGAACGAGAACCCACCGTCTCGTTCTTCCATCTGATAGCGGAACTGGACCTCGAAGGCGGATCCACAAACCGTGCAGCTCTCGTGCATGGACATTGGTAGCTCTCCTCGAGGGACAAGGAACCCTCGCGCCACCGACGAATGTCATAGTCGGATCTCGTGGGCCAAATTACTTACCGAAGAGCCCACCGTCCCAGAGCATCAGACCGCCCTCGAAGGACGCGACCTTGCACTCGGGGCGCAGGTCGATCGTGGCGTCGCTCGGTGGCTCGCCGGGCCAGCGGCATTCGAGGAGATCGTGATGCTCGTCGACGGCTCCCCGCGGACAGCCAGGGTTCCATTCCACGAAGCAGTCCCGGCGCGAGCGCGCAGGATCCGGCGGTGGCAACGGGGTGCACGCGAGCAGCACGAGCCCCACGACACCGAGCAGCGCGCAGATGGCGGCGATCCATTTCATCGAACCCCGAACCCCGTCGTCGCGTTCGCCAGGTAATAGACGAGCATCGCGCCGCCGAGTACTCCGACCCCGAAGGTCACGCCGTAACCAATCTTCCACCACCGTGGGTTGCCCTCGTCCGGATCGCTCGGGAAGCCAAAGATGAGCGGAAAAATGCCTGCCGCGAGCATCGGCGGGCCAAGCAGCGCGCGCTTCGAATAGAACCCGCCATGCATGAGCGTCCACACGCTGTCCCAGGTCGACACGGCGCCGATGACCGTCAGCAGCGCGGCGAACGTTCGCGGATAGCGCGCGACAAGGCTCTGGCTGCCCCAGAATCGCTGCTCCTCCTCCGCAATGCGGCCCATGCGCGGCTCCTTCTTCACGGAAGGCGGCACCTCCTCCAGATGGAGCGGACGCATGATCGTGGCCTTCACCTCATCGCCCGCGGACTGCGTCCCCGTCACCACGAGCTCGCGCTGCGCAGGCTCCCGGTAAGAGCCCTTCGCGCGCGGCTGCGGAAAGAACGGATCGTCTGCCACCCCGACGTCTCCCTCGCTCAGTGCCGGAAGTGGCGCACGCCGGTCATCACCATGGCGAGGCCCGCCTCGTCCGCGGCGCGAATGACGTCCTCGTCCTTCACGCTGCCGCCCGGCTGCGCGACGGCCGTGATCCCCGCCTTTGCAGCGGCCTGGAGGCCATCCGCAAACGGGAAAAATGCGTCGGAGGCCAGCACGCTCCCCTTCGATCTCTCACCTGCTTTTTCACATGCAATCTGCACGGAAATCACGCGGGACATCTGGCCTGCGCCCACGCCCACCGTCTCGCCGCCGCGCGCGAGCACGATCGCATTCGACTTCACGTGCTTGCACACCTTCCACGCGAGCTCGAGCGCGGTGAGCTCCTCCTCCGTGGGCTTGCGCTTCGTGGGCACCTTGCCGTTCCTGACCTCGCCGCGCGCCGTGGCGTCCCGCGTCTGGAGGACCACGCCGCCGGACAGACGCTTGACCACCCACGCGGCCTCGTCGGGGGGCAGGAGCGAGCCCACGGACAGCACGCGCAGGTTCTTCTTCGTGCGGAGCACCTCCACCGCGGCCGGGCTGAACGCCGGGGCGATGACGCACTCCAGGAAGGTCTCGGCCAGGGCGCGCGCGGTCTCCTCGTCCACCTCGCGGTTCAGCGCCACGATGCCGCCGAACGCCGACAGCGAGTCCGCCTCGCGCGCACGCACGTAGGCCTCGCGGATGGTCTTCGCCGTGGCGACGCCGCACGGGTTCGTGTGCTTCACGACCACCGCGGTGGGCTCTTCGAACTCGCGCACGGCCTCCAGGGCCGCGTCCACGTCGACCAGGTTGTTGAACGATAGCTCCTTGCCGCCGGCGCCCAGGCTCTCGGCGCGGGCAATGGAGCCCGGCTTTGCGTTCGCATCCGTGTAGAACGCTCCCTGCTGATGAGGGTTTTCGCCGTACCGAAGCGTGTACGCGCGCTCGAAGGGCAGCTGCAAGAAGCGGGGAAACTGCACGCTTTTATCCGTGCGCGCACCGCTCATGTATCCGGCGATCTCTGCGTCGTACGCCGCCGTGTGGGCGAAGGCCTTCGCTGCGAGCTCGATGCGGAGGGCATCGTCGAGAGAGCCTGTTTTCTCGAGCGCCGTGGCAACGCGCTCGTAGTCCGCGGGATCGCAGACGACCCCCACGCGCGCGTGGTTCTTCGCCGCGGAGCGCACCATCGACGGGCCGCCAATGTCGATGTTCTCGATGATCTCTTCGGTCGTAGACGCAGGATTCGCAAGCGTTTTTGCGAACGGGTACAGGTTCACGATCACGAGATCGATCTTCTTCGCGCCGATGCGCTCGAGATCCGCTTCATCAGTTCCAGCGCGTGCGAGGATGCCGCCGTGGACGCGCGGGTGGAGCGTCTTCACGCGGCCGCCCATGACCTCGGGCGAGCCCGTATAGGTCTCTACCGTGGTGACCGGGACACCGGCGTCCGAGAGCGATTTTGCCGTCCCGCCGCTCGAGAGGAGCTCGTAGCCCAGCGCAACGAGGCGCTTCGCGAACGGAAGGAGGTTCTGTTTGTCGGAGACCGAGAGGAGCGCGACGGAAGCCATGGACGCCGGAGTAGCGAGCCCGCGCGCGCGCGTCAACGGAGCCGGCACGAACGACCTCGGACAAAAGGAAAACGCCCTCGGGGTGGGCTGCGGCACACCGAGGGCGGTTTCTAATTGAAGTAAGAAGTCAGGTGAGGTGCCTCGTCGGGTCAGGGGTCCGACGAGGACCGATCGGTCATTCTGCGTCGAGGGCTTCGCTGGCGAACTCTTCCACGTCGAAGTCGGCGGCGATGGCGGTCTCCGGGATCGGCGCGGCCTTGGCGGCCTCCGCTGCGTCAGCGGCGGCGAAGTCGTCATCCTCGTCCTCGTCCTCGTCGGTGTCCTTCTCGACCTCGGCCTTGAGGATGGGGAGGCGACGCTTGCCGACGGGGCCCTCGTCCACGTAGTCGCGGAGGGCTTCCATGTCGTCGAGCGCCTGCAGCTTGGCAAGGCCCTTCACTTCGACCTGGCGGATGCGCTCGCGCGTGAGGTTCATGATCGCGCCGACCTCTTCGAGCGTCGTGCCGCCGCGGTCCGCGACGTCGAGCGCGCAGGTCTCGACCATCTCCCAGACCTCGAGGTCGGGGAAATTCAGCTTGATCGCGCCCGTCTTGGCGGACACGTCGAGATAGAGGTGGTGCTTGCAGGAGACGAAGGGGCACGGGCGCTCGGCGCCGATGCACTCGGCGCGGAACTTGGGCTTCTCGACGTCCGACTCCGGATAGAGGAGGCGACCCATCTCGAGCTCACGCTTCGTCATGCGCTTCACGCTGATGGTGCGCGCGCGGACGTCGCGCTTGCGGCGCGAGCGGCGCTGCTCGCGCGTGACGGAGGTCTCCGAAGTCTCCTCGGTCGTCGTCACGGTGTCCCGTGCGAGCGCTCCCTCGGTCTCCGTCCCCACCACCTCGGACATGTCCATCGCGTCTTTCGTGTCCATTGCAGTCCTCCCAAGGCCTCACGCACACGCTGACCTCTCGGTCAGCGCCACGCAGGCGCACCTTCGCCATGCCATCCGTACGGAGCAGCCTCGCCCGCACGTCGACACATGATTGTTTTTCCGGGCAGCCGTGAGATTGGTGCTGCACACAGGCACGCGTTACCGCCGCGCCCGTATGCCCACCGCAAAAGGGGACCGTCTCGTACAGCGTACGATCCCCCTCACAATCCCCCGTGGGAACGTGCGCTCATACAGCAAGCGCCCCGCTCGGGTCTTTGGGTAGCTTCACCCGGAACCCAGTTCTCACATCCACGGTTACGACGTTGGCCTGGTCATGTTTCCTCGCAGAAACAAGCCGGCGAAGTATCAACGAGGCCGACCATACGTGAGTCAAAGAAACGGGGTCAACGCTTTCTCGAACGTTTTTTTGTGGCTTTCCATAATGGAATGCGAAACGCCAACTTAGGTCCATGCCCTGACATAATATGTCCTAGCAAAAGCATGTTTTTGAACCTCGAAAGCTTCAAGAGTTTCCATTGGATGGAGTGTGTCTAGTTCCGTAAGTGTGTGCAGAGATCACACAGTCTCCCATCCATGGCACACGTGATAAAACCGGTGCCGGACGATGCAGTCAGGCGACGAACACACGGTAAAAACCAGGGAAGCCGTCGTGGTGCGCGATCTGACCGCGCGCGGGGTGCGGGTGCGGTTCTCCGAGGCTGGCGAAGGCGCGCCGGTGTTCCTGCTCCACGGCTTCCTGCAGACGCGCGAATCGTTCGAAGGAATCCGGGGTTTGCTCGCCAGACAGTTTCGCGTGATCGTCCCCGATTTTCCCGGCTTCGGTGAGAGCGAGAAGCCCGATCCCGTGCGCTATGCGTATGGACACCACGAGTTCGCGAGCGTCGTCGCGGATCTGGTCTCGGCGCTCGGCCTGGGCCGTGTTTCCGTGTGCGGCGCGGGCATGGGCGCGAGCGTCGCGCTGATGTTCGGTGGTGAGCACAAGGATCTGCTCCACAAGCTGGTGCTGGTCTCGCCGGTGGTCTACGAGAACGCGCAGAACGCGATGGAGCGCGTGATGTCGTTGCCGATCATCGGAAGCCTGGTGATGAAGCAGGTCGTGAACAAGCGCCTCTTCTCGATGCATCTCGCGCGCACGCTCTACAAGGGCTCGCGCGAGCCACACGAAGACGCCATGTCCCGCTACTACGACGCGTTCAACACGCCTGCATCGCGCCAGGCCGCGCACGCAACGCTTCGCGGCACGCTGGACGCACGCCCTCTGGTCGCTGCGCTTCCGCGCATCGTGGCGCCCACGCTGATCGTGTGCGGGCGCAACGACACACGTGTCCCGCTCACGCATGCGCGCAAGCTGTCGCGAGAGATCGCTGGCGCGAGCCTCTCCGTTCTCGACTGCGGCCATGCCGTGGCGGAGGAGGCGCCCGCCGAGCTCGCGCAGGCCGTCACCTCCTTCCTTGGTAGGAAGCGGTAGCCATGGGCGCGGACGCTGACTCGCTCTCGCGACGCGTCCTTCGCGAAGGCAAGACGAAGGCGGGGATGGGGATGGTGCTCGCGCTGGTGCTGTTCTCCGCGGCCGGCCCGCTCGTGTCGTCGCACGATCCATTCGCCTCGGACTTCGCGTTCGGGATCTCGAAGGAGCAGACACCGCTCGGCCCTTCCGCGCTGCACTGGCTGGGCACCGACCGCATCTACCGCGACGAGCTCGTACGCCTCGCGCTCGGCGGACGCTTGTCGCTTGCGATCGGCCTTGGCGCCACGGCGATCGCGACGGCGGTTGGCGCGCTTGTCGGCATGATCGCTGGCTTCTTCGAGGGCTCCGTCGTGGACGTCGTGCTCATGCGCATCGTGGACGTGATCCTCGCCTTCCCTTTCCTGCTGCTCGTCATGACGCTTGGCGTGGTGTTCGAGCGCACTACGCCGCTCACCATCCTGTTCACGCTCGGCCTCACCGGGTGGCTCGGCACAGCGCGCATCGTGCGCGCGAAGACCATCGGGATCAGGAGCCTGGACTTCGTGCAGGCGGCGCGCGCTCTGGGCCAGAGCACGCCACGTCTGATCTGGCTGCACGTGGTGCCCAATGTCTCGCCGCTGCTCCTGGTGCTGGGCAGTATGTCCGTGGCGCAGATGATAATCGCCGAAAGCGTGCTGTCGTACCTGGGCGCGGGCATCTCGCCGCCCACGCCCACGTGGGGCCACATGCTGTTCGAGGGTCAGGACTACTACCAGGCGGCGCCGTGGATCCTCCTCGCGCCGGCGGTCACCATTCTGGCCAGCGTGCTCGGCTTCAACCTGCTCGGGGAGGGTCTGCGCGATGCGATCGAGCCGAAGCGCTGACCGATCGTTAAGTCCCGAGGCGGGCACAACGCGCAAGCTGTTGGGCGCGCTGCTCCTGGGCGGGTTCCTCACGCTGGGCTGCGATGCGTCGCTCGTGGCGCCCATTCCCGCCGCGCACGACGGCGAGGCCACGCCTGTCCGCGGCGGAGTGCTGCACCTGTCCAGCTTCGCGGATATCCGCGCGTTCGATCCGGCGAACATCAGTGACGGGCTGGTCGTGGAGCTGCTGGAGCTCGTGTTCGCCGGACTGGTCAACTACGACGACGACGGCAAGGTCGTGCCGGACCTGGCCGAGAGCTTCCGCATGTCTAACGACGGCCGGTCCTACACGTTCACCCTGCGCCAGGGTGTTCGCTTCCACTCTGGTGAGGAGCTCACCGCGGCGGACGTGAAGCGGAGCGTGGAGCGCGCGCTGCATCCCGACACGCCGAACCCGATGAGCTCTTTTTTCTCGATGATCGAGGGCTACAAGGAGTTCCAGTCGAAGGCCTCGGAGGAGCTGTCGGGCGTGCGGGTGGAGGGCAAGTACCTGCTCTCCTTCCATCTCACCGAGCCCGACGCGACGTTCCTCCCGCTCCTTGCCATGCATACGCTGCGACCGGTGTGTCCGAGCGCAGGGGCGCGTTACTCGGACACGTGGCACCCGTGCGGCGCCGGTCCGTTCATGCTCCCGGACAAGGGCTGGGACCGCGGACGCGAGATCAACCTGGTCCGCCACCCTGCCTACTTCCGTCCGGGGCTTCCGCATCTCGACGGCGTGACCATGACGTTCTTCGTGAACTTCATGACGGAGAAGTACAAGCTGTCGCGCGGAGAGATCGACATCCTGCGCGAGTTCCAGCAGCCGGACCTGGTGCGCTTCCAGAGCGATCCGCGCTGGTTACCGTTCGGTCAGTACGAAGCCGACAAGCAGGTCAACGGCGAGATGATGAACACCGAGATGCCGCCGTTCGACAACGTGGAGCTACGCCGCGCTGTCGCCTCCGCGATCGATCGCGAGCACTACCGCTTGCTCAAGGCCACCGCGTTGCGCTCTGCGACCCAGCCCATTCCTCCCGCAGTTCCCTTCCACGAGAAGGACTGGGACTGTCAGAAGTACGACGTCAACGCCGCCCTCGAGCACATGAAGAAGGCTGGCTACCCGTACGATCCGGCGACGAAGACCGGCGGCTATCCGGACCCCATCCCGTACACGCTCTATCAGCAGGGGCTCTCGAGCTACACCGCGCAGGTGCTGGAGCAAGATCTCGCGAAGATCGGCATCCGGATCCAGATGCGCGTGGTGAACTACCCCACGTACCTGGCGCTGCTCGGCCGCAGGAAGACCACTGCGTTCGCGCCCGCCGGCTGGAACCAGGATTTTCCCGACCCGAGCGACTTCACCGACACGCTGTTCCACTCGCGCGCGATCAACGACGAGGACTCGTCCAACTACGCCTTCTACGCGAGCAAGACCGCGGACGACCTGATGGACCGCGCGAAGCACGAGCTCAGCCCCGGCCGGCGCGCGACGCTCTACCACGACATCCAGAAGAAGATCTGCGACGACGCGCCGTGGGCGTTCACGCACTACTACCGCTTCTACGATGTGCATCAGCCCTACGTGAAGAACTACCGAACGCATCCCGTGTGGACGCATGACGTGAAGTTTTCGTACCTGGACCGCGCAGGCGAAGGCGCCCGCACGGCGCTGTCACGCGTGGGCCTCTCCCCCGCCGCCATTCTTCCGAGGTGGCCGTAGTCATGGTGAAGGCTGCGCTCCGACGGCTCGCGTACGTGGTGTTCGTCGTGTGGGCGGCCGTCACGCTGTCGTTCATTGCGTCGAACGTGCTGCCGAGCGATCCGGCGCGCATGGTCGCAGGTCCCCAGGCGCGTCCGGAGGACGTCGCGCGCATCAAGAAGGACCTCGGGCTCGATCGCCCTGCGACCGTCCGCTATGGCCTGTTCCTCTCGCGGCTCCTGCATGTGAGCTCGCTGCCCGACACGGACGCCGCGCACAAGACCTGCGGCACGCTCGGTCCGCTCCACGTGGATCTGGGCAAGAGCTACCAGCAGCGAAGGCCCGTGCTCACCATCCTGGGCGAACGGCTGCCTCGCACGCTCGCGCTCGCAGTCGTCGCGGTCTTCCTGCAGGTCCTCTTTGGTGTGTCGGCCGGAGCGTTCTCGGCCAAGCGACGAGGGTCTGCGGCCGACACCGCGACCGTCACCGCAAGCCTGCTCGGCGTGAGCGCGCCCACGTTCATTCTGGGCTTGTTTCTCCAGTGGTTGCTTGCGTACCGGCTGAACCTCTTGCCGCTCGACGGCTTCGGGAAGACGTTCGCGGAGCACGCCACATGCATCGTGCTGCCTGCGCTCACCCTGGGTCTCTTCGGCGCCGCCTACTACACGCGTGTCGTGCGGGACGAGATGCGCGCGGAGCTACTGCGCGACTACGTGCGGACGGCGCGCGCGAAGGGCGCATCGGAGCTCGGCGTCGTACGTCACGCGCTCGCGAACGTCGCGTTGCCGCTGGTGACGCTGATCGCGCTCGACCTGGGCGGTCTGGTCGGTGGCGCCATCGTGACGGAGAGCCTCTTCCGATGGCCCGGACTCGGCTCGCTGTCCGTGACTGCAATCCTGGATCGTGATGGGCCGCTCGTGCAGGGCTGCGTGATCATCACGTCCGCGGCGATCGTCGTCTCGAACATGGTGGCGGACGGCCTGTACGGCATCCTCGACCCGCGCACACGTCGCCGCTGACTGCGGCGCCACAGCGAGCGCTACTCGGCGGCTACTCCGCGGCTACTCCGCGAGGAGGGCGCGGCACTCGCTCGAGCGTGGACCGCTGGCCTTCACCACGCACTGCTGGTACGCGCTGCGGGCGAGATCGGCGCGGCCCATGGCCTGGTACGCGGCGCCGAGGATGAGCCAGCCCTCGGGGTCGGCGGGTGTCTCCTCCGTCGAGCGCTTCGCGAGGTCCGCGGCGCGCACGAAGAAGCCGCCTTCGAGGTCGCGTGCTGCCTTGCTCTTCATGGCGTCGCCGCGGTTCTGCGCGTTGGGGCCATGAAGTGGAACCACGAGCACCCGGCCGTTTCCTGCATCGAACACGATAGGGGCCGTCGGGCTGCGGACCGGCGGCCCGCCCGCGTCCACCGGGTCATCCAGATCCAACATGGCTGGGGGAGCGCTCGCTGGCGGCGGCGGAGCCGCACTCGTGAGGTTGGGTGGCGTGGAGGAGGGCTCGGTCCCATGGCCCTCCATGACCGTGAGGCCTTCCTTCGTATCGTACTGGCCGCGGATCAGCCTGCGACCCAGGATGAGCGCGAGCACCACCATCACCACCACGATCGCGCCGATCCAGACCGTGCGTGCGCCGGAGACGGTGGGCTTTGGCTGGTCGTGGTCATCCGGTTCGTCATCATGGTGCGTGACGGTCCGCACCGGCTTGTTCGGCCTGGCGTCGCGGTCCGTCACGTCATCGTGCGAAGTCGGTGGCGGCGGATGGAACGAGAGGCTCCGTGGCGCCTTCTCGAAGACGAGCTCTTCGTCGACGCGGTTCGCAAAGGGGGTCTTCGAATTGGAGTCGTGCGACGCCGTGGCCGCCTCCGCGACGACTGCGTTGCTGCCTTCGCGCTTCGACTCGGCAAGCGGCGACAGGTCACCGCCTGAAACCGCCTTCGCCTCCGGGAACGTGACCACCGCCATCGGCATGGTCTTCTGGCCAGCCGGAACGTATTTTTGTTCGCGGGCGGTGGCGCCAAATGGATCAGCGTTCGCGGGCGAGCCCAGCACGACGTCGGGCTCCGACCGGCGCGCATCCTTGCCGGGCTCCGAGGGCACGGGCACTGTCGGAACGGAGGCGGCCGTTGGCATGACGAGCGTCTTCGTGAACGAGGGACGGTTGTCGTCGGGCGAAGAGGTGCGCGTGCGCGAAGGCACTGGCTGCTCTGGCGTGGCGCGCCCGCTGTCACTCGTGCTGTCCCGCCCGCTGTCACCTGCGCTGTCGAGCCCGACATCACGCTCGGACTCGGGGACCACGGGATCGCCGGGCGTCCCTATGGGCGCCGTGGGCAACCTGGTTACCTGGGAGGTCTCCGTGGAGGGGACCACCGCCTCCACATGCACGGGCTGCTTCGTCTTCGTGAGCAGCCCCTCGAAGAAGAGCTTTGCGATCGTGGAGAGCGTGGAGATGTCCTCGAAGGGTGACTCGTCCACGATCTCGAGGATCGTTCGCCTGCCATCGAAGAGCCGCAGGATGCCGTTCAGCTCGTCGGGGATCTCCGACAGGCGCTGGACGAGCAGCTCGTTGTCGAGCTCCAGCACTGTCTCCAGCGGCGGGAGCTCCTCCGACACGCGGCCCCATTCGTCGACGCGGCGCATGCCCTCCATCAGCACGGCCTGCGTGGAGCCCACGACGATGTCCTCGTTCTGGGGTGTGTCGAAGTCGACCTCGAAGTCGGCGTCGCTCCAGACGAGCACGCGATAGACCGCCTCTTCGCCGCGCAGGAGCCCGACCTCGGCGTCGATGGCCTTGCCGTCGCGGAAGTAGATGTGCGCCGAGTGCTTGCCGTTCTGCAGGTGAATGGTGCCGCTCTTGCGCGAGACCTCGAACGTCTGCAGGAGATCGATGACTGTGATCTCGCGGATGGTGCCGACGAAGTGCGTCTTGCCGCCCCCGAGCTGCACGCGCGCCATGCTCTCTTGCGTTCGACGTGCGAAGATGAGCGACACGCGTGCGAGCAGCTCGCGCACGAAGATGGGCTTCGTGAGGTAGTCCTCCACACCCAGCTCGAGCCCGCGGATCTTGTCCTCGACGCTCTTCTGATTCGCGAGGAACACGACCGGGATCGTGCGCGTGTCCGGCTGCTTCTTCAGCGCGCGCACGAACGCATAGCCGTCCATCTTGGGCAGCCGGGTATCGCAGATGACGAGATCGGGCTGCTGGTGCGAGACCATGTCGAGCGCAGCCTCTCCTTCGGTCGCCGTGGTCACGTTGTAGCCTGCCTGACGCAGGCTCACTTCGAGGACACGGACGCTCCGAGGATCGGCGTCTACGAGCAGGATTCGCTGCTTGGCCAAGGTCTATCCGTCAACCGCCGGGAGCAGGGCCAGCAGGGCCAGCGGGACCAGCGCCGCTGATGGGCCCGCCAGCAGGCGCGCCCGCGCGGGAGCCGCACCCTGCGCAGAATTTCGCCGCGGGCAAGAGCTCCGCGCCGCAGCCGATGCAGTACTTCTTGGGCTGCGCGAGCGGCGTGCCGCACTCCGCGCAGAACTTCCCGCCGGGCTGCTTGGCCTGGCACTGCGTGCAGATCACGAGCACACCACCCGGACTGAACTGCGGACCGGCGCCGCCGCCCGCACCAGGAGCACCGCCCGCGCCAGGAGCCGCACCCCCCATCAGGCCTCCGGCCATGGCGTTGCCCATGTTCATGCCCACGGCCATCTGCATCCCGGCGCCAGCGATGCCGCCGCCGACGCCATGCTCGGCCATGCCCTGCCCCGCGCCCATCATGGCCTGCCCCGCGGCGAAGCCCTGATAGCTGCCCGCGAGGTTCTGCACGTAGCGTGCGTCCTGGCCGTACTTCTGATCGAGCTCGTACTGCTTGGCGGCGGCATCCGCGGCCGCGCCTTCGATCGCGATCTGCTTCTTCTTCACCTCGCGCTTCGCCTCGGCGAGCTCGCGCTGGGCCTCACGCAGCTCCTCGAGGAACTCGTCCGGGACGTTCGGCTCGATGCGCGTGACTTCGAGGATGCGCACGCCGATGTCGTTCAGGCTCGGCGCGCGGGCGATGAACGCCTGGGCGAGCTGCTCGCGCTTGTTGAGCACGCTCATGAGGCCCTTCGTGTCGGCCTCGCACAGCTCGCTCATGACGGTGGACACGCTCATCATGAACTTGTCGCGCACGATCTTGAGGACGCTCTCGTTGTCGCCCTGACCGGCCTGACCCGCGTAGTCGATGATGAAGCGCGCCGGGTCCGTGACCACGACGGAGAACTCACCGAAGATGCGCAGCGGCACCTGGATGTTGGTCTTCGGGTCCTCGAACTCGCCGACGGTGCCGCCCATGGTCACGCCGCGGACCGGCGTGGTCTTGATGAAGAACACCTCCGCGATGAAGACGTTGCCGCCGGTGAAGCCCTGTACGAACTGGTTCAGGATGGGGAGGTTCTGCGTCTGCAGCGTGTGGCGCCCCGGCGGGAAGATCGCCGTCTGCGGGCCACCAGCACCGCCGAGCCGTCCGTCCCTGAAGAACACCGCGCACTCGTCCATGTCGACGGTGAGCTGCGAGTACATCGGGATGTTCTGGTTTGGATGCTTGTAGATGATGAGCTGCTTGTACGGATCGGGCCGCGCGATCATCATTTCGCGGACGCCGTTCTGGATGAAGTTCACTACTCCCATCGCTTGCTCGCTTGCTCCAGTGACCTGGCTAGATCGACTCACCCACGTGTTGCCTGCACGCGATGCAGACAACGCAACGTGTCCAGAGTAACCACGTTTCGCCCCCTCGGAAGCGCTTTTTTCTCCGGGTCTGGCCCCCGAAAACACGATAAGTAGGTGTTGGCCCATGTCCGACCCCCAAGCATCACCTCCTGACCTGTTCACGATCGACGTCACCACGTTGTCGGCGGTCGCCCAGAAGCTGCTTGACCCGGCAGGCCCGCCGCCGCTGCGCAACCTGGCCGCGAGGGCGATCGCGCCCGGTCTGAAGCCGAACGAAGCCCTGTCCGTCTGTGTGGTGCTCTCTCTCGGGAACGACCCACTCGCAGCGACGGCACGCGCCTCGCTCGAGAAGCTGCCGATGCCCGTGCTGAACGGCGCGCTGGCGTCGGACCTGCACCCCGGCGCCCTGCACGCGATCGCCCCCTTCTACGCGAAGAATCCGGAGATCGCTCAGCGTGTGATCATGCACCCGCGCCTTCACGACCTCACGGTCGCGGAGCTCGCGAAGCACGCAAGCGAGGCCGTCGCGGAGCTCATCTCCACGAACGAGGAGCGCTTGCTCCGCTGCGGCGAGATCATCGAGAACCTGTACATGAACAAGGCGACGCGCATGAGCACCGCCGATCGCATGATCGAGCTCGCCGCGCGCAACAACATGACGCTCAACATCCCAGGCTTCGCGCAGGCCGTCGCCGCGATCCAGGGCGAGCTCATCGCCGAGCCGAGCGAGGAGCGCACCTACGACGACGTTGCATTCGCGAAGGCCGAAGAGATCGCCGCGACCGACAAGACCAATGACGAGGACACGCACGAGATCGACGAGGAGACCGGCGAGGAGAAGATCAAGGACACCCAGGTCCAGCGTGTGCTCACCTTCCAGGAGCTGAACACCAGCGCAAAGGTGCGCCGTGCGCTCCTGGGCGACTCCAAGGATCGCATGCTCGCCATCCGCGATGCGAACCCCATCGTCCGCGAGGCCGCCATCAAGGCGCCCGGCATGAACGAGAACGAGGTCACGCGCATCAGCGCGAACCGCAACACGTCCGAGGACGTGCTCCGGATCATCGCGAGCGACCGCGACTGGACGCGCGCGTACCAGATCAAGCTGAACCTCGTCTCGAACCCGCGTACGCCGTTCGTGTTCGGCTCGCGTCTGGTTTCGTTCATGCGTGAGTCGGACCTGAAGAAGCTGGAAAAGAGCCGCGACGTGAGCGGCGCGATCCAGAACGCCGTGAAGCAGCACCTGTCCAGGAAGAACAAGTGAAGCCGTTCTTCCCGTCGCTCCGAAGGCGCTAGTGGACGACACGACGGCGAAAGCGCCCGGCGAGATCTACGGCCGTCTGCTGTGGCTCGTCTTCGGTGCGCTCTCCTGGAAGTACGCGCTCAACATCGAGCAGCTGGGCCTTCCACGAGACAGCGCGGCCGCCATCGCCCTCTACGTGACCGGGTACGGGCTCGGAATCTGCGCCATGGTGATGAGCGTCTCCAGCCGCGCCTCGTTCGCGTTCCGAGGTCGTGCAGCGTTCGCCTTCTTCGCGTTCTTCGTTGTCTCGTACTCGGTCGCTGATGCGCTGGTGCGCGCGCGCACGCCGTATGGCTGGCTCACGGACGCCCACGCCTTCATGGACAACGCAGCACGCATCCTCATCCGCGGCCGCAATCCGTACGCGGAGTCGCTCTACGGCGCGTACTCGCTCCATCATCTGCCGAGCGATCTCCAGACGCCGCTGCGTGACGGCGGGCTGTCCGACAAGCTCGCGTATCCGAGCCTGTCATTCCTCGTCCTCGTGCCGTTCGTTGCGCTCCACGTGGATTCGCGCTTCGTCTACGCGGCCGCGCTGATCGGGTGTGTGGGCATTCTGTACTTCCGGACGCCAAAGGCTCTCCGCGCAATCGTCCTTCTGCCGTTCGTTGCGAACCCGGACTTCCTTGGCTTCGCGCTCGGCGGCGTGACGGACTCGATCTGGGCGCTGTTCCTCTGCGCCGTCGTCGCGACGTGGGGACGGAAGTGGGCACCGGCGCTCTTCTTCGGTCTGGCGTGTGCGTGCAAGCAGCACGCATGGCTCATCGCGCCATTCATCCTGGTGCGCCTCTGGCACGAGTGCCCCAGAGAAGAACGCAGACGGACCGTGGCGCGCTTCTTCGGTGTGACGGCCGCCGTCGCGATCGCGTTCAATCTGCCATTCGTGCTCTGGGGCCCGGCTGATTGGGTCGGCGGCATCGTGGAGTCACTCCTGAGGGACATGGTGCCGTTCGGTGGTGGTCCCTCGGCGTTCGTCTTCCAGTCCGGCCTGTCCCTCCCGAAATGGGCGTTCGCGGTCGCCTTCTGGGGCGTGTACGTGGCGCTCATTGCCGTGATCGCCAGGGAGCGTCGCTACAAGAACCTGATCTGGATCGCGCCGAGCATTGCGTTCTTCTTCAACTACCGGAGCCTCTCCTCCTACTGGTTCTTCAATTTCTTTCCCTTTGCGATCGACCTCGTCTCGAATCCACCGAAGGAGCTCCCGTCGCTGCCATTTCCGCGACGACGCGTGCTGGCTTTTGCCGCTGCCGCGTGTGCGCTCATCGTCTTCGGCATCGCCTTCGGAAGGGCGCACGCCGACGATCTGGGGATGGTCATCCAGAACCCCATCCGCACGATGGACGAGCGCGCCATTCGCCTGGACGTGAAGCTCACCAACAACACCGGCCGTACGGTGTCGCCGCGCTTCTGGGTGCAGGGACTGAACTTCCAGCCGCTGCCGTGGCGCATCGACAAGGGCCCGCACGAGCTTCCACCGGGCGCGGCCGACGTGTTCTCGATCTCGGCGCTCCATCGCTCCTCCGAGTTCGATGCCATCTCGGGCGCCCGCGTCACTGTCACGGACATCGGCTCTGACGCCCGCAGCACCGTTGTCATCCGCGCGGACAAGTCGCAACGCGCGCCTGATGCGATCCCCAATCCTACCTTCCGCTACTGGGACCTCGCGAACGGCGTGCCCACCTTCTGGTTCGTGACGGAGGACGGAAGCCCTGGCGCATTCGCGGCCGTCAACGACGACCACGCGGGGATCGTGCTGTCGCTGGATCCGGACGAACAAACTGCGGAGGCGCGCAGGCACCAGTTCTGCACCATCTTGCCCACCTGCTTTGCCGCGGCCACGGCCGGACCACGCACGCGACAAGGCGATGCCACCGCGCAGGACCACGTCATCCAGGTATCGCTCGAGGGCGCGTTCTACCGCGGCCGCGTGCGCATCTCCGCCTTCCCTCCTCCCGACTCGAACCGCGCCCCGGCCTTCGACGAGCGGTACGGCGTCATGCTGTACATCGGCTCGGAGCGCGTCTTCGCGCTGCTGGGCGGTGAGCCTGGCGAAGGCCGACTCGCGGAAGGATCGCGCTACGTGGTCATCCCCGGGACGCGCGGCGCGTGGTCCACGTTCGAGCTTGATCTCGGCGCGCTCAAGGACAAGTTCGCGCCGAACGTGTACCCCGGCGCCTTGCGACAGGATCGCTTGCCGCTGCTGAACGTGCCTGCCATCCGCTTCCGCATTTCGCTGACGTATGCCGCGCGTGGGAAGACGCGTGGCCAGGCCATGTTCGGCCCAATCGAGGATGACGGCGTGCCCGACAACGCGGATCCCGAGCGCGTGATGCAGGAGCTCGAGGCGAACCGCGGCCAGGTGGACGCGTACCGCGCCGAGTACGAGATGTCGCTGCGGAACGTGAGCCGCGGCAAGGACTACATGACACGGGCCTCGCGGTCCGAGAACCACCCGACGCTGGCGCTCCGGTCCGCGCAGTTCGCGCTCCAGAACGGCGACACGAGCGTCGCGATCGAGCGCTTCACGAGCCTGCTCCCGATCTCACCCCTGGAGGGCCATCTGGGCCTGGGCTGGGCCGAGCTCGGACAGAAGCACTTCGCACCGGCGCGCACGCATTTCGAGGCCGCGCTCAAGGTGCTCTCGGACGGGCAGAATGCGCGACGCGAGATCACCGGCGATGAGGAGCTGCAGCGACTGAACGGTACGGTGGGCGTGGCGATCACGCTGGCAGCGGAGAACGAATGCAGCAAGGCCATGGCCACGCTGGCCGACGTGCCTGCCGACGACCTTCGGCCAGTGCTGATCATCCCCGAGATCGCAGCCTGCAACGCAGATGGCGGCGCGGGCGACGCGGGGCCTGGCTAGCTCTTCTCTTCCATGAGCTCGCGGACGCCGTTCGCGAACGGCACCTTCGCCTCCCAGGCGAGCACCTTCTTGATGCGCGTCAGGTCCGCCAGCGTGATCTCGGCGTCCCCGGCGCGACGCGGACCGTGCACCTGGTTCTTCGAGATCATGTCGGCGATCTCCTTCACGGAGTAGTTCACGCCGGAGCCCACGTTGAGCGACACGCCCTCCGCGCTGCTCCGGAACGCCGCGAGGTTTGCCTCGACCACGTCCCTCACGTGGACAAAATCACGCCGCTGGTCGCCTGCGCCGTGGATGGTGAGCGGCTCGCCCTTGCGCGACTGGCGCAGGAACACGCCCAGGACGAGCGCATAAGCGCCCTCACTGGGCTGTCGCGGTCCGTACACGTTGAAGTAGCGCAGACAGAGCGTGGGCAGCTTGTAGAGCTTCGAGAACATCTCGCAGTACTGCTCGCCGACATACTTGGAGAGCGCGTACGGGTTCAGGCAGTCCGGCAGCATGTCCTCCTGCTGCGGCGCGGCTCGGTTTCCGTAGTACGTGGAAGATGCACAATACACGAATCGCTTCACCTTCGCGTCGCGCGCGGCGATGAGCATGTTCTGCGTGCCGTTCACGTTCTGTTCCGTGCAGAACTCGATCTTGTCGATCGAGGGGCCGACCTTGCTCATGGCGGCGGTGTGGAACACGCCCACGGCGTCCAGGCAGATGCGCTTGCAGAGCGCGGCGTCCGTGATGTCGCCCTCGATGAACTCGGCCTTCGCGGGCACCCACTCGCGGCGCCCCTGCGTGAGGTTGTCGAGGACGCGGACCTTGTGGCCGTCGGCGACCAGGCGCTCCGCGATGTGACTTCCGATGAAGCCCGCGCCTCCGGTGACCAGCATGACGTCGCTCATGTTCTCTCTTCCTGCTGCAGCTGGACGCGGAAGTACTCCAGGTCCTCTCTGGTGTTGATGCCCCGTGCCTCTCCCGGTGAGATTCCAGGAAGGAACGTGACGGCGAAGCTGCGCTCCTGCGCAAGGAACGGCATGAACGGAAGGAAGTTCGCCTCTCGCGTCTTCTTCCCGACGATCCCGCGGGCCGTGTACGCCGAGTAGTGCTCCCGGAGCCCGCGGGTCGTGAGCCCGAACACGCCGACGTCGGCCTCTCCCACGGCAGGCATCGCGTCACCCTCGCGCGACTGCAGCACCCCGGACAGCTTGCCGTTCGCGTCGACCTCGTAGTGAACGTACGGCGCGGACGTGGTCGCCAGCGGCAGCGCGATCACGTCGCCCGTGGCCGCATCGAGCGCAGCCCGTACGCGTGCGAGCGTCGCGGCAGACACCCCCACCTGATCGCCCCACATGACGATCATCGCATCGTACGCGGAGAACACCGGCCCCGCACGAAAGACGGCGTCGCCCATGCCCAGCGGCTCGGGCTGGAGCGAGTGACTCACGCGTCCCGCGTCGATGTCCACCCTGGCGGCGCTTGCGAAGGCGGCCTCTCCGGAAGGTGACACGATCACGTGGACGTGATCGGCGACGGCAAGCGAGCTGCGTCGGAGCACGTCCCACACGGTGACGTCGGCCAGGATCGGCACCAGGATCTTCGGGACGTCGAGCCCAAGGCGGGTGCCACGTCCCGCGGCTGGAATGACCACGCAAGTTCGCACGGCGTGGAGTCTAGAACGAGACGCGCGCGTTCGCCATGCTCACCCCGCCGCGAGGGCCGTGCGCAGCTCCGCGAGCGTCTTGAACGTGGCGAGCGACGGCGCAGCGAGCGGCGCAGTTGCATGCACCGTCACAGCATCGACGCCGGCTGCGGCAGCAGACATGAGGCCGGCCACCGCGTCCTCGATCACGAGCGCGCTCTTCGGGTCGAGCGCGTGCTCGGTGACGATGCGGCGATAGCCGTCCGGCGCCGGCTTTCCGTGCGCCACGTCGTCTCCCGTGACGACATCCACGAAGTGCCTGCCGATGCCCGTGGCCTCCAGCACGCGCGTGGTGGAGCGGCGGCTCGCGCTCGTGACCAGGTACATGGTGTGGCCCTCGCCTGCGAGCCACGCCAGGAGCTCGTGCGCGAACGGAAGCACCGCGAGCGCGCCGGCGTCGAGCGCGTCCAGGTATGCGCGCTGCTTCTCCGCGACAAGCACGGGGAGCTGCGGTTCGGGGAAGCCCATCTCGGCGAACGCGAGCCGCGTGGTCTTCCCAGCGAGCTTCTCGTAGTCGAACGTGGCGGCCAGCGCAGGGGCGACACGCTGGAGAACGCCCACGTAGGCGCGTGCGTGGAGCGAAGCGGAGTCCACGAGCGTTCCATCCAGATCGAAGAGAAACCGGGTCTTACCGGCGAGCGCGTTCGTCATGCGTTTCGCCCTCTCCCCTCAGCTCCGCGGCGCAATGGCGCTCCACGCGTTCTTGAGGCCGCGCGTGATCCGCCACCTCACGTTCGTGAAGCCCTTGAAGGTGCGGTAGGAGATCGGCACCTCTGCGATCTCCACGTCGGCCTGCACCAGCGCGCGCGTGATGCCCATCGCCCCGGCGGGCCGCTTGCCACGCGGAAGCGCACGAAGCGCGTCGGCCAGGGCGGAGCGCTTGAACACGCGGAAGCCCGTGAGCGGGTCCGAGAAGATCACCTGATGGCGCGCGCCGAACACAGCCGCCAGCGCGAGCGCGGTGGCCCAGCTGCTGTAGTAGAGAAAATTCGACTCACCGTAGGCTGCGTTGAGTGACTTCATGAACTGCCGGCGGCTCTGATTGCGCGAGCCATACACGGCGCCAAAGGTGGAGGAGTCGAGCAGCGTGATGCTGGAGAGAACGTCGGCAAGGCGGTACTCGCCGTCGCCCGCGATCGTGGCCAGGTAGCCCGTGCTCCCGGACTCGAGCCAGCGGAAGAAGACGTTCACGTCGGTGAATGCGCTGTCCTGGTCGCTGGTGGTGATCTCCAGGTGCGCGGGGAGATCGAGCTTGGGGAGCTCCACGTGGTTCAGCGTGAGCCGCACCCGCGAGAACGACTCGTGCCATGGCAGCTCGAGGAACTCCTGGAGCAAGTAGTCGAGCGCGATGGAGCGCTCGTTCAGGTCCACGTAGACGTCGAGCTCGCGCTTTCCGAAGTTCACCTCGCGCTCGAACGTCTCGCGCAGGCACTTCACGATCGCCCGGCCGCTGTGGACGCCACGTTTGGCGGGGTTCTCCAGCGCGCCCTGGATGATCTTCACGTGCTTCAGGCGACCCTCGGACGGCGCGCCGAGCGGCAGCGCGTTCGGCCGTGTGCCGTCGGTGGGGTTGTAGAGTACATGCGTTACGAGGCGCTCCTCGTTCTCTGGATCGCCGAGCAGACGCAGCGCCGAGTCGACGAGATCCGCGGCGGAGAGGCCCCGGATGTCGTGGTCCCATTCCAGGTTGCAGATGAACGCCTTCACGCGCGCACGGCTGCCGCGTATCGCCTCGCGAACGCCCACAGTCTTGTAGCTGGGGAAGAGCGAAGAGTGCTGCGTACCCGGGCCGTAGACGATGATGTCCGCGGACAGCAGCGCCTCCTTGGCCTTCTCGGAGATCGAGACGGGTGCCTCCATTGCGCTGAGCCGCCTCCGCTTCTCCTCGAGCGCGAGCGGCGCGAGCTCCGTCAGGGTCGCGGGTGGAATGGGGCGCTCGAGCAGATAGAGCTCGACGATCTTCGACGCGCTCTGGGCATTCACGATCGTTGCCTCGCGCGCCAGGATCTCTCCGTCCTCCTTCAGCGCAACGAGCACGCGGTTCTCGCCGCGCGTGACGTTGATGAGGTTCGCCTTCGAGCCGAACAGCGTGGCGAGCTCCTCGGTCGCGCGGTTGAAGTCACGGTCGTTCTTCAGGTACGCGCCGGCGAAGACCAGGTTGCCGAGCGAACAGTCGACGAAGTTGAACGGCCTTGGCTGCTTCCTTGCGAACGTGAGGAAGATGCGGAGGAAGTCCATCACAGCCGAACGCACGGGCGCGTCGAGCGCGCCGAGGTTCTCGCGGATGTACGGAAGCAGCGGCGCCTCGCGGGCCCCCTGTTGCGCGACGATCTCGTTGAGCTCGTCCAGGTGGCGCGGACCGAAATCCTTCGGCAGGCGGTACTCGATGACGCGCTCGAGCACAAATTGCTGCTCGGAGTAGAGGTCGAGCAGGTAGGAGAGGTTCTTCCGGAAGTCGCTGGGCCCCAGCATGCCAGGAATGAAGTCGCGGAGCTCCCCCGTGGAGAGGCCGTCGTCGTATGCGTTGACGAGGAGACTGAGCTCGATGTTCGAGTGCCGCAGGATCTCGCGGGTGATGGTGGCGGTGCCGCGGCCGCCGGAGAAGAGCGCCACCGAGAGCTTGCTCGGATTCGGGGACGCCATCTACGAGCTCCCCTTTTCGGCGCGCGAGTCTGGAGCTTTTGGCGACGAGATGACTTCCATCTTGAGGAGCAGCTGGCGCATGCCCAGGTACGACACGAAGAGCCCGCGATGAACGCCACCGCGGAGCAGGCGCATGCTGCTCTGCCCGCGTATGCGCGGACGGTGCGTGACCTCCACCTCCTTCAAACGGGCGCCGCTCTCGATCAGCTTCGACGTTGCCTCCGTGGAGTAGTTCAGGCCCTTCGCCTCCAGACGCATCGCACGGAGCAGCGGACCGCGCACGAGCTTGAACGCGGAGTTGAAGTCGCGAAAATGCGAGCCGTGGATGACGTTGCACATCTGGCCGCTCGCCCACGAGCCGGCGCGCGAGAAGAGCTTGTCCTTCTTGTCGGGACGCACCCCCAGGTACGCGTCCACGCTGTCGTCCCAGGCGGAAAGGAAGCGATCCAGGTTGTCGACCGGGAACTGCCCGTCGGAGTCGATGAGGAGAACCCACGGCTTCGTGGTGCTCTGGATCGCCGTGATCAACGCGGCGGACGCGCCCTGATTGCGTGCATGATGCACGGGCTTCAGTTCGGGATATCGAGCTGCGAGGCGGTCCAGCACGTCGCCAGTGTCGTCCTTGCTGCCGTCGTTGCAGACGACGATCTCGAACGCGCCTGGCGCGAGCCGCGCGCGGAGATAGCCCACCCACTCGAGCACGACCTCCTCGATACCCTCACCCTCGTTGTAGGCGGGCGCGGCGAGCGAGACCTCGATGCGGGACCGAACCATGCGGAAGCCGAACTATCACAGGGGGTTTTCCGGCGCAATCCGACCACCGCCCGCAGGCGCGACCCGGAGGTCGTCGAGAGTGACGGGACAGGGCCAGCGAAACGCGCGGAATTCCCAGCGCTCCGTCGTCGTCGGGTCCACGTGGAACACGACGTTTGCATCGTGCTCGGTCGACTTGCCAAGCACGTTCGCCACGCCGATGCTCGCGCGCGCAACGTCGAACAGACCCGTTGCGTCGTCGGCGCAGCCGCTCGCGTGATACGTCCACGTGGCGCGGTAGTCTCCGGGCAGGAGGCTTGCGAACGGACCCCACACGGCGATCTGCGGGTCCTGGTTCGCAGAGGGCCGAGCCGCGGGCATCGCGATGGTTCCCGATGGTGTGCGCGTGACCCCGCCGATGATGGCGCGCGCCAGGAAGGGCGAGCTCGGGACGAAGCCATCGGGCAAGCCGCGCTCGCCACAGAACAGCGCCTCTGTAGAAGGCAGCATGCCGCAATGATCGAGCGCAGGGCTCGCGGCGAGCCACCCGAGCATGCGCTGCGCCTCCGCGCCTTCGCGGAAGAAGAACACGGCGCCCGCGTCCCCGAGGCCACGCGGCGTGCCGAGCTCTTCGGTCCGTAGCAGCACGGCGTTTGCCCACGCAGCGAGCGCCGGATCGATTCGCGTCGTCCCCGCGCTCTCGGCGATCTTGCGTAGCCGCGGCCCCAGCGGCTCGAGTGCGTCGCGACTCGCCCCCGCTCGTGCGCTGGCGCTTCCGATCTGAGAGACCGTGGCGGGCGTGTCGACCGCGACGCGGAGATCGTCGATGGTGACCGAGCAGCGCCACGCGGCTGCGCGCATCTCCCAGCCTTCGGGCTCGGATGGGGCCACGCGGAACGTGAGCGTCGCTGCCGTGCCGTTCGGCGCGCCGCGTGTCTGCGCGATGGTCGTGCCGCCGTGCCATACGTCGAACACGCCTCCGCCGCCGTCCGCGCAGCCGTCGGCATGGTAGGCCCACGTCGCGCGATAGTCGCCGGGTGGCATCCCTTGCAGCCCGAACAGGATCAAGATGTCGTCCGCGCTTCCCTGCGGGAACACGAAGGAGTGCTTCACGCGGCGCACGGAGGGCGCGACAACGGCACGCTCGAGCAGCGGCGACATGGCTTCGAAGCCCGATGGAAGAGGGCCGCGACCGCACCACCGCACAGGCGTGACCCCGAGCGCGCCGCAGTGTTCCAGCGCAGGCTCCTGCGCGAGCCACGTGGGGTACATGCCGGAGTCGAAGCCGTAGCGGAAGAAGTAGAACTCGTCGGTCCCGCGAAGGCCCTCCGGAGGCCGTTCGGTGATCAGCTGCTTCGGCGCGATCGATTCTGTCGTCCACGCAGCCATCGCCACGTCGACGCGCGTGTGACCCGTGGGATTCGGGTTCGCGCGTAGCCTGTTCGCGACGGTCTCCACGGCGCGGCGATCCGTCGTGACGCGAACAAGCGAGTCCTCCATCACGCCCGGCAGCCAGCCGCCTTGACGCCACGCCACGACCGTGGAGAGCAGCGTCACGGCGAGATACGGCAGCCACCTGCGCAGCATCACGAAGCGCGCAGGCTTCGTGTTCATGACGTCGACATGCGCGTAGACGAGCACCCAGAACGCCGACGCGATGAACGGAAAGCCCGCGTAGAGCTCGAACCGCGCCTTGCTCGGCTGCTTTGCCAGGATGTTCACGAGGAGCCACGGCAGCTCCACGAGCCACCCAAGGAGGTAGCGTGGGTCCCGACGGATGATGGCGATCACGATCGTCGCAACGAGCGGCGCGTAGACGTAGCCGCAGCGCTCGTAGAACTCGCTCAGGCGCTTCTGCATCTCAGCGGACGTCAGGTGCGCGTAGGCGGGCTCACCCAGGTACTCCTCGCGAAAGAGCCCGGGGCCGGGCCACAGAGTCTTCTGCGCGATGAAGATGACGACCGAGATCCCGAACGCCAGCGCCGTCAGCGCGAGCAGGCGCCGCGTGGAGAGCGGCAGCGGGCGCTTGGTGACGTTGCACGCGAGCCCCGCGAACAGGAACGATGCTGCGTGGAAGCCAGCGTCCTCACGCAACGTGGTGCACAGCAAGAGCCACACCACCGCCCACCGCGCCTGTCCCCGGACCATGGCCGCGAGCATCATTGCGATGGCCGCCGGGACGAACGGCTCCAGGTGCGGATACCCCATGCACGAGAGCGCCTGACCCGACATTAACGCGCACACGCCCGAGAGCATCGCGAGCGCCGCCTCGCCCGCGCGTGTGCGCTCCGGGAGCATGGTTGCTGCGGCTGCGCCCAGCGGCGCGTACACCAGACCGTGCACGATGCAGTAATACATGGCGCGGTCTCCGGGGAACCACGTGCTGAGCACGCCGAAGAACGACATGAACGGCGACAGGTGGAAGCTGAAGAACGCTCGCGGAGCCGGATACTCGATGAGCATCGACTGCGGATCCCAGCCGCGGTGGAAGATCACGCCGGAGTGCCAGCCCGCGTCGAGCAGCATGGGCCCGCGCGCGTACCAGTGGTTGAACGAGAAGTTGAAGCCGCACGTGAACGCGAACAACGCCCCGAAGAAGATCAGCAGCGGCCGCGCCCACGCAGTCCGTGCGATCTCACGCGGAGGGTCTCCCACGACGCTGCGAACTACCATGCTCACATCGGCCATTCCAAGCAATTCGCGCGTGTTTTTGCCTCAATTGGAGCCTTGCCGCATCGCCCGTGCTAACCACTCGCACGATGACGCCGAAGGCGACCCCGAAGAAGCGAAGCGCGCTGCGCATCGGCCTCGCGATCGTCGTCTATGGTGCCGTTGCCGTCCTTGCCTTTCGCGCGCTGGACATGGCGGCGCTGCGCCAGGCGCTCTCGGCCCTGCGCGTGTGGCACGTGGGCGCGATCCTGGTGGTCTCGCTCGCGCACATCTTCGGACGCGCGCTCCGCTATCACGCGCTCCTCTCGCACGCGTCGCCGAAGAACTACCGCATGCGCGACGGCATCCGCGTCTTCCTGGCTGGGCTCTCTGCGTCCGCTGCAACGCCAGGTCGCGTTGGAGACTTCGTCAAACCAAAGATGACAGCGCGCTTCGGCGTACCGGTGACGTACAGCGCGGGCATCGTGATCGTGGAGCGGGTGCTCGATCTCATCAGCGTGCTGCTCACCTTGCTGGGCGCGACCTTCCTCCTGTCGCGCTCCGGCGTTGCGTCGCTCAAGGTCGCTTCGGTCATCGCGCTGCTCGGCCTGTTTGCCGCGGTGATCGTGCTCGGCCGCAAGAGCCTGCGCGAGGCCGCGACCCGCATCATGGTACGTCTGCTCACGCGCATCCGCATGAAGAAGGCGGCAGAGCTGGTGGACACCAAGACGCATGAGCTCTTCGGCGCATGGGACATCGTCCTTGGCTCACCGTCGCAGATGGCGCGCTGGCTTGCGGCTTCCATTCTGATCTGGTCCGTCGAGTTCGCGAAGCTCGCGCTGGTGCTGTGGTGCATCGGCGCGCCGGTGGATCTGCGTGTGGTCTTCCTGGTGTATCCAGCCTCGATCGTCGCAGGCGTGCTGTCGATCCTTCCCTTCTCGGAGGGCGCCGTGGGCGTCACCGCCACGTCGATGCTCGTGGCGCTGGGCGGCGCAGATCCGTCAACGGCAGCCGTGGCCGTGGTGGTGGACCGCGCCGCGTCCGTGCTTCCGCCCATCGTGATGTGGGGACTGTTCTCGCTCTCGTCGTCGCCCGAACTGAAGCCGGAGTAGCCCTCATCCTGCACGCGTCAGGGGCACGTCTTCGTGCGTGCGATCCAGTCGTGGATGCGATTCACCGCCAACGTGTCCGCGGAGTGCGAGGCGAGCGGCGGCATCTGACCCGAGCCGCGACGGGAGACGCGCGTCAGGAGCACGCTGTCGTCGGGATCTCCCGGCTGGAAGACGTCGCCCTTTGCGCCGTAGCGGCTCGCGAGCGGCGGCCTGCAGACGCGCATGTCCGCAAACGAAGTCCAGTAGCGCATGTCCATCCCGGAGATGAGGATGCCGGGCGAGCGATGGCACACACCGCAGTTGGCGTGCAGGTACGCACGCGTCCATTCGTCGCTATCCGGATCTTCGCGCTTCGGGAGGCGAGGCAGTGCGCTCGCGGGCGCGAGGGCTGGATTGAACGCGTTCGCGCGCGACAGCACGTCGAGCTGGTTCGGCGAACCGATATTGAGCTGCGCGGTCTCCAGCCCCAGCGTCCGGTGCGCGTAGTCATTGTGACAACCGAAGCACTGCGATCGTCCTGGATACGTCCAGGTCTGTTTGCCGATCTGCTTGTCCGTCGTCTCCGACACGAGATCGGCATCGCTACCGTCGTCGCGGACCATGTAGCTGTAGCCGGCCCACTCGCCGCTCTTGTGGTGCACGAGCAGGCGCACCTCGATCGGCTTGCCTGCGAGCGAGAAGCTCTTGAATGCGACGCTCCCGGGAGGCAGGTCAAAGGCCCCGTGCTCGCGAACGGTGATCTGTCCGCCCACCGGCAGCGCGAAGTAGCGCCGCTTGTCCGCGCCATCGGACCAGAGGGGCATGTTCACGTCGTACGCAAGAAAGCCCTTCGCTGCCTTCGA
Organism: Polyangiales bacterium; assembly: GCA_038230375.1. Taxonomy (GTDB): domain Bacteria; phylum Myxococcota_A; class Polyangia; order Polyangiales; family Polyangiaceae; genus JANXLV01. The sequence continues at coordinate 102,559 of JBBRNJ010000002.1, read as the reverse complement.
GAGGTCCGTCGCGTCGCCGCAGCCCGTGGCGCTGAGCGTGGCCGGCATTGGCGTCACCGTGTTCGGCTCGAGCCGGTACACGCCACCGTCGACAAAATCCACGAGCGACAGCTCGCGCGACACGGGGTCCTCGGCGAAGCCCGACGTCCAGCGGCCCCAGTCGAGGAAGCGCGTCTTCCACGTTCCGTCCGGCTGTCGGTCGAGCGCACGAATCCAGTTCATCGCCCAGTCGGCGTGGATGAACGCGCCCTGCAGCGAGGGGATCTTGGAGCCGCGGTACACCACGCCTGCGACGACCGCGAGGGACTCGTTGTGCTGGTACTCGAACGCAGGCGGGACAATCTGCGACGCATCGCATGTGTCCGCGTTGAAGCACGTGGTTCCCTCCATCACGTTCCAGCCGTAGTTCTTGCCCTTCACGATGACGTTCACCTCCTCGCGCGCGTATGCGCCAACGTCGGAGACGAACAGCGTGCCATCCTTCGAGTCGAAGCCGAACTTCCACGGATTGCGAAACCCGTACGCCCAGAGCTCGGGCCGAACCCCGGCGACGCCGACGAACGGGTTGTCGGCGGGCACTGTGTAGGGTCGCGGACCCAGCACGTCGATGCGGAGCAGCTTGCCGTGGAGGTCGCCCTTGTTCTGCGCACGGAAGCTCTGCTCGGATTCGTCGCCCTCACCGGCGGACGCATACAGCATCCCGTCGGCGCCGAATGCGACCCACGCACCATAGAGGTGACCGTGGTAGTCGGGAATGGTGAGGACGCGCTCGATGGTGCTCGGGTCTGCGATCGCGCCATCCGTCTTCACGCGCTCGAGTGCCCACGACTCGTTGCCGCTCTCGTTCGTGATGAACGTGTAGAAGAGCTCGCCCGTTGTCGCGAACTTCGGAGACAGCGCGATGCCCAGAAGGCCAGGCTCGATGTCGTCTGCTTTGACGCGCGAGGAAATGTCCAGGGTGGTCGTGGCGGTGGTCGCGCCATCACCGACGAACGTCTTGATGCGACCCTGCTGCTCCACGACGAACGTGCGGCCGCCCGCGGCGATCGCCAGGCTCGTTGGACGCGTGAAGGTGAGCGCGCTCGCCACGCGGACCGACTTCACGGGATTCGGCGGCGCGTCGGGAAGGACACACGTCGGGCTCGTGGGGACGCCGTCGATGTCTCCGAGCGGGCCTGGGATGCTGCCTGCTCCGGCGTTCTCGACGGCCTCGCTCGCGTCACTGCCTCCGTGGCTGGTCGTGCACGCGACGATCCCGAGCACGCATACGAGCGCCGCAGAACGCCGTGAGGAAGCAGGCCTCATCCTGTCCCTGTTTCACGGAGCGACAGGTTTTGCAAGCTGAAGCGGAGGGTGCTCCATGATCGTGAACTCGTCGATGACGATTGTGGTCTTCCAGCCAAGAGGCTCGAAGTACTCGGCCGAGTCCGGGCCGCCGTGGATCCCCGTGAGCGCCACGACGTACTTCGGCGGGTGCGCCGCGATCGCGTCCAGGTCCTCCTTCAGCCACTCCTCGCGGCGATATGCCCTTGCGGGGTTGGAGAGGAACGTCGTCCAGAAGAAGCGGCCACGATGGTGGCGACGGGCGACGGCATAGACCTCCGGCTGGAAGCCTCGGACGGCGATCGTTTCATCCGGCGTCGTGTGCTCGCGAAGCCAGTCTCCTGCGCGCTCGCTGTTCCTGTAGTGGAAGCCAAGGCCTGGCCACTGGAAGTGGTCGATGAAGAGCTCGCGGCTCTCCTGCCCTGTCTTCCAGCGATAGCTGTGGACCACGCCGAGCCGCCACATGTTCGGACCTTCGCAGGAGATCATCGCCAGATACCAGAGCCCGAGGAGCTGCATCGTGAAGGTCGGCGCGAACGCCCACGCGCGACCGCGCTTCGAGAGCAGCTCCGACCAGCTTCGTGCGGCGTTCGCGCTGACCATCGTCCACGCCGGGACCATGATGCCCCAGTGGAGCAGGTAGTACTTCCCTTGCATCACGACCGCCGCGTACCCCGCAGCGGTCACGGCCGCGGCGAGCCCATAGCGGGAGAACGTCTCGCGGTCGCCGGAGCGGCGCGACCGGACGAGCACGACGACGAGGCAGAGCAGCAGGACCGGCACCAGCGGGAAGAAGCACCAGTGATAAATGAAGAGGCCTCCCCATGGCGAGTCGCCTTGTTCGTGCTTCACGTAGTAGGCGTTGGCACCAACGACGATGTCGAACATCGCGGGCAGCGCGCCCTTCGCGCCGAAGTACGCGAACGTCAGCGCGGGCACGAGCGCCGACGTCAGACCGAACCGGAGCACCGGTGGAAGAGCCGCCTTCACGCGAGCAATGAGCGGCGCGCCCGGAGCCGGTGAACGGCCGACGAGCAAGCTCAGTGCGACCAGCACCAGCCAGATCGCCGGTGGCTTGAAGATCACTGCCGCGCCTGCGAACGCTCCCGCCGCGAGCGCCGCGCGCGAATCGGACTTCAGCCGGACGGCGGCCCAGATGCTGGCGACACCGAACGTGCCGTACCAGAGCTCGCTCTGCGCGGTGTTCCAGAAGTCGAAGTATCCGAAGTAGACGACGCTTGCCGCCAGCACTGCCGCCCCGCGCACACCTGCACGAACGGACTCCCCGCGCCGCGCCGTGAGCGTTCCGGCGAGGACTCCGAGGGCGACGATGCAGAAGAGCTCGAACACCCGGATACCCCACATCTGCTCGCCGAAGAGGAAGACGCTCAGGGCGTGGAGGTAGTAGACGCCCGGCGTCTTGTGATCGAGAACGTCGCGGTACGGGATTGACCCGCGCAAGACCCACTCGCGCCCCACGTAGTAGTAGAGACCCTGGTCTCGACCGAACGGGTACAGGAGAGACGGGAGCCCCATCATCACGCCGAGCGTGCCGAGGATGGGGTCAAGCGCCCTGAGCGCGCGGCTGTTCACGCCATTCGTCTACCACGGACTCGCCTTCTCAGGCGCGTGGGTAGTCCCCGCCCCGCCGGAGCGCGCTCATGAACTTGACGGAGCGGGCGATGTTGCGCGCCTTCGACCGCCAGTTGAATGCCCACTTCGACTCACCGTGCTCGCGATCGCCGAAGTGCACGTCGATGGACTGTACGTCGAAGCGCTCGGTGCGCGCGAGGTAGAAGAAGTAGAGATCGAGCGACAGATCGATCGGTGCGGCCACGGCGAGATCGAGCAGCGCCCGCGGGAAGACCTTCGGCTGGCCGTTGATGTCCGCGAGCGACTCCCAGAGGATCGCGGTCGCGAAGGCCTGCATGCCCGCGGTGAAGAGCACGTCCTTCACGGGTCGGTTCCTGCGGCGGCCCTTCACGAACGTCCGCTCGGGATTCGCGCTCCCCGCAAGCACGTCGAACGCGCGGAGGACGTCGCGCGGCGGCGTCTGGCCATCCGCGTGGGTCCATGCGAGCACGTCGCCCTTCGCGGCGCGCAGCCCGCTCATGATCCCGTGTCCGTAGCCGACGTTCGGCGATGGGACAGTGACGACGCGGATGAACGAACGCGTGGCATCGCGGAGCTCGCGCTCGAGCACGGCCGCGGTGTCGTCCTTGCTCCCGTTGTCGACCAGGATCAGCTCCCAGTCGCTCTCCGGCGTATGGATCTCCGTGAATCGCGAGATCAGCGACGGCAGGTTCGCAGCCTCGTTGTAGCAAGGCACCACGATCGATTTCACAGCTTCACTCCCTTCGCGAAGAGGCGTGTGACCTTGGCGTAGTAGTCGAACGTGCGGAGCTCCTCGGGCGTGCCCCACGGGATGTACTTGTCGACCGTGAACGCAGCGACCTTTGCGCCCTTCGCCACCATCCGCTTGATGATGGTGTCGATGTAGAACTCGCCGTTCACGCGGTCGTCGTCCTTCTCCATCGCCGCCTCCTCGCGACGGAACGTTGCAGCATCGCGGAACCAGAACGTTCCGGTCATCACCTCTTGCGCGGAAGGTTCGGCGTCAGCGACCACCTGCTTCACAGCCGCACGAAGCACGCGCTTGTCCTTGACCGCGACCCAGCCGTACATCTGCGGACGCCAGATCGCGGGGAGGTGTCCGCGTGCGGTCCAGACGATCGCATCGTAGTCGCCAAGATCCTCGAGCTGGCGGCGCGTGACTGGGTCGTACGTGTAGCCCGCGTCACACGGGGCGAAGAGGACCGGCGCGTCGTCGCTCACGCCGTCGAGCCCGATCAGCGCCGTGCACGCCTGGCCCTGCGTCACCGCATCCACGGTGATGACGCGGCTGCCCAGCGACTCGGCAATGCCCTGGAAGCGGGGGCTCTCCGAGTGCTCACGCTGCACGATCAGGTTCCGGCAGCCGCCCGCGGGCTTCGGGAGACACTCGAGCGCGCGCGCGATCATCGGCGCGCCGCCCACCGCGATGAACGGCTTTGGCTCCGCATAGCCCTGGTCAACGAAGCGCTGGCCACGGCCCGCCATCGGGATCACCTGCACCGCGCGGGAGGCCGACTCCGCAGCCTCGGCGGCGAACGTGGGGAACCGCCGCATCGCGACGAGCCACGACTCGAAGTCGCGGAGATCCTCGGGCGTCCCCCACTGGTAAAAATGCGTGAGCGCGTGGACGCCGACGTTGCCGCCCTCCTCGATGAGCATCTGCATCATCATGCTCACGTAGAACTCGCCGTTGACGCGGTCGCCTCGCTTCACGAGCTCGTGGGCGATGCGCTTCATCGCCGCGCCGCTCTTGAAATAGTAGAGGCCGCTCGACGCGAACTCGTCGAACTTGTTCTTCGTGAAGTGGTGCTTCTCGCGGATCTCGGTGACGCGCTCACCGTCGTTGCGCATGTAAGCGTAGAGCGTGGGGCCGAGCGAATGCGGGTGGAAGCCCTTGTACGCGGTCATCGCGCCGTCCCAGCCGTGCTGCGCGATCCACGCCTGGAACTCCGCGAAGGACCAGTCGACTCCGAAGTCGCAGTAGTTGAGGAGAATGTCCTCGTTGTCGGGGAGGTGCGCTTCGCAGTCGATCAGGGTGCGGACCGGCCCGTCCTTGTGCGGCTCGATGACGATGACCGGCGAGCCCGGCGCGATGCGCTCGAGCGTTGCGCGCACTGCTGGCAGCTCGGAGTGCTGGCGATTGATCGTGAAGAGAAACTTCGGGGCCGGTGCGCCGGGCGAGCGAAAGCTATCGACGACGCGCTCGATCATGGGAACGCCGTCCACGGGGATGAGCGGCTTCGGTTCGCGGTAGCCAGCGCGCAGGTAGCGATCGCCGAAGCCTGCCATGGGAATGAAGATGAGCATCGTGGGTCCGTCTTTTCAGGAGAGCTGCATCCGGTACTTTTCGGAGGGTAGATCGAGGATCTTGGCGGGCTCGTCCTGGTCGAGGTAGCTCGCGATTCCGCGCGAGACGAGGATGTCCTCCACCCAGTCGTGCGCCGCGAGGACCTCGACGCACGCTTGCAGGGATACGCGCGTGTGAGCGAACGCGACACGCTGGTGGTCGCCGTCGACCGCGACGACCGCACGGCCGAGGGCGGCGAGCGAGGCCGGCAAGCGGTCGATGGCGCTGCTCGTGACGCGCGCGATGCTGGCGTAGACGACCGCGTCGGGGAAGAGATAGCGATCGCCGTGCGCACGCGGAGGGAGCGCCTGCGCAAAGCCGCCCAGGACCGCAACTGGCTCCGCGCTCAGGTAGCTCGCGAGCTGCGCGTCGAAGGTGGCCAGCGAGACGTGGAAGATCTCGCAGCAACGCGCGGCGATCTGGTTGCTTCGCGCGATCGCCTCGGCGGTGTCTGCCGCGTACACGAGCAAGCCGTGCGAAGCGAGGAGCACGGCCTGTGAGTCGGCCTCTCCCAGGCGAACGCGCGCGACCGCGAGCGCGAGCCCCTTGCCGGGCCGCTCGTACGGGACCACGGTGAGGCCGAGCTCCTCTGGAACCGTGGTCGCGCAGGCCGCCAGCAGGACCGACACCGCATGTGTGTGCGCAACCACCGCCGGACCCAGCGCGTGGAAATACGTCTCCAGCGACGGACGCGGCACCCCAGCGAAGACGCGGACGTCGGCCCCTGCATCTCCCGCAAGCGCCCTGGTCGCGTCCCCGAGATCGACGCGCGCGTGTCCGTCCGCGGCGGCGACATCCGCGAGCCGCTTGCCGCTCGCCTTCACCCAGAGCACGCCATCGGCCTTGATGGAGATGTTGCCGCCCGGGCCCTGGACCCAGCTCGGAGCGCCGAGCGCGGTTCCGAGCTCATGGAGCTGGTTCGTGACGGGGTCCGGCGCGCCCGCGCGGAGGCCGAGCTCCTTCGCGAGCACATCGAAGCCGTCGCCAAGGACGTCGTCCTTCGCGATCTTGAAATACGGGATCCCAAGGCGGCGCGCCCCCTCCCCGTCCTTGTCGTCGTGATCGCCGACCATGACGCACGCGTCAACGGCCGCGCCGAGTCGCGCCATGCCAAGCTCGAAGATCGCGGAGGCCGGCTTGTCGAGCGGCACCTCCTCGCTCGTGACGAGCGCATCGATCAACGGCAGCACTCCGAAGGTCTCGAGCTTCAAGAGCTGCACCTCCAGCGTGAGATCGCTCACGATGGCCACCTTTGCCCCCGCGGCGCGCGCAGTCCGCAGAAACGCGAGCGCGCGCGGGCGGAGGGTCGCAGCGCCGAGGAATGCTCGCCAGTACGTGCGCTCCCACGAGCGCGCCTTTGCCAGTGCATCGGGGCGGCCGACGGCGTGCACGAGCTCCGCGGCATAGAGAAGGCGCGAATGCGAGCTCCCGCGACCGTCGATGCGCTGCTTCACCGCTGTGCGCGCCGCGGCCCATGCGGTCTCCACGGCCGCTGGCGTCATAGCGAGCGCAGTCGCGATCTCGTTCACCACTGCGGCGGCCGCAGCGGCCTCAGCTGGCGCGCACGCATACAACGTGTCGTCCAGGTCGAGCAGGATCCGGTCCCTGCCTTTCAACGGCGTCGCTTCCTTCGGGCTCACAGGACCATCTCGGTGGGGGGGGTCGTGGAGCGGAGGCGCGCGCTCATGGCGTAGAGCGAGATGAGCTGCACGAAGCCTCGCCCGCCCTCCTGCCAGGCGGCGGCGCTGGTGACGAGCTCGTCGACGTTGGGAATCGTCGCGGTGGCCAGCTGTGCGATCTGCTCGGCGTCGATGGTCCCCTTCACCCTGAACTGATCGCGCATGAGCGACTCGTCAGGCAGCCACTCCACCTCGAGGCTCAGGACCTCGCTGAGCGAGTGAAACAGGGCGAGCGGATCGAGCAGGTTCGAGATCTCGAGCTCGACGGCCATGTCAGTGCCCGTTGTCTTCTCGAGCTGGCGCAGGACCAGGTCGGCGTACCGGCGCTGAGGCTGCACGTATTTGGCGGAGTCGCTCGCGCGCCGGTCCATCTCGGCAAGGACCTTCTCCTCGGTGTAGCCGCGCTTCGCCACGTCGCGGTCCACCTTCCAGCTCCGGCGCACGGCCTCCGCCGGGTCGACGAAGATCTTGAGGTGCAGCACCTGACGCTGCGAGGCGAGATAGAACGGATGAAGGCCCACGATGGCAATGAAGTCCGTGGCGCGCATGAGGACGGGCGCTGTGAACTGGCCGGCATCGTGATCGTACTGACGCTTGCGCACGTCGCCGCCGCGGCGGAGCGCTGCGAGGCTGGAGGACTGTTCGCCCAGGAAGTTTCCGCGCGGGTCGAGATGGGTATAGCGACGCCACATGGCATGGCCGCGCTCCCAGCGGTGGTCGTCGTCGCCGTTCACGACCGACAGCGCGCCGCCGAGCAGCGCCTGAAGGTCCGCGCCGAGCGTGTGCTTGCCGGCGCCGCTGTCACCGCCGATGCCCACCATGAAAGACTCGTCGCGAAACGTGTAGAGTGCATTCGATCGGACGCCCTTGCGGTACATCTCGAACGCGGTGAGCGACGCGGCGGCGAAGAGCACCGTCCACACGATGCTCGCGCCGTGGTGCGAGAAGATGCCCGGAGCCGCGTTTCCGAGGGCCGCGGCCATCCGCGCGCCAGTGCCCGCGCCGAGCGTCGGATCGAGCGATTCGAAGAACACGCCCGGATCCGCGATGACGAAGTAGGCGAGGTACGCGCTGTTGAGCAGGAGCAGCGCGTAGCGGCCAGAGCGCGAGAAGCGCGCGCCGAAGTAGGCGACGAACGGCAGCGACCAGATGAACCAGCCCGGCTGCGGGGGCACCAGCGCCACGAGGGCCATGTAGAGCACCCCGAGGAACATGATCGTGAGCTCGCGATTGATCTTCCGGTAGCTGAAGAACCGCAGGAACGCGAGCGCGAGCGCCGCGGGCGCGATGTAGAGCGAGACACCCGTTCCATACGCGATCCCCACGGACCACAGCTTGCGCGCCTCGGTGCCGCCGAGCACCATCGTGCGGAACGCCGGCGACGAGAGCGGGATGACGTAGAACGCTGCGGCCGTCGCAAGCACGACCAGCGTGAAGCGCAGCCAGGCGAGGCCGAGCTGGCGCTGGCGAAGCAGGTAGACGACCGCGAACGGCAGCGCGATGAGCAGGTGCCCCTTGGTGGCGAGCGCGATCCCGAAGACAACGCCCGCGAGGAGCACGCGACGCCCGAACATGAGGTAGAGCGCGAGGCAGAGCAGCGCCGTGGGCAGGAGGTCGAGCTGACCGTGGATGTAGGTCGCGTAGAGGACGATCGGGCTCAGCCAGTACGTGAGTACGATGTCGCGCGCGCCGAGCTTCAGCCAGCGCTTCAAGAGGACGCAGATGGTGAGGTCCGCCGCGAGGAGCGGCAGCCGCAGGAAGAGAAGGCCCACGTGCGAGCCGGGGTCGACCCCGAAGAGGCGCGCCGGGAGCCAGAAGCCCGCGAGCTCGAGGAGCATGGCCGGTCCGTACGGGAAGGCCTGCGGCTCGCCGCGCGCGAGGAAGATCTCCCACGGGTTGCGACCGGTCGCGACGAACTCCGCGACGAAGGGCCCGAACCAACGCGTCACGAAGTGTGAACCGAAGAGCGACGCCGCGAGCAGCTTCACGCCCAGACCGACCCAGAACGCCTTGGTGCTCGAGAACTCGCGGATGTCGGAGAGCAGCGGGTTGCGCGCGTCTTCGCCGTGGCCATCACTCGACGCGGCAAGCTGCTTCCGCGGCGGCGCCGGCTTGGCTTCGGCGGGGGCTTCGGCGGGGGCTTCGGCGGGCGCGGCGGGGAGCGCCGGCACCGGAGGATCGGCAACGTCGGTCACGGCGCGTCGACCCATCGTTCAGGGGTCTTCGTACAGACGGCGTCGTAGCGGCGACCCTTCAGTGATTCGCGGAGGCGCGTCCAGGTCTCACCCGCGTGCCCTTGCAGCTCGGGGCTCACGAGGCAGATCCGGAAGGCGCCGGCGAGCTCGGACCAGGTGGGCTCGTCCACGGGGAAGCGCTCGAAGCAGTCGACCCATAGCCAGCTGGCGCGCCCCTTCCACGCGAGGGCCGATGCGGCCGGCTCGAGCTCCGAGTAGCGAACGGCCATGCGTGTATCGCCGGCGCGGGCCAGCTTGACGGCTGCCGGGATCGACAGGTCGAGCATGAAGTAGTCCTCGATGCCGCTTCGCAGCGCCAGGTCGCGCACGCGGGGCTCGATGCCCTCGCACTTCACGTTGAAGATGCAGGGCCGCTTGCCGATGTGAGGGAAGAACTCCTCGATGGTGGGCCCATCCGTGAACGGATCGTGGGTGACGATGACGTCGGCTCCGCTCGAACGGAGGTCGAATTCGATCCCCATGGACTCCGGAACCGCGTTGAGCGCCCCGACTGTGTTCACCCGATGCTGGTAGACACGCACGCCGCGTTTCATAGCACTTTCGAGGCCCTCCTTGCACATGCAGACGCGCCCGAGGGCGAGGATCTCGAGACTACGGCCGCGGGCCGCCCGGGGCGCACGGATCCGGCTCCGGGACGGACCGCTTCTTCTCGAACCACATGTCGCGCGCGGCCTCGCAGAACGGCGGCGGGGCGCCGAAGAAGAGCGGCTTGTGACGATCACCCTCGAGCGGCGGTGCAGCTGCAGCGTCGAGCGCGGCGGGCGCCTCCGCGTCCAGATCCTGGTCGTTGTAGTCGAACGTCCGGTGCAGCGCGGGGAACTCCGGCGACGGGCACACGCCGCCTTCCTTTCGAAGGTAGACGTCGTACGCGCTGATGCGCAGCGCGAAGCAATAGCGCTCGTGGAGGAAGCGCCCGGGCGCAGCGTAGGCGCGCATCGACCGCGCGAACATGACCTGACCGGCGTCGACGACGATCTTGGGGTCCTCGCGCTCGAGATCGCCCATGAGCTGCTCCATGCTCCCGGGCACCACGCGCGTGGGCTCGATCGGGAGATCGCCCCAGGTCCACGGCACGAACCCCGTGACGTACGTCTCGAACAGGAAACGCCCCGCGGGCTTCCTGCCTGAGTAGCCGTAGAGCCAAGGCGAGAACCCCCAGACGAAGATGCGGTCCTGCGGCGTGGTCGCCGCGCGAAGGTAGCCCGCGACCTGCTTCACCGTGCGCGCCTCCTCCACCCGCCCGTCGATCTTCTCGTTGCCGTAGGCGGCGACCGCTCCGCAGTAGACGAGGAAGATGCCGCCGACGAGCGCCAACGGCGTGCGCAAGGTCACCGCGAGCGTGGGGGGCACGATCTCCGCGATGCAGACCGCCACCATGAGGGAGAGGAACGCAGTCGCTGGAAGGAAGTAGTGCGGAAAGAAGCGCTGCAGCGCGCTCGCGCTCAGCACCGCAAGCGCAAGGTGCAGTGCCAGGTACTGGCGCACGCCGAAGCCGCGCATCAGCGCGCGCACGCCGCCCGCGCGGACACGTCGCACGATCCAGATGCCGCTGACGACGCCGATGAACATCAGCCCGAGCACGAAGCCGCGGTCGAAGATGGCCTCGCGCATCAGCGGCGAAACCCATGCGTTGCTCGTGCGCTCGCCGCCGACGTGGACGCGTGTGTTGTACGTCCACGTGTAATAGACGAAGCTCTGCAAGCTGCCGTTCTGCCACGCGTGGAGCACGAAGATGAGCGGCAAGACTGCAGCCGACGCCACGTAGGCAAGGGCCATCTTCAACGTCCGCGCGAGCTCCTTTCGCCCGCGCACGAGCAGCCAGACCAGGAGCGGCGCCACGTGCACGAGGACCGTCTGCTTGATGCAGATCGCTGCGCCCACCGCTAGACCAGAAGCGCAGACCAGCATGAGCCGTGTGCGGAACACACGGATCGACATGGCGCGTGCGCCGAGCACATAGGCGGCGAGCATGAGTGGTACCTGGAGCGTCTCACCATGCAACGCGATGCCGTCGAGCGGAGGGATGCCCCATGCGAGCGCATACGCGGAGATCCCGATCGCGACGAGCGGCGACCCTCTCTTCAGCGTGGCTCTCGCAGCCCACACCAGCGCCGCGAGCGACATCAGCACCCAGAGCAGCGCGACCACGCGCAACCCCACCACGTTGTCCCAGCCCACGAGCGAGGCAAGCGCCTGGTACGTGTAGTACATGAGCGGTCCACGCTGGCTGACAGCCCCCACGTAGAGCACCTGGCCGTCCATGAGGCGCGACGCGAGCGCCATCGCATATGCCTCGTCGACGTTTGCGTAGGTCTTGTAGCCGATGAGCGGCGCGTGCTGCCCGATGATGGCGAGCGCACTGGCGACGTACATGAGCCGCGCACGCCATGGACTGCCTGGGAGCCCTCGGTTCAGCCCTCCGACCAGCATGGCCCCCATATATCCGGAGCTGTCGGATTTGAGCTATCTTCTTCCTGGCCCAGGTAGTAAAAAGATGGGCTATGGCCGACGAAGGCAGCAGCTTTCCGGACGTCGAGGCGAACTCGGCGAACACCGTTTCGAACGACGAAGTCGTCCGCCTGTGGGCGCGCTTCCGCGGCGGTGACGTGGTCCCCTGCCCGCGCGACGACTCGGCCTTCGCGCTCGCCGTGGACGGCGCTGCGAAGAGCTACCGCCTCGTGTGCACGAAGTGCGGGCTCTCCTCGCCGTGGTTCGGCACCACGCCGACCGGCCTCGTCCTACGCGGCCACTCCACGCTGCTGGAAGATGGCTCCGACGGCTCAGCGTGACTGGGACCTGAGACCGCCGCCCGAAGCTTGACGAACGCGGCGGGAGCGGGTAGATAAAGTACAAGTTACTTTTATTGGAGGTCGTCATGGACATCCCGAGCTTCTTCGAGGCCACGAAGGTCGGCGACGTATGGATGGAGCGTGCGGCGCTCGTCGACGAGGCCGCCACTGCGGCGCGCGCCCGCGGTGGGATCAGTCCGGCCAGGGACGACAAGAAGCGGATCGTCGCGTTCGGTATCGACTGCCAGATTGGCTTCTGCACGCCAGGGGCCAGCCTCTTCGTGCCGGGCGCCGTGGAGGACACCGGGCGTACCGCGCGATGGCTCTACGCGAACATGGGCGCGCTCACGGAGCTCTGCTTCTCGCTCGACACGCATGCGGTCCACCAGATCTTCCACCCCGCGTTCTGGAAGGACGCGGCGGGCAACGCGCCCGCGCCGTTCACGGTCATCTCCGTGGAGGACGTGACGGCGGGTAAGTGGGTGCCACGCGACGCGCGGGCGCGCGAGTACGTCGAGAGTCTGGCGGCCGCGGGCAAGTACGCGCTCACGATCTGGCCGTACCACGTGCTGCTCGGCGGCGTTTCGCATGCGCTCGTGCCCGCGCTGATGGAGGCGTCCATCTTTCACGCGGTCGCCCGCGACATCCCCACCGTGTTCGAGATGAAGGGCCAGCACCCGCTCACCGAGAACTACTCCGTGCTCTCCACGGAGGTAAGTGAGCTCGGCGGCGAGCACGTCGGCTCCTTCAATGCGAAGCTCTACGAGCGCCTGCTCTCGTTCGATCGCGTCTACGTCTTCGGTCAGGCCAAGAGCCATTGCGTTCTCTCCACGCTGCAGGACCTGGCCGACCACGCCAGCGACCGCGCGCTGCTCTCACGCATCCACGTCCTCGTGGACGCGATGAGCCCGGTTCCCCCGCCGCCGCTCGATCCGCTGCCCGCAGCGCTCGATTTTCCGCGCATCGCCGACCATGCCTTCGCCAGGCTCGCCGAGCAAGGGATGGTCCTCTGCAAGACCACAGACCCCATTTCATGAGTACCTGTTCATGAGCCAATCGATCACACGTGGTGGAAGCAGCAGCGCCAGCAAGAAGGACGAGCAAGCCTTCCTGGAGGCGTACCGGCCCGGCGACTACGCGCGACCAAGCGTCACGGTGGATCTCGTCATCTTCACCATCAAGGACGGCGCGCTCGCTGCGCTCTTCGTCACGCGCGGCGAGCACCCTTTCAAGGGCGCGCTCGCGCTACCCGGCGGCTTCTTGCGTGTGGGGAAGGATCGTGTGGAGCAGGGCGAGGATCTCGTGGACGCCGCGCGCCGCGAGCTCAGCGAAGAGACCGGGCTCTCCGATGCCCGCATCTACCTCACGCAGATCGGCGCTTTCGGAAAACCAGGCCGCGATCCGCGCACGCGCGTGATCAGCGTGGCCTACGTGGCGCTCGTGCGGCCCGAGCTTGCGCAGAAGACCGTTGGCGGCGGCGACGCCACACAGGCGCAGTTCCTGGACGTCTCGAAGGCGCACAAGCTGGCGTTCGATCACGGAGAGATCCTGGCCGCCGCGCGCACCTTCGTTCAGCGCGAGCTCCTCGTGAGCTCCATCGCGTTCGAGCTCACGCCCGAGACCTTCACCATCCAGGAGCTGCGCGGCACGTACGAGGTCATCCTTGGCGAGCCGCTCGATCCGGGCAATTTCCGGAAACGATTCCTGCGGATGCTCGAGGAAGGCGTGATCGCGGAGACCCGCGAGATGCGACGCACACCCAGCAAGCCCGCGCGCCTGTATCGCTTTGCAAAGCGAACACGCGGTTGACGCATCACATGGCTCCGGCCATAGTGAGCCTCATGCAGCAGAACCCGTGGAACACGAACATGCGCGCGCGCATCGGAGGCAACGCCCTCCCCTGCCTCGTCGCTTCGTTCTGCGCAGCGCGGGTCTGTCTCGCTGCCGCGTTCCACGTGCCTTGCTGCTGCGACTCCTGCAAGCACACGACGGTTCGTACGATTCAGAGTTAGCCATCGCCCACGTCCCTCGAGGAGCCCGGGCGCGAAGGCGCAACCGGGGGCTCCGGAAGAGAGAAGTGGGTCATGAAGAAAGAGAACAGGCACAAACGTCCGGGCGCACCGGACGAACGTGAGGTGGAAGCCTCCCGGGACGACGGCTCGCGCCCTATGAATCAGAGCGTGGACACTTCTTGTAAGCATGCTTACAGAAAACCGTTCCTGGCGGCCGAGACGCGCGAGATCATGGACCTGGCGTGGCCCATCTGTGCGGCCATGCTCGGCGAGACCGTCATCGGCATCGTCGACACGTTCCTGGTAGCGGGGCTCGGCAAGGCGGCGATCGGGGGCGTGGGGCTCGCGATCATCTTCATGTTCCTGTCGTACTCGTTCGTCTACGGACTGATGCGCGCGGTGAAGATCCGCACGTCTCACGCCGTCGGCGAAGGGCGCCGCGATCTGTCGTTCTCGTTCCTGCTCTCGGGCGTACTGCTCGGGCTTGCGGCGGGCGTGGGCGTGTTCATCTTCGGGCGCGACGCCTCGTGGCTCTTCACGTTGACCCGTGCGGACCCCGAGATCGTCCCGTACGCGAAGGACTTCCTCGCGGCCATCACGTGGGGCGCTCCGGCGACCTGCGCGTTCGCCGCGCTGATCCAGCACAGACAGGCCATGGGTGACTCGCGCTCGCCGATGATCCTTCAGCTCACGGGAAACGTGTTCCACGGCTTCCTGGGCTACGGGCTCATCTATGGCAAGTTCGGACTGCCCGCGCTCGGCGCGAGCGGCGCCGGCTACGCCACATCCATGACGGAGGTGCTGCTCTTCGTGTCGCTCGGCGCGCTCGCCGTGCGTGATGGTCGTCGCTACTTCGTGCCTGCGCTGGCGCGGCTGCGAGAAGCGACGTGGGAGGTGCTCCAGACGGGACTACCCACAGGCCTGCAGTTCGCGATCGAGGTGTTCGCGTTCACTGCGTTCACGTCGATCCTGGGCTCCATCGCGAGCACGGAGATCGCTGCGCACCAGATCGCGCTCAACGTGATCCGCGCGTCGTTCTTGCCCGGTATCGCGATCAGCGAGGCCGCCTGCGTCCTCGTAGGTCAGTCGCTGGGCAAGGGGGATCCCGGTCGCGTTCCGCGCATCGCACGGTCCGCGCTGCGCCTTGGCATGGGCTTCATGGCGTTCTGTGGCCTGTGCTTCGCGCTGTTCGGCCCCGCGATCGCGCGCGCGTTCACGTCCGACGTGGACGTGCTGCGGGTGGCGACGCGACTGCTGTACATCGCAGCCGCGTTCCAGGTGCTCGATGCAGTGAGCATCGTGCTCCGCGGTGTGCTGCGTGGCGCGAAGGACGCAACCTTCGTTGCCATCTGCGGCGTCTCGGTCGCGCTCCTCACCATCCCGACGTTTGCCTATGTCCTTGGCAAGCAGATGGGCATGGGCGCGGTGGGCGGGTGGCTCGGCTTCATCGCCGAGACAACGTTGAACGCAACGCTCCTGTACGTGCGGCTCCGGCGCACCAGGTTCGTCAGCTCAGCGCCGGCTCTTGCGACGAAGAACGACCCGAAGGGCGAGGAGCAGGCCGCCGAGGCCGCCTGAGCCCGTGGACACACCGAGTGGCGCGCCAGCGGTCTTGCATCCGCATCTGCCGGCGCCGCCAGTCGGGCCCGTGTCGCCGGGCGCGCCGTTGTGAACCGCGTGGATACCGGCTGATGTGCGGAGGATCCATCGGGGATCGCTCGGGCCCCATCTTGGGGGTTCGAGTGGATACAGGTGGGATCTACTGGGACTGATACGGGTGGGATCCAGTTTCGGATCGGGAATTATCCACTTTGCCCACCGTGTGTTGGGATGTAGGACAATCGGCTACACGGTTTCCCGCTGGTTTGTGAGGGTACCGGGCCAAACGTACGATGGCATCCTACCTGCAGTACTCCCGAGCGAGGCCACAATGAACATCCGCAAGCTCATGCTCCTCTCCACCCTGCTCGCTTCTTCCACCCTCGCCGTTGGCTGCGCCAGCGCCGACTCCGCCTCGGACTCGTCCGGTGGTGGTGGTGGTGATGAGGGGACGCTCGATTCCAGCGGCCAGGACGTCAACGAGGTCGCCGCCGGCCCCTCCGTCGCTTCGACCGACGCAGAGGTCTGGTCCGTCCAGAACCAGTGGGCCGACAAGGACACCGCCAACGCGAAGCTCGCGGGCATCGGCTGGGCCGCAAACTCCGGCCTGACCTGGGAAGAGAAGTTCGGCGCATGGCTCTCCTCCGTGGAGAAGATCCCCGGCCAGAACGGGTGGGACAGCACCATCCAGATCACGACCCCCTATGGCAAGAAGATGCCCGGCCCGGCGCTCGAATGCGCGGACGTTGCGATCTGGCTCCGCATCACGTTCTCGTCCTGGTACCACCTGCCCTTCTACCTCACGGGCTACGACGCAAACGCGAAGCGCGTGATGTACGCCGGTCACTTCGGCATCGTCGACGCGAGCGGCCAGCCGCTCACCAGCTACCCGCACTTCAAGGCGCAGTACGGCGACAACGAGAAGACGTGGCATGCGGGCGCCACCTGGCCGTCCGATGCGTCGCTCCGCAAGAAGCACGTTGGCGACAACGACACCGTCAACTTCGTCACCAACCCAGACGGCTCTCCCGCCGGCGCTGGCGCGTACTACGACGAGATCTTCCTCAACAAGCGCGTCGGTCACTTCATCGTCCTCATGGACGGACTCTTCGGCAGCGCGAACCTCGCCGACGGCGCGAACATGTTCCACATCAAGCCCGAGTCGACGCGTCCCGGCGACGCACTCCTCGAGCGCTGGCAGAAGAACGGTATCGGTCACACGCTCCCGGTCATCCTCGTCGATCACCCCGACGCGAACCGCATGGCGATCACGGTCTCGACAGGCTCCATGCCGCGCCGTCAGCCCAAGTGGCAGGGTCCGGCGGACTCGATGTCCTACTTCACGAGCGATCAGACCGGCGGCGTTGGCGCCGCGTGGGACGGCTCGGAGTACGCGAAGCTCGGCGGCGGCATCCGTCGCTGGCGCACCCCGGTCGTGACCGCGGGCCGCTGGAACAACATCGTTCCGATGCTCGACCGTCCCGTCTACATCAACGACTCCAACCTGGTCAGCATCTCGGCCCGGCCGGCGCGCTTCGCCGAGCTGCTCAAGGCCGCGAGCCCCGAGGAGACCCGCGACAACGCCGTCAACGGGATCACCTCGGCGCGCACCACCCTCCACGACAAGCCCGCGAGCTGCTCGGCGCGCACCAAGCGCGAGGAGAACTTCAAGGTGCTCTACGACGTGATGCAGACGTCCTTCAGCAAGTCCAAGGCGGAAGTCGACGCGCAGTACCGCACCCTCGAGGACTACGTCTACGCCGAGCTCCAGTACGAGGTCAGCAAGACCTGCTGCTGGGACACCACCACCGCCGCGATGAACGACATCATCCAGAGCTTCGCGAAGGACGAGAAGGCCACGAACGACAAGGCCGGCGTCTGCAAGCAGCCCACCGTCTTCAAGAACACGGCGAGCGGCTACTCGGTTTACAAGGACTACGCCGCGAAGATCGGCAAGTCGGCCGACTGGAAAGAGTGGAACGAGGACGAGCCCTGCAACTCTCGCGCGGTCAAGGACGACCTCCTCACGGACGCAGGCAAGACGGACATGTGCTCCTCGATGGCAGCTCCCCCGCCCGCGATGCCCTGATCTCCAACGCCACTTGAATGAGCCCTACGCTGCGCGAGCAACGCGGGGTTCTTCGCTTTGTGGCGCGCGAAGGATTTCGATGTCTTTTGGTACGCCACGGCGCTAAGGTCCGCCCGCTTTCGTGGAAACACGGAAACGTCGGGGCGTAGCGCAGCCTGGTTAGCGCACTAGACTGGGGGTCTAGGGGTCGGTGGTTCGAATCCACTCGCCCCGACTGAAGAGGCTCGGTGGCGAAAGCGACCGAGCCTTTACGCTTTGCGCTTTCTGGACAGGGCGGCCGCGAAGGGCCTACGGCAGCTCCCACCCTACGCGACGGGTGCCGTCGTAGAATCGGCAGCCCGACTCGGCGCACGCGCTGAGCCACCCACGTGCTTGGCCACTCGCGAGCTCGAGCCGGCTCACCCCGAACGGCGGCGGCGGGACCTGCACCCACGACTTGCCGTCGTCGTTCGTCTCCAGCAGCGTGCGATCGGTGAGCACGAGCAGGGCGCGCCGGCCTGCGGTCGAGGACTGGATGTGGGGCGGCAGCGGCTCGTCGACCACCGTGCCGTCGAGCGAGATCTCGCTGATACCGATCCCGGTGACGTGGCCGAGCACCACGCGGAGGGCGCCTGCGGGCGTGATGCTCCCCCGACCATGCGCGTCGCCCGAAACCATGAAGCCGGGGCACGGCAGCGCGACGTGCTTTTGGTCGAGCGGTGCGACGAGGACGCACGCCTGAGCGTTCCCCAGAAGGCCCAGGAGCTTGTCGCCCTTCGAGGCCCAGATCGCGATGCTCCAATCGACGTTCGCCTCCGGCAGCCATCCCTCGGTCCACTTGCCGTCGCGTTTTTTGATGCAGAGTACATTCGGTTTGGACGTCGCGCCCGAGCAGGTGCTGTGCTTCACCGCGACGACATCGCCGTCCAGACGCTCGGCGTCCCACAGATCGCCAGCGCTCGACGAAGGACGGTCGCCGACCGCGTCGAGCGTGTTCGAGGCAAGCTCGACGAAGGCGCCGCGCTCGCTGGTCTCGGCGAAGAACTCGCGGGTGGCCCGCTGCGCGCTCGGCTTCGTGCGGCCGCCGGCCTCGACCGCGACGAAGCCCTTCGTCGTGTTGACGAGGAGCCCCTGCTTCGGATGCCAGAAGATGTCACCCCCGCTCCGCGAGTCGGTCTTGAGGTTCAAGGGCTTCCACGTTCCCGGCGCGTCCGCGAAGACATAGGAGCCATGGACGGCCGCGACGACATAGCCGAGCGGATGGCCCATCACACGCACGGCGTTCGGCGGCTCGATCGGAAGCGGGCGGCCGCTCGGCAGCTCGTAGCGTTCGAGGGAAGCGCCGGAGTAGTCGAGATAGATCGCGTCGAAGCCGAGCCCGACGAACATCCTGCCGGCGCGGTCCGTGCGCCTGACGACTGGGTTGAGCGGTCCGTCGAACCGCTCGGAGGCGTAAACGTTGATCGGACCAAGGAAGACGTACCCGCGTCCGAGCGTCGCTGGGACCTTGAGCACATACTCGAGCGGCGGATCGGCTGGATCGACCACGTGATCGCCGCTGGCATCGCGGACGACGCGCCGTCCGCTCGCGACGTAGCCTGTCCCACCTTCCCACGAGACCCATTCCGTCGGCTCCCAGCGCACGCGTGAGGGCGGAAGGCCAGCCCCGGCATCAGGCACCTCCGGCGCGGCTGCATCCGCGATCACCACCGCCACCGCCGTCACCGCCTCATGAGAACGAGGCGGCCTGGACGCGCACGCGACAAGCGTGAGAAGGATCAGCGCGAGGTGAAGGTCGCGTGACATTGCGCGCACTCTAGCGCATGCGCCTGCACGAAGCTCTCACCGTGGACGGTGCGTGCCTCGACCGCGTGTGACGCCACGAGCCTTTCGCCTTTTCGGGGTCCGGCGCCTGGACTACGGTGCGAGCATGAGAATCGTACATCCTGTCCGCGTAGCCCTCTTCCTCTCGGTCTTCAGCGCTGCGCTGATCGGAACCACCGCTGCGGTGGTGCGTGCGGAGACAGTGACCACGATGGTGGCTCCGCCGACGATCGTCCCGCAAGTGGCTGACCCGAGCGCGGTGGTCAACCGCATGCTCGCCGCGAATCGCCCGGTGCAACTGCCCCTCTGGCAGCACCTTCCCGCGGGACCATGCGTCGCTGGCGAGATGGCCATGGTTCTCACTGCGGCAACTCAGAACTCGAACCCTCGCGCGCAGCTCAACGTGTGCGTGGGCGTCATGAACAACACGATCTGCGCGCAGAGCGTCACCACGTACCTCTCCTCCTGCGCGCCGAGTGACGCCTCGTGCACGAACGCCGGAGGAACCCCGACTTCGAATCCTGCGTGCACGGGCTCCTACCGCGGCTGCGACCTTCCGCGTACGACATGCGTCCAGTACCGCGATCCCCTCGTCACACACTGGGAGATCATCTCGCACGTGCCGTAGGAGGAGACGATGGAGAAGAGAGAGAGCCTCACCGCTTTGCTCGTTTCGGCTGCGCGTGGACTCGCGCGCGGCGAGGCCGATGCCTCAGGAGCGAGCGACGGCGTACTCGATCCGTTCGCGAAGAACTTGCTCCCGGGGGGAATGGGGGCAGCCGTGGGCGCGCTCGGCACCGTGGCGCTGACACGCGCCGGGAACATCGCGCTTCGAATGGCCACGGGTGGACTGGTGCACCACATCGAGCTGCGCACGCTCGCGATCGACGCCGCGCTCCTCCGGTTCCTTGCGCGAACGGACCTGCCGCAGGTGATGCTTCTTGGTGCGGGCGCGGACGCGCGCGCCTATCGGCTACCCCAGCTCACGGATGTGCCCTGCTTCGAGGTGGACCACCCCAGCACGCAGGCAGAGAAGCGCGCGCGCGCCAGAGACCTCGCGCCTTACGCGGACATCACCTACGTCCCCGTCGACTTCGAGAAAGACTCACTTGCGCGCGCTCTCGACACCGCCAGGTTTGATCGGACGCGGCCCACGTTCGTGATCTGGGAGGGCGTGACGATGTATCTCACCGCGGAAGCAGCGAAGGGCACGGCCGCCGTTCTGTCCGAGCTGCTCGCGCCCGGCAGTGCGCTCGCCGTCACGTACGCGCTCCCCGAGCTGTCCCCCGTACCGAAGAGCACGCGGCCGCTGATCCGCGCAGTATTCTCGCTGATCGGCGAGCCGCTGCGCGGGCTCTACTCACGCGCCGACATGGCGCAATTGCTCGCCGCGGCCGGGTTCTCGCCACGCGAGGACACGGGACCGTTCGAGTGGGCGCAGGCACACACCCGGACGCCGCCCGTACTACCAATGCTCGAGCGGCTCGCGGTCGCGACCAAGGGCTGAGCCCCAGGGCACCGCTACTCTGCGGCGGCGCGGGCTTCTCCCGACGCTCGTGCCTCGTGCTCCTGGGCCTCGAGCCTTGCGAGCAAGCGATCGCCGGTCGTCGTGATCTCCTCGTGCATCGCCCTGACGCGGAGCTCGGCGCGATCGAGCCAGCGCTCGCAGAGGTCACGCCGCTCCGGCCACTTCTCGCCCTGCTCGAACAGGATCTCCGCGATGGCGACGTCCGCCAGGATCTTCGTGAGGCGCTCCGCATGCAGCATGGCGCGCGCGAAGTCCTTCTTGGGATCCCAGTCCTTCTTCAGCGCCACCATCCACGAGGACATGGGCTCCTTCGCCAGCGTCTTCCACTTGTCCTTCGCCGTGCGCGCGAGCAGGTGTTGCTGTGCGGAGAGCGACAGCGCGCTCATCTTCGCGAGACGGCGCGCGAGAGGATCACGTGCGGAGAGCGACTGCCACCTTGCCTCGGCGACACGCATCGCGAACGCCTGCGGGCGCTTCATGATGTCGCCCAGTGTGTCCTTCATGGCCATGAGGGACTGGATCTGGCTCGTGCCCTCGTATACGGGAAGGACCAATGCGTCGCGCATGAGGCGCTCGGCGCCGTACTCCTTCGTGTAGCCCACGCCGCCGTGGATCTGCATGTTGCGACGCGCGATCTCGAGCGCCTTCTCCGTCGCGGCATACTTGAGCAGCGGCGTGAGGCGGCGTCCATCGTGCTTCCGCTTCGCCATCTCCGCCTTCGCGCGGGCGCGTTCCTCTGCGGTACCGTCGCCTGCCTCGCTGAACATGAACAGCTTCTGCGCGAGCTCCTCGTTCAGAGCGCACGTCACCGCCAGCGCGCGGAGCGCCTTGATGTCGACCTCCATCTCGTCCAGGTAGTCCGCGATCATCTCGTGCCGCGCGATGGGCTTGCCCATGCTGCAGCGCTCTTCGGCGTAGGCGCGCGCCATGCGCATCGCGGCCTCCGCAAGGCCGATCGCCTCGAAGCCGACGCCCACGCGCGCCCCGTTCATGAGCGTGAGCATGTACTTGAAGCCCTCGCCTCGCTTGCCGATCAGCTCGCCCGGTACGCCGTCGAACTGGAGAGCGGCGGTCACGGACCCGTGGTGCCCCAGCTTCTCCTCGAGGCGCTCGATCACAACGTGGCGCTTCCGCTCGCCGTTCGGGAGATCGTCGTACGCCTTCACCAGGAACATGGAGAGGCCGCCCAGGCCAGAGAGCGGATCGTTCGGCTCGCGATGCTCCGCTCCGGGTGTTTCCTCGGTGCGCGCGACCACAAAATGGAACTTGCCGTGGCCCGAGGTGATGAAGATCTTCTGCCCGTGGAGACGGTAGACGCCATCCGCCCCGAGCTCCGCGCGCGTGCGGAGCGCCGCCATGTCGCTACCGGCGTTCGGCTCCGTGATGTCCATGGCTCCCCACGCGTCGCCGCGCGCGAGCTCCTGGATGTACGAAGCGAAGCGCGTGCCGGCGAAGTCGATGCCATCGGGCCCCAGCTTGGTGGTGCCCTCCTGCATCGAGTACCAGAGCATCGCCAGGCCCATGCCGCCGTGGAACGAGAAGTGGGTCATGGCGGAGACGTCCGCGCGCGCGATCATCTCGCCGCCCAGGAAGTAGACGATCAGCGGAACGTCCAGGCCGCCGAGCTCGGACGGGATGCACATGCGATGCAGCTCTGCGTCCTTGAACGCGCGGAACGCAGCGGCCATCTCGGGGCTGTCGTGCGCCTCGCCGTTGACAAGGGTTGCGCCCTCGCGGTCGATCTTGGCGACACGCGGAGCGAGCTCCTTCGCGACGAGCTCACCGACGGACGCGCCCACCTCGCGATAGAACTCCGCGGCCTCCTCGGTGGTCGCGAACGTGACCTCGCGGCCCTTGTAGCGGGCGGCGGCGCGGATCGCGTCCCAGGGGATCGCGCGCTCGAAGTAGAACCGGATGTCCTCGTTGTCGGCGTAGAAGCTCATGCTGATCTCCTCGAAGGACGACTGCTCTTTCCACGTAGCTCGGTCGGGCGCGCCGCGATCTTCTTCTTCGGCCGCGAGACGAACAAGGCGGACTTGGCAATGCGCGAGAGCTCACGCTCGCACCGGCCCGCGGCGTCCTGGCCGGGCAACACCGCCGGCGCCAGGTTCGCTGTCGCCGCCGCGAAGATGACCATCTCCATCACCATGACGACGTAGGCCTCGGGGTCGACGTCGGCGTGGTGCTTGCCGTTGTCCTTTCCGGCCTCGATGTAGCCGGACACGGCCATCAACCACGGCCGCACGGGTCCGCGAAGAAGCGCCCCGAACTCTGCTGGCCGGTCGAGGGCCTCGCGAAGGAGCATGCGGGCGCGGTTTGGATCGTCGCGGAAGAAGCGCGTGAGCTCACCAAGGACGGCGTCGAAGCGATCACCACTACCGGAAGCAGCGAGCAACAGGCGCGGCAGCTCGTCGTGCCAGTGCGCGAGGATGGACTCGATCACCGCGGTGCGGAGCTCCTCCTTGCTGCCAAAGTGATGGAGCACCGCCGGCTTGGAGAGGCCAACCGCGTCCGCGACCTCCTTCAGCGAGGTGCCGTCGAACCCCGCAGCCGCGAAGAGGCGCGTCGCCTCCGTGAGGATGCGGTCTCGCATGGTGGGCTCTGGCGCCGCCGCAATGGCCTTGGATACCATACGGTAGGCATATACTGACCTATCGGTCAGCGTGCAAGCGGGACGCTGATATTTGCGACCAATCCCGCATGAATCGTGACGGCCACGCCGGCGCTTTCGGGCTGGCCCTTGGACCGGATGGTAAACGTGCCCTCCGGCAGCTCCACGTCGAACGTGGCGCTGGGCATGCGCACTGTGAGCGCGTCTGCGCCGCCGGCGCGCACGATGAGCTCTTGCGGGCGGCCAGCAGTGACGGGCGTCACGGCGGTGCCGCTCTCGTCCTCTCGCGAGAACACGCTCACACGCACCGCACCGGTCGGGATGCCCGAGGCGCGCAGGAGCTCTGCGACCACGCTGGACGAGTCCGCGCGCGTGCCGACCACCATCACACGGTCGAAGCTCTTCTGGCTCCGCGGCGTTAGCGCGAGCGCGCGTGACAGGTGGATCCGCGCCGACGTCTTGTCGAGGGTCGCCGCGACCTCGCCCTCGGTGGACGTGAACGCGACGCTGTCTTTGTCACCGACAGCGGCAACGTACGGCCCCGTGAACTCGCGCGCGTCCACCGCCGCGTTCGCGCGCGTGGCGCCAGGAACGAACGCCCGCATGCCGGCCCACGTGACGTGATCTTGCATGTCTGCCGCGTCCATCGGCGTGGTGCCCGTGTTCTCGATCGTAGTGGAGACGAGGACCGCGCGATCTCCGCGCGCGAGCTTGAACGTGGTGGTCGCATGCACCTGCGCGTTCGCGCCGTCGTGGCCGAACACGGTCACCGTGGCAGAGCCGTCCTCCGCGGGGAACATGGTCACGCGGTCCGTGATGAGGCCGCGCTCCGTGCCGTCAGCCCCCACGAGCGCGCCCACGACGATGCGCGGCGCCAGCGTGGGAGCGGCGCTCACGTCGATGCGGTACGAGTCCGCATCCCCCAGCGCGAGGAGCTCGAGCGGTACGCCCACGCGCGCACGCACGAGCAAGCGGATCTCCGGGTTGCCCAGCTCCACGTCGGGCGCGTTCGCGGTGTCCTCGCCGTGCCTCGCCTCCATCACATGCACGTACGCTGGCGCGTCCGGACGCACCGGCACACCTGCGAGGTCCGCGGGCGGCGTTCCACATGTGTGTATGATACACGAACGCGCAGCGGCCTCGGGGCTCACCGCGATCTGCGGGACCGCGCCTCCCGGCGTGGCGCATCCGGACGCGGACAGGAGCAAGAAGACCGGGACGAGCGCCGCGAGCTTGGTCGTCATCAACTCTTCTGACACGCGTACGGGGCTTCGCCTTGGGAGCCCGATCATGCGCCTTTTGCGAGGCCGGCGTGAATGAGGAAGCGCGCCAGGGCCTGGGCCTTCCGCACCAGGGTGAGTCGCTCGATCTGCTCGTCCTTGGTGTGAAAGCCGATGCCGCGCGGCCCGAGCCCGTCGATACTGGCAATGCCGATCTCGTGGGACGTGCTCGCGTCCGAGCCACCGCCGATCAGGCCCGCCTCTCCGCCGCCAAGACCGGAGGCAACCGCGCCCACCGCGTACTCGGAGAGGAGGCGTGCGCTCGCGTCCGTGCGCTCGAGCGGCAGGCGCGCCACACCGCCAAGGAGCTCGATGCGAGTCCCCTCCACTGCAGCATCCCGCGCAACCGACTCGATCGCAGCGATGAGTGCATCCGCATCTACCTTCGTCTCGAACCGGATATCCAGGGCTGCTTCTGCGCGATCAGGCACCGTGTTCTTGCTGTCTCCTCCGCTGAACTTGCCCACGTTCACGGACACGCCGCGTGCGTAGTCGGTGAGCACCTGCACCCTGTCCACGAAGCGGGCGAGCGCCCAGATCGCGTTCTTGCCTTCTGCATGTGCGTTGCCGGCATGCGCGGCCTTGCCATGCGCGATGGCCGTCATGCCGCCGGTGCCCTTTCGCCGCGTGATGATCGCATCACCCTTGCGCCCGGCCTCGAAGACGAGGCATGCATCGAAGCCGCCGATCGCGCGCTTGATGACGTCCTTGCCCTCCGGCGAGCCGACCTCCTCATCCGCGACGCAGATCAATTTCAGCGCGGGCAAGAGCTCCATCCCTATGGTCTCCATGAGCGCGCGCAGCGCGAACGCGATCACCACGAGCCCGCCCTTCATGTCGAGTACGCCAGGTCCGCGCGCAAGATCGCCGTCGCGCTTGTAGCCCTCGAACGTTCCTGGCGGGAACACAGTGTCAAGGTGCCCGACCAGCGCTATGCGCCGATCCGTCTTCGGCTTCCACGACGAGCTCCACGTGAGGTGGTCCGCGAACTTCGCGCTGGGCGTGCGGTCCAGCGTGACGTGCTTGCTCGCGAACAGCTCCGCGAGCAGCGTGCCCACCGCGAGCCCGCCGTCCCTGTTCTCGGTGAACGAGTTCTTCTCGACCAGCGTGGCGAGCGCGTCCTCCATCGTGGGGAGCTTGTCCTCGAGCCAGCGGGCCGCGTCGTCGCCAGGGTCATTCGCCATGCAGCGAATATACCGCGCGAAACGGCTTTTCCTTGCGTTCTGTATTTGCAGAACGCAGAGTACATGGATGGAGGCGGCTCCTTCACACACCCCCGACAACCGCGACGCACCGCACGCGCCAGCTCTGGAGACCCAGGCGGAGCGGAGCGAGCGCATTCGCAAGCGGGCGCTCGAGAAGCTGCCACGCTGGTACAGCCCGTGGGGCCATCTCCTCACGACCACGGGCACTGGCGTGGTGATGCTCGTGCTCGGCGTGATCTACGTGCACCATGTGCGCCCGCTCGAGTGGCTGGTGCCACCGCTGGTCTTCGTGCTGGCGAACCTGTTCGAGTGGCGCGCGCACAAGCACATCCTGCATCGTCGCCGTCGCTTTCTGGAGATCATCTACGACCGACACACGCCCGTGCACCACATGGTCTTCACCGAACACGCGATGACCATCCGCGAGCCGCGTGAGCTGCGCCTGGTGCTCATCCCGGCGGCGGGCGTCGTGGGCATCGTGATCGGCCTGGCGCCGCTCGCCGCGCTGGTGGGCTTCCTGGTCACGCCGAACGTCGGCTGGCTGATGCTTCTGACGGCCGCGCTCTACATGGTGACGTACGAGCTCTCGCACACGAGCTATCACCTCCCGGAGGACAGCTTCATCGGACGTCGCTGGTTGGTCCGCGTCCTGCGCAAGCACCATGCGCGGCACCACGATCCTGAGCTGATGCAGCGCTGGAACTTCAACGTCACGCTTCCTCTCTGGGACTGGATCTTGGGCACCATCGCGCCCGAGGCCGCGCCCTCATCCCCCGCTGCTGGCGACACCGAGAAGGATCGACTAACCTCGCGCGCATGACAAAGCGCTGGAAGGCCGCCGTCATCGGCGGCAGTGGCTACGGTGGTGGTGAGATCATTCGTCGGCTTCTCATTCATCCGCACGTGGAGCTCGTGCGCGTGGCGTCGGTCGACTACATCGGCGAGCCGCTCTCTGCTGCGCACCCGAACCTGGAGGGCGTGACCGACCTCAAGTTCGAAGGCATCACGCCCGAGGAGGCCGCGAAGGGCATGGACGTGGTCCTGCTCGGGCTGCCGCACAAGATCTCCGCGACCAAGATGCCGGAGCTCATGAAGACCGGCGCGCGCATCGTGGATCTCTCTGGCGACTTCCGCCTGCGGGACCCGGCGCTCTACAAGAAGTACTACGGCGCCGACCACCCGAACCCCGAGCGCCTCACGGACGGGACGTTCGTCTACGGCCTGCCCGAGCTCAATCGCGAGAAGATCAAGACCGCGAAGTACGTCGCGTCCCCGGGCTGCTTCGCCACCACGATCGAGCTCGCGCTCCTGCCGCTCGCGAAGGCGGGCTTGCTCACGGGTGAGGTCGAGATCGTCGGCATCACCGGCTCGTCGGGCAGCGGCATTGCGCCATCCGCCGGCACGCACCACCCGGTACGCGCGGTGAACCTGCGTACGTACAAGCCGCTGGACCACCAGCACATCCCGGAGATCGCGCAGACCCTGCGCGACGCGGGCGCCAAGGATTTCTCGCTCCGCTTCGTGCCCGTGAGCGCCCCGCTCTCGCGCGGAATCTTCGCCACGTGCTTTGCGCACGTGAAGGCCAGCATCACCGCGGACCAATTACGTGCACTCTACAAGGAAACGTTCGCGAACGAACCGTTCGTGCGCGTGCCCGAGAAGCGTCAGCCAGAGGTCGTGGCCGTGAGCGGCACGAACCACGCGGAGGTGTCTGCGGTGCTCGGCGAGGTCGGACAGGGCGGAAGCGGAAACACGCGCGTGGTCGCGTGCTTCGGCGCGCTCGACAACCTGATCAAGGGCGGCGCCGGCCAGGCCGTCCAGAACATGAACATCATGCTCGGCGTCGACGAGCGCGCGTCAATGGAAGATCCCGGCGGCTACCCGTGACAACATCGGCGTCGCAGGTGAAGGGCGCAGTCGTCATCAAGCTGGGGGGTGAGGTCGTGAACGGCCCGTACCTCCCTGCCCTGGCGGCGGACATCGCGGAGCTGTCGCGCGCAGGCAAACCGGTGGTGGTGGTGCACGGCGGTGGGCCGCAGGCCACGGCTCTCCAGAAGGCGCTCGGGCAAGAGCCGAACATCGTGGGCGGTCGTCGCATCACGGACAAGGCCACGCTCGATGTCATGAAGATGACCGTGGCGGGTCAGGTCAACGTGGATCTGTGCTCGGCGCTCCTTGGTGCAGGCGCGCAGCCCGTGGGTCTTCACGGAGCCAGCTCGGCGACGGTGCGCGCCACGAGGCGCCCGCCGAAGATCGTCTCGGGCGGCGGCCCCGATCCGATCGATTTCGGTTACGTAGGCGACGTGACCGGGCTGAACGAGAAGCTGCTCTCGCTGCTCGTGGGAGCGGGCTTCATTCCGGTGCTCGCGTGCATGGGCGCGGACGAGCAGGGCAACGTCTACAACATCAACGCGGACGTCGTCGCGAACAAGGTCAGCATCCTGCTGGACGCAACCGCGCTTGTCCTGGTGAGCGACGTACGCGGCGTGATGCGCGACATCGCCGACCCCTCCTCACGCATCCAGAAGCTCACGCTGGCGGACAGCAAGAAGGCGATCGCCGATGGCATCATCACCAAGGGCATGATCCCGAAGGTCGAAGAGAGCTTCGCCGCCATCGCCGAAGGCGTCCGCGCCGTCCATGTCGTCGGCAAACTGGAAAAGGGAGAGCTCTTCAAGGAAGTAGAAAACCCCGGAAGCGTAGGCACCGTCCTCGTTCCGTAGCGCGCACCGCGCGACGAGGCCCTCCGGGAAATGGAAAACGCCGCGATCCAGGCAGGACCGCGGCGCTCTCATTGCGTGGTTCGTGACTACTTGGTCGAGGCGCTGCCTGACGCGGAGGCCTGGACCTTCACCGAGACGTCGACGTTGGCGCTGATGCCGCCTGCTGCCGTGACGGCGTCCTTGAACGTGCCACCGACGCAGGCCGTGATCTTGCCGCCGATCATGCCGGCCTTCGCGGGGTCACCGGAGGTCTTTGCGATCTCCGTGATGCTGCCCTCGAGGCCTTCGATGACGGCCTTGCCGTTCATGGCCATCTTCGCGGCGCGCGGGCCCATGCCCGTGGCGATCTTCACGATGCCGGGGAGGTTCTTCTCCACGGCCGCAATCAGGTTGGTCGCGGCCTTCGCGTCCGCCGCGCCGGAGATGGCAAGGCTGATCGTGGCGGGCGTGCACTCCATCTTCGCGTTGACCTGCGCGTCGCAGTGAGCCTTGCAGTCTGCGCTCATCTCCGGCGGCTTGACCTCGCCCGTGCACTTCGGTGCCTTCATCTCGACGTCGCACTTGCCGGAGCACGTGCCGTCGCACGAGGCCTTCGCCTTGAGCTGGCAGCTGCCGCCGCACTTGCCCTTGCACTCGGCCTTCACGTTGCCCTCGCACTTGCCTTCGCACGTGCCCGCGCAGGACGCGCCTGCGCCGGTGGTCTTGCCGTCGCACTTGCCCTTGCAGGTGCCGCCGCACTGGCCCTTGATGTCCACGTCGCAGGTGCCGCTGCACTCGCCGTCGCACTTGGCGGACGCCTTCGCGTCGCAGGTGCCTTCGCACTTGCCGCTGCACTCGCCGGAGAGCTTGCCCGGCTCGCACTCGGCCTTGACGCTGCCCGGCTTGATCTTCGCGTCGCAGTTCGCGGCGCAGTCGGTCATGACGTTCATGTCCGCGGAGCACATGGGGGGCTTCATCACGAGCGCGAACTTGGCGCCCGCGCCGATCTTCGCCTTGATGTCGCCCATGGCCTTCACGGCCATGTTGCATGCGTCGGTGCCATCCTTCGGCTCGCCCGCGGCGCCGAGATCCTTCGCGAGACCGCCGCACGCGACCTTCAGGTCTGCGTCCAGCTTGTCGGCGAAGCCCTTCAGCTCGATGGCAGCCGCGGCGCCTGCGCGAAGCTTCGCGCCGGCCTCGGCGCTGATGCCGAACGTCTTCGTGAAGTCGGACTTCAGCGCCGCCTCCGCAGTGGAGATGTCCGGACACGCCGCCAGCGCTCCGCCCGTGGGGTCGGGCACACCCGGCGGAACCGGGACCTTGCCGCACTGGAGCAGCCATGGGCTGGCCAGCATCGTTGCAAGGAAAGGAAACGTGATCGCGCGACGGACAGTGATGTTCATGTATTTGGACCCCTCGGGAGTTGGGCCGGGTTTACCACGGCGAACTCCGCGAACGCACCCTTTTCCTGGGGGTTTGCTAGCGTCAGCAGAAATGTCACGGGTGGTCGTCTGCGATCTGGGCATCGGAAACCTGCGAAGCGTGGCGCGCGCGGTGTCCCTGTGTGGCGCCGTGGCTGAGATCGTCGCGGACCCGTCCGCTCTGGAGGGTGCAGACGCCGTGATCGTCCCCGGCCAGGGCGCCTTCCGGGATGGCGCAGCCGCGCTCAGCCGTGGGTTCGGGGACGCGCTACGACGTCACATCGACACGGGCCGGCCCTACCTGGGTATCTGCCTTGGCCTGCAGCTCCTGTTCGATACCAGCGCCGAGTCCCCCGGGTCACATGGTCTGGGGATCCTTCGGGGGCATGTCGCGCGCATCCCCACGGGCGCTGCAAAAGGAGAGCGCCCAGCGCTGAAGCTCCCGCACATCGGCTGGAACGCCGTTCTGCGCCCTGCCGGCGCGAGCCGCCCGACCACGGAGCTCGAGGCGCTCTTCGGCAAACAGGTGTACTTTGCACATAGTTTCGTTGCCGTGCCCGAGGACCCCGCGTGCGTCGCTGCCGTCGTGGACTATGGGGGCCCGCTGGTCTGCGCGGTGCAGAAGGCGAACGTGCTCGCGGTCCAGTTCCACCCCGAGAAGAGCCAGCGTGTGGGCCTCGCCTTCATCGCCGCGTGGGTCGCTCGCATCGACCAGGCACAGGGAGCCCGCACATGATTGTCATCCCGGCGATCGATCTCCTGGCCGGCAAGTGCGTTCGCCTCCACAAGGGTGACTACGCCACCGCGAAGGTCTACGACGACGATCCCGCTGCCCGCGCTCGCACGTTTGCGAAGCACGCCACTCGGCTCCACGTGGTGGACCTTGCCGGCGCCAAGTCGGGGTCGCCGGTGGAGCAAGATTCGATGCGCGCGATCTGCGCCGCCTTCGGGCCCGATGTGGAGGCAGGCGGTGGCGTTCGCACGCGCGAGGCGTTCGAAGGCTATCTGGCGCTCGGCGCACGCTGGGTCGTCCTTGGCACGGCGGCCGCGGAGAACATGACGATGGTGCGTGAGCTCGCCACGCAGCATCCGGGCCGCGTGATCGTGGCGGTCGATGCGGAGAACGGCATCGTGAAGACGGCGGGCTGGACGCAGGCGTCGAACATCACGGCGGTGGAGCTCGCGCACGCGCTGTCGGATGTGCCGCTCGGCGGTGTCCTCTACACGGACGTCTCGCGCGATGGCACGCAGGTGGGGCCGAACATCGAGATGACGCTCGCCGTGCAGGCCGCGACCAAGGCGGAGGTCATTGCGTCTGGCGGCGTGGGAACGCTCGCGCATATACGCGCGCTTCGTGACGCGAAGATCGCCGCGGTCGTCGTAGGCCGAGCCCTCTATGAGAACGCGTTCACGCTGGAAGACGCGGTACGCGAAGCTCTATAGCCCGACCGGGTGCCACACCGTCTTCGTCTCCAGGAACGGCTCCACCCAGCCGATGCCCTGACCCTGGCGCTCTCCGAGCCAGAACTCGAGATCGCGCGGCGCGTGCGTCTTCGTGCGCTTCACGCTGTCTGCGCTCAGGCGCTCCACCTGTGTTCGCAGCTCGGCGTCCGACAGCCACGCGTCGATGCCAGTGACCTCCCGGTGCTTTGCCATGATCGGCGCGACCTCGAACGGGTGTCCCGTGAGCACGTTGATCACGCCGCCCGGGAAATCGCTGGTCGCGAGGCACTCGCAGAACAGGATCGCGGTGCGCGGATCGAGCTCGCTCGCAAGCGCAACGGCCGTGTTGCCCGTGGTGACTACAGGCAGCACCGTGGAGAGCAGGCCCAGCAGCGTGGGCTTCTCCGGTGCGATGACGCCGATCACGCCCATGGGCTCCGGGATGCTGAAGCCGAAATGCGGGCCCGACACAGGATTGTGCGTCGCCACCAGCGCGGAGACCTTGTCCGCCATGCCGGCGTAGAACACGGCGCGATCGATCGCGGCGTCGACCTCTGCGGCGGCCTCATCCCCGTCCGTGCCGCCACGAACCAGAGAAGCCTCGAGCTCCGACGAGCGCGACTCGAGCACCTCGGCGAGGCGATAGAGGATCTGTCCGCGGTTGAACGGCGTGCGCGCCGCCCACCCGACCTTGGCGTTGTGCGCGACGAGCACGGCATCACGCACGTCCTTGCGCGATGCGCGCGGGACATTGACCGTGGGCGGATCGGGGTCGTGGCCAACGGCGGAGCCGCGGACCTGGAAATACCGGCCAGATTCGCTGCGCACGAAGGCGCCGCCGACGTACATCTTGTACGCCTTGTTCACGGTCACACGCGGTACGGGGGCCTCGCTGTCGGCGTGCCGCGCGATGGGACCACCGCGCGGAAGACCGGCGGTGCCAGGCAGCGTGGTGCCGTCGTCTTCGCGGGTCGCGGTCTTCGTCTTCTCGCCGGCCATCACTGCACCTCCAGATACGCGGCAAGGCCCTGACGCCCGCCCTCGCGGCCAAAGCCGCTCTCCTTGTATCCACCGAACGGCGAGCTGGGATCGAACTTGTTGTACGTGTTCGCCCAGATCACGCCCGCCTGCAGGCGCGTGGCCACATGGAAGATCTTGGAGCCCTTGTCCGTCCAGATGCCCGCGGACAGGCCGTACATCGTGTTGTTCGCCTTCTCGATCGCCTCGTCGGGCGTGCGGAAGGTCATGATGGTGAGCACTGGTCCGAAGATCTCTTCGCGTGCAATGCGGCACGACTGCGACGCGTTCGTGAAGAACGTGGGCGGGAACCAGAAGCCCTTGCCGGGCAGCTCGCACGGGGCGCTGAAGCGCTCGGCGCCCTCGCGTTCACCGCTGAGAACCAGCTCCTTGATGCGCTCCAGCTGCGCGCGCGAGTTGATGGCGCCGACGTCCGTGTTCTTGTCGAGCGGGTCGCCGAGCCGCAAGGTCGCCATGCGATCCTTCAGCTTGCGCACGAGAATGTCATGCACGCTCTCCTCGACCAGGAGGCGCGAGCCTGCACAGCAGACGTGGCCCTGGTTGAAGTAGATGCCGCCGACAATCCCTTCGACGGCTTGATCGAGCGGCGCATCCGCGAACACGATGTTCGCTGCCTTGCCGCCGAGTTCCAGCGTGAGGCGCTTGCCGGAGCCGGCGAGCGCGCGCTGGATCTTCTTGCCGACGTCCGTGGACCCGGTGAACGCGACCTTGTTGACGTCGGGGTGAGCCACGAGCGCAGCGCCGGTCTCGCCCGCGCCGGTGACGATGTTCACGACGCCGGGCGGAAGCTCCGCTTCCTCGATGATCTGCGCGAGCAAGAGCGCGGTGAGCGGCGTGGTCTCCGCCGGCTTCAGCACCACGGTGTTGCCGCACGCGATCGCGGGCGCGATCTTCCATGCGGCCATGAGGAGCGGGAAATTCCAGGGGATCACCTGCCCGGCCACGCCGAGCGGGCGCACCTTGCGACCATGGAACGCGTAGTCCAGTTTGTCGGCCCAGCCCGCGTTGTAGAAGAAGTGAGCGGACGCGAGCGGGATGTCCACGTCGCGCGACTCCTTGATCGGCTTGCCGCCGTCCATCGTCTCCACGATGGCGAGCTCGCGCGCCTTCTCCTGCAGCGCGCGCGCGATGCGGAAGACGTACTTCGCGCGCTCTGCGCCGCGCATCTTGCCCCAGTACTTGTCGTACGCGTGACGTGCGGCCTTCACGGCGCGGTCCACGTCCTCTGCGTTGCCCTCCGCCACCTGCGCGAGCGTCTGCTCCGTGGATGGGCTCACCGTGTCGAAGTACTTGCCGCTCTTGGGCGGCATCCACTTCCCGCCGATGAAGAGCTGGTAGCGCTCCTCCAGCTTGATGTGGTCCGGCGTCTCGGGGGCGGGCGCGTACTCCCAGGCCTTACCGAACTCCAGGGCGAGGGCCGCCGTTTTTTGACGAGCCTTCTCCACGGCGGTCTCGCGTTTGACGAGATCGGCTGAGGGGCGGTCGGCTGTGCGGTCGGGGTCTGTCATAGCGTTCAGTCCTTCGAGAAGTCTTCGGACGCCTGGTAATTGCCGGTGCGCTCCTTCTCGAGCTGCATCAGCACGTCGTTCAGGAGCGCGCTCGCTCCGAAGCGGAACAGATCGGGCGTGAGCCACGCGTCGCCGAGCGTCTCCTTGACGATGACAAGATAGTGGAGCGCCTGCTTCGCCGTTCGCACGCCGCCCGCAGGCTTCATGCCGATGCGAACGCCGGTCTGATAAAAGTGATCGCGGATCGCCTCGAGCATGACGAGCGTGACCGGAGGCGTGGCCGCAGGCTGGATCTTGCCAGTGGAGGTCTTGATGAAGTCCGCGCCTGCTGCGATCGCGAGATCGCTCGCCTTGCGGACCACGTCGTACGAGCCGAGCTCGCCGGTCTCCAGGATGACCTTGAGGTGCGCTGGACCGCACGCCTCCTTCGTGGCGGCGATCTCGTCGAAGACCTTCGCGTAGTCGCCCGACAGCATGGCGCCGCGATCGATCACCATGTCGATCTCGTCGGCGCCGAACTCCACGGCGCGGCGCACGTCGTCCAGCTTCACCGGGAGTGGTGACTGTCCGCTGGGGAACGCAGTGGCGACGCTGGCGACCTTCACGGCGGAGCCTTCGAGAGCCGCCTTCGCGATGGTCACGAAGTTCGGATACACGCAGACCGCGGCGCACGACGGGAGCGTCGGGTCGGAGTCCATGGGCGTGACCGCCTTGCGGCACATCTGACGGACCTTGCCCGCGGTGTCTTTTCCTTCGAGGGTGGTGAGGTCCATCATGGAGATGGCGAGCTTCAGCCCCGCGACCTTCGCCCCCTTCTTGATGCTCCGCTTCGCGAGCGACGCAGCACGTTCTTCGACCGCGACCGCGTTCACCGCCGGCGGGCTGAAGAGCGGCATCCGCGCACCGCGAGAGGCAGTGGTGGTGAAGCCATGGGGGGCGATGTGCCCATTACCGTTTTCGTGCTGTTCCATGGGGCGCTCCAGAGGTCCAGGCTACCACTACTTCCACTTGATGCTGCAGCCGAACGCCACGGTTTCGGGCGTGGCCGGAGCCTCACCAGCGCCGAGGGCAGAGAGGGCATTCTCGAGGTCCTTCGACGTCACGCGCGCGGGGTCGCGATGGTTGTCGTCGATGCGACCGTGGTAGCGGAGCTTCCGCCCGGCGTCGAAGACGAAGACCTCCGGCGTGAAGCGCGCGCCGAGCGCCCGCACGAAGGCCTGCGAGTCGTCGCGAACGTAGGGGAACGGGAAGCCACGGTCCTTCGCGCGCGCGGTCATCGGCTCCATCGCGTCGTCCGGGTAGCGGGTCGCGTCGTTCGCGTTCACCGCCATGAACGCAACGCCGTTCTCCGCGTGGGCCTTCGCGAGCGCGACCATCCGCTCCTCGTATGCCACCACGTAAGGGCAGTGGTTGCAGGACACGATCACGCAGAGGAGCTTCTTGCCGTCGAACGAGGCAAGGGTGTGGATCTTCCCGTCCGTACCGGGCAGCTCGAACGCCGGACAAGCGTCATTCAGTTTCATCGGGGCCCGGTTTATCACAGGATCCTGCGGCGAACTCGCGCGACGCGAAGAGCGCGCAGTCGCAGTAACCCTGTCGCTTGATGTCGTCGTGGTGAGGCGTGCACGGGCACACCATCTCGTGGCCGCGGGCCTTCGACGACTCCACGTCGGCGCAGGGGCAGTACATCTTGCCGTGCTCGGCCAGATTGTGGACGAGCCCGACGATCACGTTCTCCGTGACCTCGGGCTCGGGGTACAGCGCATAGGGGCCGCGCTCGACGTACGAGCGCACGAACTTCCTGACGCGAGCGTTCGCCCGCGCCAAGGCGGACGCACCAGCATCACCGCCTCCGGGAGTTCGCACCGGAGAAGCCGGGGGATCCGGGGGGTCCGGGGGGTCCTGGGAACTACTCAACCCTTGTTCGGCGGCGGAGCTGCGTCCATCTTCGCGCGCTTGCGGCGACGACGGGCGGCCTCAGCCTGCTTCTTGCGGCGCTTGACGCTCGGCTTCATGTAGTGGCGGCGCATCTTGAGCTCGCGGAGCACGCCCTCGGAGGCAAGCTTTCGCTTGAGCATCTTGATCGCACGCTCGATGCCGCGGTCGCTGACGACCACTTCGAGGGGCTTGCACTGAATCGCGTCAGACGTCGACATTTCCTGGATTCCTTCGGACGGTAAAAACGAAGAGTGGTGGGAATAGCAGACGGATTCCGTTGTCTCAAGCAAATCTGGGGGAGCGCCCGTTCTGGCCCAGCGTTTCTCTCGCCTGGCCTATACTTCGTCCGCACGCATGCCCAACCCCACGGAGCCCTCTCAGCTCAGCGACCTCGCGGAGGGCGCCAAGGTCGGTCCGTACGTGGTCGAGGGGCTGCTCGGTCGCGGCGGCATGGGCGCGGTGTATCGCGCGCACGACGCACGCCTCCTCCGCACCGTCGCGCTCAAGGTCATCTCGCTGATGCCGAGCAGCGACCAGCCGCGCGAGGACTTCGGGGCGCGCCTCCTGCGTGAGGCAAGGGCGGCCGCGGCCATCAACCACCCCAACGTGGTGAGTGTGTTCGACGTCGGCGAGGAAGAGGACGTCTTCTTCATGGCCATGGAGCTCGTGCGCGGTCGGACGCTGCGGGAGCTGGTGACCTCCGGGGCGCCGTGGGCAGAGAAGCTCCGCTGGCTCTGCGACACGGCACGCGCGCTCGCCGCCTTGCACGAGGCGGGCATCATCCATCGCGACGTGAAGCCGGAGAACGTCATCGTCCGCGAGGACGGCGTCGTGAAGCTGCTCGACCTTGGTATCGCCCGTCGTGCGGTGTCCAGCGCCGTCGCGCCCATCGACACGGTGACGGGCGGCGGTGCGATCCCGGGCACGCCCGTCTACATGTCTCCCGAGCAGCTACGCGGAACGGACCTCGCCGCCACGACCGACCAGTTCTCGTGGGCCGTGCTCGCGTTCGAGCTCCTGACCGGGGAGCGCCCATGGGTCGCGCGCGCGAACGAGCTCTATCCAGTGCTCCTCGGCATCGTGAACGATCCCGCGCCGGACATCGGCGAGCGCGCGCCGGAGCTGCCCGCGGTGGTGTGCGCCGCGATCATGCGTGCGCTCGAGAAGGATCCGCTGGCGCGTTTCGCGTCGTTGCTCGACGTGGCAGAGACCATCGAACCGTTCGCCGCGCCGTCGGCTCTTCCGCGCAACCGTGACTCCGGCAACTCAGGCAAGGCAACGCCCACCGTCACGCCGCGCCCCTCCATGGAGCCCGCCGCGTTCGCCGCGACCACCAGGGCACCTGCCACGCTGAGCTCGCCTCCGAAGCCGAAGGACGATCCGCCCGAGCCCCCGCGCGCCCCACGCGCGTCGCGTCGTGGGCTCACCATCACCGCAGGTGTGATCGCCGCTGCTGCAGCTATCATCGCGCTCGTTCCGAGGACCAATCAGCCGCAGCCCGTGATCGCAACCGCGCACCCGCTCTCGTCAGTCGTGGAGGCCGACCACGACTTCACGGAGGCGATGCAGCTGTTCCACGACGGCGCGACGACCAAGGCCGAGGCCAAGCTCGAGGCGGCGCTCGCCGCGGATGGCACGTTCGCGCTCGCGCACCTCGAGATCGCGCTGCTCACGTTCGGGCGCGATCCGCGTGGCGCGGAGCTCCATTTCCAGGAGGCATTCCAGCATCGCGTGAACCTGGACGCGCGCGGAGCCGCGCTGCTCGAGGCGAGCGAGCCGTACGTCAGGCCCACGCCCGATCTCGCCGAATGGGAGACGCGCCTCCTCCGCGCGGTGAAGCTCCATCCGAAGGACTCCGAGGCGCTCTACTACCTTGGCATCGCCCGGATGAAGCAGCTCAAGTTCGACGACGCGCGGACGGCGTTCGGAAACGCGCTGCGTGTTGCGCCTGACTTCATTCCGGCCATGGACGGACTGGGCGATGCCGAGCGCTCCATGGGACACCCGTCAGAGGCACTCGACGTCTACCGGAGCTGCCTTGGCAAGTCGCCATTCGCGGTGAGCTGCCTGGAGGACGAGCAGAACATCTACGCCACGTCGGGTGAGTGTGCGCGCGCGAAGACCGACGCAGAGGCGTGGGTGGAAATGGACCCGACGAGCGTCCGCGCGCGGCTCGCGCTCGCGGACACGCTGCAGGCCACCGGTACGCAATACGAGGGCGTCAAGCAGGCGCTCCTCCATACCGTCGACGTGGCTGCCCCGCCGCAAAAGCCGCTCACGGCGGCGTCGATGGACATCTCGCTTGCGTTGATCCAGGGCCGCTTCGACGACGCGGAGCGGGCGGCCAAGGCCGGCGAGGAGGCGCTGCCTCCCTCCGCGAACAGGCTCACACGGGCGTCGTGGGTCGTACGCCGCGCGCTCATCGCGCTCGAGATCGGCGACGATGCGGCGGCCGCAGAGCTCTCGAAGAGCTTCGTGGCGCGCATGGACGCGTATCCGAAGGCGCCACTCGACATGGACCCCGACATCGACTTCTACGAGCCGATGTATCGTGCAAGGTCGATCGACCGCGCGAAGTTCGATGCGTTTCGCCGCGCGTGGATCCAGAAGGAGCTCGACACGCTTCGCGGCACGGAGGTCGCGACCCAGACCGCGCGCATGCCGTGGCTGTGGGTGAAGGCATGGGCGCAGGCCGCCGAGACAGAGGACGAGGCGAAGGAGGCGCTTGCGCTCGTGTCGTCCTTCGGCCAGATGATCCCCGAGGAGCAGTCCCCCACCCGACTCAACTTCACCATCGGACGCGTGCTTGCGCTCGCAGGCAGGAGCGACGAGGCAATCTCGCGGCTCCTACACATGACGCGCGCATGCACCGAGCTGACGGAGCCGCAGGCCTGGATCCGCGCGCACTACTATCTGGGCATGGCGTACGAGGCCAAGCACGACGTCCCGAAGGCACGTGACGCCTACGGACTCGTGGTGGAGCGATGGGGCAACGCCAAGACCAGCGTCACCGCCAAAGCCGCGCGCGACCGAATGATGAAGCTAGGGCGTTAGCACCACTGCGGGATGTCGCCGTGACGCATGCGTAGATTCGCGCCTGGGACGGCGACATCCCGCAGTAGTGTTAGCCTACTTCTTGAAGTAGGTTGTGGCTCGCTTCTCACCTTTTTTGGTGATGAGCTTCGCGGCGAGTGCGTCGGCGAGCGGGCGCGGGACTTCTTGCTTCGAGAGACCGAGCTTCGCGCGGATCTCCTCCGAGCGCAGGCCCTTGGGGTGCTTCCCGAGCAGGCCGATGATCTGGTCCATCGCTTTTGCGAGCGCCGCAGGCGAGCGGCGCGCGAGGCGACCACCCTTGCGACCGCGCGGAGTTGCCTTTGCTGCTGCCTTTGCCGCCGGTGCTGCGGCGGCCGGGCTCGCTGAAGCCGGAGGACGACCGCGACGTGCTCCGCCACGGATCGCGCCGCCGGTCTCGTTCAGGATCTCCTGCAGCGACGACGCCTTGATCGCGGCGATGAGCTTGTGGGCAAAGTCCGTAGCGAGCGATTCAAT
Organism: Polyangiales bacterium; assembly: GCA_038230375.1. GTDB lineage: Bacteria > Myxococcota_A > Polyangia > Polyangiales > Polyangiaceae > JANXLV01. The sequence goes on along the minus strand of JBBRNJ010000002.1, from coordinate 62,826 downwards.
GGTTGTCTTCAGATTGCTCATTTGATTTCACGCCTCTTGATGATTCGAACTTCCAAGTACCGAAGGTGGGACTTGAACCCACACGAGGGGTTACCTCGGCGGATTTTGAATCCGCTGCGTCTGCCATTCCGCCACTTCGGCGCGCCGCCGAGATGAAGACCTTATTCCAGCCTTCTGTCCGGGTTGCAAGTCCGTAATGGCTATGGGGTAGCCCGTCTCTGGATAAAGAAGGCTCCTGCAGCAAGCACCACGAGGAACAGCAGGACAATCCCGAGCGGGACCAACCAGGAGTTCTGGGTCGTGCGCGCGGGACCGCCAGGCCTGGCAGATCCGGGCGGTGGTCTGGTGGAGGTCGGCAGCGGCGGTGGCATGGATGACATGACAGCCCGGGGCGGTGCGCTCGGCGCGTTGCTGGCAGGCGTCTCGATCGTGAGATCGCCGCTCTTGGGCGAGAGCGCGCTGCCGGAGGAGTCGCTCGACGTCTGCACCGGCGTCGTGGGGCGGAGCGTGGGGAGCGGCTTTGCCGATGCGTCGGCGGCCGTCTCGAGCCATGCCTCCTGCTTCGCCTTGTCCTCGCCGAACGCGCGCAACATCAGCGCCGCGACCTCGGCTTTCATGTCCTTCTTCGGGGCGGCGGACGCGATGAACTCACGAAACGCCACTTCGCATTGCTGGGCCGTCTCGAACCGCTCAGCCGGTAGTCGCATGAGGCAGCGCCGCAGCACGCTCCACAGCAAGACGGGATATCCTGGGTCGAACGTCAGCGGGTCGGGCACCTCCGCCTTGTGGATCTTGTGGATGGTCTCAATCTTCGTTTCGCCCTTGAAAAGCCGCCGATTCAGCGAGACCTCCCACAGCGTCGTTCCGAGCGAGAAGAGGTCCGCGCGACGGTCGAGCGGTTTGCCGGAGACCTGCTCGGGAGTCAGATAGGCAATCTTGCCTTTGACGATTCCGGCGGCCGTATGGGAAGCGCGATTGACCGCCTTCGCAAGTCCGAAATCGATGACCTTCACCTCTCCCGCGTACGACACCAGCACGTTGCTCGGGTTCACGTCGCGATGGACGATCTGCAGCGGCTTGCCTGCCTCGTCGGTGGCGTCATGCGCGTGGTGCAGCGCGGCGCATACCTCCGCGCCGAGGTACGCGATGACGTCCGGCGCGATCGCGATCCCCTGCTTCCGCGTGGCGTCCCAGAGCGCGTAGAGCGACTGCCCTCGCAGGAGCTCCATCGCCATGTAGAGGCGGCCGTCCTCGGCCCCCAGCTGGAGGATCCGCAAGATGTTCGGATGGAAGAGCCGCGAGGCGAGCTTTCCCTCATCCAGAAACATGGTGAGGAACTCTTTGTTGTGCGCGTACTCCGACTTGATCACCTTGAGGGCGACCTGCGCTCCGTCCTCCGAGACGCCGACGTAGACCGTGGCCATGCCGCCTTCGCCGATCTTTCCGCGAACACGGTATGGGCCGAGCTTGTCCGGTCGAACGTCGATGGCGACCACGTCCACACTTTCGCCGAATTCCCCTGCGCCCGGGGGCGAATTCGACGTGCTATGTTTCCCCTCGATATGCGCTCATTGCGAAAGATCACCGTCGTCGCGGGGGCCCTGCTCCTGTCCGTAACCGGTTGCAAGGACCAGTCGCTCGCAAGCGCGCAGTACGCGCAGGATCACGCCGCATCACTCCTGTCGCTGGTGGACAAGGACGTGGGCGAGGTATCGCGTGGCCTGCCCGAGGGCGCCAGGCGCCTCGCGCCTCTGTTCGCCAAGAACGAGGACCCGCGGGCGAATCTGCCGAACGTCCGCAAGGAGTTGCAGCGCATCCGTCGTGACGTCCCCGACCTCCTCGTCGCGAAGAGCACGTTCTTCGCGCTGGTGGACGAGAAGGGGGTTGCCATCCGCAACGACCTCGAACAGGACGCGATGGCGGGGCAGAACGTCGTCCAGATCTTTCCTGCGCTCTCCGGCGCGATGAAGGGCAGCTACGTCACGACCACCGGCGCATTCCCGGGCCCCGCAGGGCCTCTGGGCCCCGATAAGGACTGGATCGCGGGCACTGCGATCAAGCGCGACGACGGCACCACCGCCGGCTTGCTCATCACTGGCTGGACGTACCGCGCGTTCGCCCGGCACCTCACCGAGTCGGTGGAGCGAGAGGTGAAGGCGAAGCTCCTCGAGTCGAAGGAGACCACGAAGCAGCCGATCATCTACGTCGCCGTCTTCGACGCTGCTGGCGTGTACGGCGCGCCGAAGATGCCGCATGTGAGCGAGAAGGCCCTCGCTGACCAGCACCTCGTCGAGGCGACCAAGAACGGGGCCAAGACGGGAACTGTTGTCATCACCGAGCGCGGCTATGGCTGGGCAGCCATCCGCACGCCGGGCCTTGCGCCAGACACGGGCGTGGTCGTCCTGCGCAGCGAGATCTAGCGATCGAGATCCTGGGGAGCGACATCCTTGGGAGCAACATCCCTCGGAGCAACATCCCGCGGAGCAACATCCGTGGGAGCAAGAGCCTCTCGCTTTCGTGCCGGCCGTGTGGGACCGCCGCTGCGGCCGTAGCGGTGGAGCGCGTAGACGAAGTAGAGCCACGAGCCGAGCGTCACCACGCCACCGGCCGTCTGAGACACGGTCCCGACAAGCGCAAGGCCGACGACGAGCGTGAGCACAGCGAAGAACAATGCGCGCTCGGCCGGTGAATTCTGGGTGTCATTGCTTTCCAAGTGGGCGCCTTTCAAGATAGTCCAAATCACGGAGAATGCCTCGCTTCGCTGCCATCGACGTGGGCTCGAACGCGATCCGGATGCGGATCGTGGACGCAACCGCGCCTCTGGGGGCGAAGGGTGACGAACAGCTAGCGCTGCTCGCGAGCGAGACCGAGCCCGAGCTGCGCGAGGTGATGAGCCAGCGCGCGCCCGTGAGGCTCGGCACTGAAGTCTTCCTCACGGGCAAGCTCACGCCGAGCTCGATCGGGCAGGCGTGCGCTGCGCTGCGCGAGTTCAAGGTGGCGATGGATGCGGCCGGCGTGTCGGCCTACCGCGCGACCGCGACGAGCGCCGTGCGGGAGGCGCAGAACGGCGCCACGCTGGCCGAGCGCGCTCGCCGTGAGGCCGGCGTCGATCTGGAGATCATCGAGGGCGTCGAAGAGGCGCGCCTGATCCAGCTCGCCGTGGTGAAGAAGCTGGGGCTCACGGAGAAGTCGGCGGTGCTCATCGACGTGGGCGGGGGCTCCACCGAGATCACGCTGCTCGAGCGCGGCGAGGCGTCGTTCTCCATGTCGATACCGCTGGGCACGGTGCGCATGCTCGAGACCTTCCTGCGCGGCGCCAACAAGATCGACAAACGGCAGCACCGGCTCCTGGTGGAGACGGTGGAGCGCGCCTTCGTCGAGGTACGGCAGAACCTGCCGAAGGCACCCGTGGATCTGGTCATCGGTACGGGTGGCAACGTCGACTCGCTCGCGGAGCTGGCGCCGGCCAAGCCCAACGTGGCCACGCCAACGCTCCGCGTGATCGACGTCGCGCAGATGAACGTCCTTCGCGAGGAGCTCTTTCGCCTGACCGCAGAGGAGCGCCAGCGGAAGTTTGGCTTGCGACCGGATCGCGCGGACACCATCGTCCCGGCTGCCGTGATCTACTCCTTTGCTGCGTCGCTCTTCGGCGCGAAGCACATCGTTGCGCCGGGCGTTGGTCTCAAGGATGGCGTGCTCGAGGAGCTCGTCGCCAGGCACTTTGCGCTCTGGGACACCGGCTCCGAAGAGAACCGCATCCTCACCGCGTGCCTGCGGCTCGGCCGGCGTTACAACTTCGACGAGGCGCACGGCGTGCGCGTTGCGGGCTTTGCGGCCGAGCTGTTCGACGTGCTCGCCACACACCACGGTCTCACCGCGCGCGACCGTCTGCTGCTCCGCGCGTCTGGACTGCTGCACGACGTCGGGGACTTCGTGCGCTACGACGGTCACCACAAACACAGCTTCTACCTGATTGCCCACTCCGACATCATGGGGCTGTCGCGTGACGAGCGCTCCATCGTCGCGAACGTGGCGCGCTACCACCGCAAGAGCCCGCCCGATCCGTCGCATCCGAACTTCCGCGAGCTCGAGAAGGACGCGCGCGCGAAGGTGCGCATGCTGGCCGCGATCCTGCGCGTGGCCGACGCGCTCGATCGCGAGCACCTGGGCAAGGTGGAGCGGCTGCGCGGCGCCGTGGTCGGCAAGAAGCTCGTGCTCACGCTCGACGGCGAGGAGGACCGCACGCTCGAGGAGTGGACGCTCGGCGTGAAGGCAGAGATGCTGCGCGAGGTCTTCCTGCTGGAGGTCGTGCTCGCCGACGCCGGACCCCGCACGGACTCATCTCCGCCTTCCTCTCGTGCCGTGGGCGCGACTGGCGTCGGAAAACCCCGCTGAAGCGCGTTATTTCTTGCTACGCTGAGCGCTCATGTCGGACAGCTTTTCGCGAATCGCCGGGATCGCCTGCGCCAGCGCCTTCATGGCCGGATGCGCGGCGTCGCAGGTCCCCGATCCCAAGTCCGCCGCGAACGAATACGCGCGCGCAGTGCAGAGCCAGGACGCGGACGCGCTCTACGGCATGCTCACCGAGAACGCGCAGCGCAGCCGCTCCAAGGAGGATCTGAAGAAGCTCCTGGCGGAGGATCGCGAGGAGCTCGCTGAGCAGGCACGCGCGGTCCAGAACAAGGACGCCCGGGTCGAGGCGACCGCGCGCCTGCGCTATCAGGACGGCGAGGAGACCGCGCTGGAGCTCCGCGAAGGGCACTTCTGGGTGTCGGCCGCGGGCACCATGCCCGGCGGCGCGAAGAGCCCCGAGCAGGCGCTGGACCAGCTGCGGCGCGTGCTCGCGCGGCGGAGCTACATCGGTCTGATGCGTGTACTTTCCCCGCAAACGCGCGCCGCGGTCGAGGCAGACCTCCGCTCGCTGGTGATCGGGCTCGACCACCCGGAGACGCTCCCCGTGGAGACCACCGGCGACGCCGCGCAGATCGCCGTTCCCGGCGGGCATCACGTGCGTCTGCGGCGCGAGGCCGGCATCTGGCGCGTCGAAGACTTCGACTGAACCTCATGCGACGCATCGCGGCCATCTCGCTCGCAGTGCTCGTGGTGACGCTCCTCGTCCTCGCGGTCCCCCGCCCCGCGCGCGCGTTCGGCGACCGCGGCGCGTTCGACGCCCGCGTCCTGCTCGCGGGCGGTACCACGGGCGCGGCTCGTCCCACTGCGCCGCTCCGATGGGCGCACGAGCTCGTCATGCGCACCAGCGCGCCCGCACGCTCGCGCCCCACGTCCGTGCGCGCCGACGACGGCGAGATCGTCTCGGGGCCATTCCTGTACTGGAGCGGCGACGTCGCGCTGACGCCCCTGTCGTCGGCGGAGGTCTCCGGGCTGCGCCGGTTCTTCGCGCTCGGCGGCCTGCTCGTGGTCGACGACGCCGGCGTGAACTTCGACGGCGAAAAGAGCGAGTTCGGCAAGACGGCGCGCGCGCAGATCGCCCGCGTGCTGCCCGACTCTGCCATCATCCAGATCGGACCGGAGCACGTCATCTTCAAGAGCTTCTACCTGCTCCACCGAGCAGAGGGGCGCGTGCAGGGCCCGAGGACGCTCGACGCCATCGTGCGCGGCGGCAACGTGCAGGTGATCTTCACCAACCACGACCTTGGCGGGGCGCTGGCCCAAGGGCCCACTGGCGTCTGGGAGTTCCCCGTGGTCCCGGGCGGTGAGGCGCAGCGCGATCACGCGGTACGCCTTGCCGTGAACATCGCGATGTATCTGCTCTGCTCGAACTACAAGGACGACCAGGTCCACGCGCCGTTCCTCATCCGTCGCCGGTCGCGCGTTCGAGAGAGCGAGCCCTGACAATGACGCGCTTCGTGCTCCTCGCAGGAGGGCTGACGACGCATTTCGCGCCCAGCTCCGACTTTCCAACGTGGGCGGCGCTGCTCGCGTGCGTGGTGTGCGCCGTCAGCCTGCTCGCGCTCATCGTGGAGATGCGCGTGCGGCGCAGCGGGCGGGCGCTCGTGCTCGTCACGGGCGTCGTCGCCGTCGCGTCGCTCTTGCTCGCGGTGACGCGACCCGTGCGCATCGCAGCGCGCGAAAGCAGGATCGGCCCTCGCGTGATCGTCCTCGCCGACGCTTCGCGCTCCATGGATCTGCAGTCCACACGCGGTGGCACGCGCAAGGCCGCACGCGACCAGGCCATCGCCGCGCTGCAAGCCTCCACGAAGGAGGCACGCATCACCGTGCTCGGCTTTGGCGAGGGCACACCGTTCCCGCTCTCCGAGGGCGACGCCGCGCGGCCGCGCAGTGACCTGATGAGCGCGCTTGTCCCCGTGCTCAAGGGCGAAGGCGAGACACCGCAAGCCGTGGTGGTCGTGTCCGACGGCCGGCTGTCGGAGCCCGAGAGCGAGAAGGGGCTGCATCCGCTGATCGACGGGCTCAACGTGCCGATCCACACCATCGCCACCGCGGAAGAATCGTTGCCCGACGCAACCATCTTGCACGTGGGCGCAACTGGCAGCGCCGTCGCGCACGTGCCACTGCCGCTGCGCGTGGAGGTGCTCTGCACCGGCGGACTGTCGTGCGACAAGCTGACGGTCACTGCGCGTGAGCTTCGCGCGAGCGGCGCGCCCACACTCCTTGCGTCGGGGCTGGCGGACGTCTCGCAGGGCCACGGCGTGGTGGACCTCACGATCACGCTCGACAGCTTTGGCCCACGCATCGTCGAGGTCGCGCTCTCTGCGCCCGCAGGCGACAAGATCCCGGAGAACAACCGCCGCTTCTTCACGTTCAACGTCGCGCGCGAGCGGCTCCGCGTGCTGCACGTGGCAGGCCGGCCCACTGCGGACGTGCGCGCCCTCCGTCAGTGGCTCAAGAGCGACGCATCGATCGATCTCGTCGCGTTCTTCATCTTGCGCACGCCCACGGACGATCCGCGCGCCCCGAACGAGGAGCTCGCGCTCATTCCCTTCCCCGTCGACGAGCTCTTCGAGCAGCACCTCGCGTCGTTCGACGCGGTCATCTTGCAAGACTTCGAGGTGGCGCCCTACGGACTCCGTCCTCATTTGCCGCGACTCGCGAACTACGTGAAGGAGCGCGGCGGAGGGCTCATCATGGTCGGCGGTCCCGCGTCGTTCGTGTCCGGCGGCTACGCGCGCACGCCCCTCGCTGACGTGCTCCCCGTGAAGCTCGACGGCGTTCCGGGACACACGAAGGAGGACCTCGCGAAGTTCACACCCGACTGGACCGACGTCGGACGCACCGCGCCCATCCTTGCGCCGCTGCGCAAGGCCACCAATGACGAGTTCCCACAGGTGGAGGGCGTCAACGTCGTGGGCGATCTCGCCGAGCACGCGACCGCGCTTCTCACCCACCCCACGCGTCTGACGCCGAGCGGCGCAAAGATGCCCGTGCTGGCCGTGGGCGAGGTGGGCGCGGGCCGCTCCATTGCGCTCGCGATCGACGGTGCGTGGGAGCTGGAATACTCGCCGCTCGGCTCGCGCACGCAGGGGCGTGGGTACGCGGCGCTCTGGGATGGTCTGCTCGGGTGGCTCATGCGCGACCCACGGTACGAGCCCGCGCAGCTCTCGCTTCCCGCTGGTTGTACGGTGGGGACGAAGACACGCCTGCGCCTCAAGGCAGTGAGCGGCATGAAGCCAGAGGGCACCAAGCTCACGCTCAAGCGCCTGGACGAGGAGGCCGCCGTCATCGTCGTCCCGATCGACCAGAAGGCCGACCTGCTCTCCGGCGTCGACATTGACCTGCCCGCGCTCGCGGAGGGCGGATACACGGCCAAGGTTGGCTTTGGTACAGGGCCCTCGACCTCGCTCGACTTCGCGTGCGAGGCGGGCGGCGACGAGTGGGCGGATCCCCGACCCGACGTGCAGCGGCTCCGCGACATAGCAAAGGAGACCCACGGCGACTTTGCCTTCGCGTGGGACGCGAGCAAGCTCGCATTGCCGAGCCCCACCGTCGTCAGCGCGGAGCGGCATGTGGTCCCCGTCGCGCCCGCATGGGGCTGGTCCCTGCTTGCTGCCGCCGCGCTGGGCGCCCACTGGTTCATCCGCCGCCGTCGCGGGTTCGGCTGACGCGTCTCTGGCGCTCGCGCGAACTCAAAGGCCCGCGGAGCCCGGCGATTTGATACTCTTGACCACGTGAAGAAGCGCTCCAAGATCTGCCGCGCGTGGCCTCTCCTGCCCGCGATGATCCTGAGCGCCACCATGTCCGCGGATGCGCGCGCCCTCGTGTGGCCGGACGTGCTCGACCGCGTCGAGCGCGCCATGCACTCCACCGATCGCGAAGAACGGCGCAAGGCCGCACGAAAGCTCCCGGACATCGGAAAGGCGCGCGGCACGCCGCTCGTGCTCGAGGCGCTCGGCGACACCGACGACGAGGTCCGCATCGAAGCGGCGAAGGCCGCGGTCATACTCCGCGCAGAGGGCGCGTCCGACGCCGTGCTTCCGTGGCTCGGCGACAAGGAGGCGAAGGTCCGCCTCACCGCATGCGACGTCCTCCGCGCCATGCCCTCGCCAAGGGCCGTGCCGCAGCTGGCGCGCGCGCTGCAAGACAGCGACCCCAACGTCCGCGCCGCCGCCGCGGGGGCGCTCGGCGCCCAGAAGAACGGCGAGGCCGTCGCGCCGCTCATGGGCAAGCTCGACGACCAGAGCCCGCCTGTGCGCATCCACGTGATCCGCGCGCTCGCGCACCTTGGCGACAAGCGCGCCGTCGTGCCGCTCGTGGGCAAGGTCTCCGACTCCGTCCCGGAGGTCCGCGCCAGCATCGCGCGTGCGCTCGGCTCGCTCGATGATCAGCGCGCAGTGTCGGCCCTGGTCCTCCTGCTCCGCGACGCCGTCAACGACGTTCGAATCGAGGCCATCCGTGCGCTCGCGCGGCTCCGCGCGACCTCTGCGGTCGATCCCATCGCGCAGCAGGCGCAGGATCGCGTGAGAGAGGTCCGGCACGCCGCGCTCGACGCCCTCGGGAGAATCGGTGGTGATCAGGCCGCGACGTTCCTCGTGTCGCTCCTTGGCGTGGGTGAGGACGCGGGCTCTTCGCTCGAGCCCACGCCCGTGAGGCGCGCGCTGGTCACGCTGGGCCAGGGCTGCGTACCGCTCGTGTCACGTGTGCTCGACCGACCCGACTCGCAAGCCGCGGCCACGAGCGCCGCGTACGTGCTCGCGTCTCTTGGTGCGCGCGGCGAGGAGAAGAAGGTGCGCGCGGCGCTGGAGCGCGGGTCCATCCCGGTGCCCGCCGCGCTGTTCGTGCTCTCGAAGATCGGCGGCGCAGAGACCCTGCCAGTCGTGCTGGAGTTCATCTCCGATCAGAGCCCCGCCGTCCGTCACCAGGCATTGCTCTCCGCGCGCGACCTGACGAATCCGGAGAAACCGGATGGTCGCGCGGTGGAGCCGATCACGTTCGCCCTGAAGGATGCGCGCCTGTCCGCCGAGGATCGACTGCTGCTCGTGGAGGTGCTCGGACGCACGGGCGCGCCGCGGGCACGCGACATCCTGCTCGGGATCTTGCCCACGAAGGACGTAGCGCTGAAGCTCGCGGCCGTCGACGCGCTCGGCTCCATTGGTGTGGGCGGTGTGGGCGGCGTGGGCGGTGTGGGCGGCGTGGGTGCTGCACCAGCGGGCACACCGGGTGCTGCGGGGGGGGTGGCTTTGGCGCGCACACCGCTCGTCACGCTGCTGTCGGATCCCTTGCCGGAGGTGCGCCTCCACGCGGCGTTGGCACTGGCGAAGGTCGGTGGTCCGCAGGACAAGCAAGACATCGAGAAGCGTCTCCTCGGGGACGAGGAGAACGACGCGTTCGCGCTGTTTGTCGCGCTCGCCGGCATCTCCGAGCGGTACCCGGGCGATCCCGCGGCCATGGCGGACCTCTTCGCCGTGCGGAGCGCCGGTCAACGCGACATGGTGCTGGAGACGCTCGGGCGCATGCCCAGGGACGAGGTGCCCACGCTGCTCTACACGCTGGCGAAGGGCGCAAGCGTGGATGACAGGCGGGTGGCGGCCACGATGCTCGCTCGTCACCGTGGGCGGGCGACAACGCTGAAGTCGCTCGCCGCACTCGCACAAGATCCATCGAGCGACGTGCGCGCGCAGGCCGCGTTCGCGCTGGGCACGGCGGGCGGCTCGGCCGACGTTCCGCTGCTACACGCGCTCGCCGCGCAGGACGACACCGACGTCACCATCAATGCCGTCGCGGCGATGGGCCGCATTGCGGCCCGCGAGAAGAAGAAAGACGTGGCCGCACACGAGCTGTGTGCGTTCGTCACGGATGGCCGTGTCTACGTTCGCCTCAACGCGCTCTCGGGCCTCGCGCTTGCGGCAGCCCGCTGTGAGGACCCCGCGAAGGAGCGGCACGCGCTCGAGGACGAGAGCGACAGCGTCCGCGGTGCCGCGGCGCGCGCCGTGGGTAACGCCCCGAACGACGAGGACCGCCGCGCGCTCGCACGATGCCGTGACGAGGAGCGCGTCTCCGAGATCGCCGAGCGCTGCGACGCGATGCTATCGGCTCCTTTCGCTCCGAAGGGCGGCGCATCGTCCGTCACGGTCTACGTGGTCGCCGACCGCGAGACACCCCCGAAGCCGCTCGTGCCCTATGCCCTGCTCCTGCCCGACGGCCTCGTGCGCGTCGGCATCAGCGATCGACGCGGAGCCGTGACCGACCCGGTCGCGCCGGACGGCATCCTCACGTTGCTCCCGCCGAGCGCGGTCGCAAGGTAGGCGTAGCGACGCTCCGAGGCGCGTGCCTCTAGGGGAACAGCCGGTAGTAGATCGCCTGGCAGGTCCGCTCTTCCCAGACCTCCACACGCGCGACCTTGAGCCGAGGGGTCTCGATGCGGGCGACAAGACTGTCCGCCACGACGCGGGCGATGTTCTCTGCGGTCGGGTTGAGATCCATGAACGGCGCGACCTCGTTCAGGAAGACGTGCTCGTACGGCTCCACGATCGCGCGGAGCTCCTTTCCGAGCACCGCGAAGTCACATACGAAGCCGCTCGAATCGAGCTCGGACGCGCGCACGGTGGCCTTGATTCGCCAGTTGTGGCCGTGCAGTCGCTCTCCCTCACCGGGCGCGAACCTGAGCTGGTGCGCGGCAGCGACCTCGGTCTCTTGGCTGATTTCCCACATCTTGATGACGCCTCTTTCGTGTGGGTGCAGTCGTTATCAAAAACCGCGACGATTTTCCACGTAGCCGGTAAGACTGTCGCATGAGCCGTAGACGCCCGCGGGCCCAGCTGCGTGAGCCGGAGGCGCTCGACCGTGTCTTCGTGCGTGCCGGCGAGCACCGCTTCGCGCGCGTTCGGCCGGTGATCTCGCCCCTGGCATGGCGAGCGCTGGTGGGCGCGCGCATCGCCGAGCGCACCGTCCCCCAGAAGATCGAGTTTCAGACCCTGACCATCATCGCCGCGACCAGCACGTGGGCGCACGAGCTCACGCTCCTGTCCGCCACCATCCTCGAGCGCCTCCAGACCGCCGGCTACGACGTCCAGAAGATCGTCGTTCGCCCGGGACACGTGGAGCCGCCCGGAAGGCCGCTCGAGCGTCGGCGCTCGAAGAAGGTGCCCTCCAAGGTCGCGCTGGGCGAGAAGCTGACGCACGAGATCGAGCAGGTCGAGGATCAAGAGCTCGCGGCGCTGCTCCGCGACTCCGCCGAGATGAACCTGGCCTGGCAGAAGGCGAGCGAGAACGTGGCTACTTCAACGCCGCGAGGCGCAACAGTCCCTCCAGCCGCTGAAACAAGAACCGGTCCGCCGGGCCGTAGCTCGTCAGGAACTCCCGCAGCATCTCGACGTACGCCCGAAGGCGGGGAACGTCCACCGACGCGACCTTCCCCATCGCGGAATACATCTCGTCGATGACCGCAGCGGGCGGCGGCCGCTTCTGCGCGTCGTACAGCTCGATCACGTAGTCCGCCCAGCCGCCCTTGCCCGTTGCCGTGGCGAGCTTCGCGGAGAACTTCGCGGCCTGATCCACGAGCGTGGGCGGCAGCATCTTGCCTGCGCGCGTGGACTCGATGACGTCCGCGAGCGCCGACGCGAGCAATCGCTCTGCCTCTCCCGCGCGACCGAGCGCGAGCGCTTTTTCGGCCACACCGCCAAGCAGCTTGAACTGGTCCGCGCGGCGAACCATGCTCGGCTCGGGCTCGGAATCGAGCGGTGAAGACGCAAACGCCGAGCTCGGCGTGTTGATCTTCATCTTCGGCATCGTCATCTTGCCGTAGCCGACGGGCGGCGCGATCTGTCCGCCGGTGCCAGCGCCACCGCGGGCCTCACGGGAGCCAAGGAGCGTCAGCTCCTGCGAGCCGATCATGACCTTGTCGCCGACATTCAGGTGCACGCGCCCTTCGATGCGCATACCGTTGACCACCACGCCATTGCGGCTCTCGAGGTCCTCGACCGTGACCCCGTCGTTCCCGACCATCATCACCGCGTGCCGGCGCGATACCAGCGGGTCATCGAGCGAGAGCTGGCAGCTCGCGCTCCGACCGATCGCGAACTCGCCCTCGCCGAGCTCCAGATCGTGCTGAAGGTACCGAAGCCGAAACCGCATCTCGCTAATTGCTCACCGAGCTCGGGGGGGGTCTGGAGCACGACATGGGAGGGCCTGGCCTGGGTCATGGGCAAGTTCGCACACGACACATACGCGCTTGCGCGCTCCTAGAGGAATACAACTCTCCAAGCACAATCGGCAAGTATGGGTGCAACCCCGCGCGCGCGCGGCGATATCAGCTGACGATCAGCTACGCTCAGCGGAGGCTCAGAGGAGGCTCAGGACAGGCGTCAGGACAGGCGTCAGGACAGAGCCGTGGGCGTCTTGCCTTCAGAGCCCGCACCAGCACCGCTGGGGACGCTGGCGCCGGAGCCAGCGGCGGCCCGGAGCCCCTCTATCGAGGCAAGGACCTTGGCGTCATCCTCCGAGAACGTCTTTTCTGGAGAAGCCAGGGCGGTGGCGAGGCCGTCCAGCTCGGCGACCAGGTCCGGGTGGGTCGCCATCGCGCGTCCGATACCCGCCAGTGTGCTGGGGCCGGGGAGCGCCACGAGCGCACGATGGATGGTCAGCACCCAGGCGGCGAGCTCGCGCGTGGCCTTCTTGTCCCCGATGGTCAGGGCGGCCTCGCTCACAGTCGCCAGCTGCCGGGGGTCGATTCCTTCGCGCATGGCGGCGCGCTCCTCGATGAGCGCCATGGTCCGTCGGAGCATGCGTTCGGCCTCGTCGATTCGATCGCCCCCGAGCGCGCGCTCGACGACCTCGATCAGGAGCTGAACGCTCCAGGCCCCCTGACCTCCGCTGCCGAAGCGACCGCTCAGCGTGTCCTCATCGACCTGCTCGGTGCCGCCGCAGTTCGGGCAGGACCCCGCCTCTTGAGCGTACGGAAGGTGGCATTTTCCGCAGTGCTTCAGGAAGCCCGTGGTCCGCGCTCGCGCGCTCACCATCTCCACGCGGCAAAATACCAGCTCCTGGGTGCCGATGCGGATGCGGTCCCCATCCTTCAGCGTGATGACCTCGCCCTTGATGGGCGCGCCGTTGACCTTCACGCCGTTGCGGCTGTCGAGGTCGCTGATGGTGGCTTCTTCGCCGTCCAGGTTGATGCGGGCGTGCGTGCGGGAGACGAGCGGGTCTTCGATCGTGACGTGACACTCCGCGCTACGGCCGAGCAAAGTCTCGCCGCGCGGAATATCAAACTCTTGAAGGAGGAACCTCAGACGATACCGCGCCACCCTCGCCTCCGGTTGCGACCCCCCGGCCACGAATCAGTATAGACGCCCGGAACGATTCTTCCTGCCCGAATTTTGCGAATTTCGGGTCGCGCTTGCGTCGGCGCGTGGACGCCTCACCGCCTGGAGGGCCTCCCACCATTTATGACGGCTGCGGCTGGCGAAACTTCTGGTAACCTCGGGGGTCCAGTGGATGACGCAACCCGCGAAAAGGTGAAGAAGAGCGTGGCGGAGCTTGTCGCCCCGTTGGTCAAGGCCGACGGTGGTGAGGTGTTCCTCGTTGCCATCACGTCCGATGACGTGCACGTGCACCTCTCGGGTACCTGCGCGGGCTGCCCCGGCGCGGCGATGACGCAAAAAGCGCTGATCAACCCCGTCGTCGCCGCCCTGCTGCCGAAGGCCAGCGTGAAGGTGACGACAGGTTGGCGTGTCCCGAAGGGCGCAGAGAAGATCGAGTAGAGGCCGGTGAGGCGTCAGCCGTCAGCGACGGCGCGCGCTGCTGCTTGCGCTCGCGCTCGGCGACGTGCGGGCGCCGTTCGGATCCGTGCGGTTGGCTCCAGCACCGGTGACCGCGGCGACACCGGGATCGAGATCCATCGGATCGACTTCCCTGTGCGAGCGAAGCTGCGCCAGGTTTCGCTCCGTCTCGAAGTCCGTGATGACAACGCCGACGAACTTCTCCGAGCTCCGATCGATCAGGCGCAGATAGTTCGCACGACTCTCGCCGTCCTTCCAGTCGATCGCCTGATACGGACGCCCCTTCAAGGGCTCCGCTGCCATGGCGCGCCCGGGAACGCCGCCGATCAGACCAAAGGCCTTCTGATAGGCCTCGGCCCACGTTGCGCCCCACGGGCCATTCGCGACGAGCGGGACCTCGTCGTAGATCTTCCAGAGGCGCTCGTTGATGAAGAAGAAGAAGCGCTTCTTCCCCTTCCGCTCCACGAGGATCAGCGACTCATGGTTGCCGACGGAATACTCACCGCGGATCGGGGAGGACTCCCAGCCGGAACCCGAGCGGTCGAACTTGGTGTGGGCGCGCGCGCGGAAACCATCGAGGAGCGCATCGCGCTCGTGCTCGACCTGCGTCTGCTCCGGTCCCGGGTGCATCTTGAGCAGGCGCTCGTCGTAGTCCTTCCAGAGGATCGAGCTTGTGCCCTTGGAGTGGGCGTCAATCACCTCTTGCGGCGACATGCCCCAGCGAAAGCCGTCGCGCATGGCCCCCATCGAGCCACCCAAGGGCGCGGCGTCTGCCTGAGGGCCTTGGTCCTTCTGCTCCTTCGCAGGCTTCTTCGGGTCAGCCGCGAAGCTTGCAACACCCATGGAGAGGGTGACGAGGACGAGGGGAACGTACGCGATGCGGTGGATGGCTCGTTTCATGGGTTTTTCACGCTTGCATGAGATGTATCATTCGTCCCACATGGGCGCCACCCCTGTGGGGGCTTCAATCTGGGAGGGGCGCAGCAGAGGCCCAGGGGGTTGGACGAGCTTACCCATGGAACCATGCAAGTTCGCCCATCCCAGCCCCTTCGAACACTGCCTTCTCCTGGCCGAACCCTTTGGACCTCTGTCCCAGATCGTTGTAGATGCTTGGGCTCATGCGATTTGTGGCTCGAACCTGGATGACCCTGGCCGTGGTTGGCGCGTGCTGCCTCTCAGGGACCGGCACGCTCGCAGGCTGCGGCGATGGCGCAGGTGCAAAGACACCGTCGCGCCCGCTCGCCGCATACGCGGGTCGCATGACCGACCTCTTCGACGACGCGATCGATCCCGCCGCTGTCGGGCTCGACATGGACAACAGCTTTCACCCCCGCTCGGACCCCACGCTGCGGGAGCGCGCGCAGGTCTCCGACGCGATCCTTCGCGTGAAGATCACGACCGTCACCAACAAGATCGACGAAGGCGCGAACGGCGGGTACGAGGTCGGCGTGAAGCAACTCGAATGGATCGGCGGCGATCACCCGCCCGGCACCGACCAGTTCAATATCCGCATGCGCAAGTCGACGCAGACGAACGGCATCATGAAGACGATGGAGGGCCGCATGGTCGGTACCGAGTTCATCGTGTTCCTGCGCCAGTTCACCGGCGCGGACCCCTCGGAGCGGGACTTCCACGCGCACTTCTCACCGGCCTCCAAAGACGTGAAGGACGCGGTCGGGGATGCGATCGTGTTGCGAGAGCTCAAGTAGTTTCAAGGAGGCTTGTTCGTGGCGATCGAGATCAAGAGCCCGCGTGAAATAGAGGCGATGCGTGTCGTCGGCGTGATGGCGGCGGAGACATTGGTCCTCGTCGGCGAGAAGCTCCGCGCGGGCATGTCGACCGACGACATCAACGCGATCGTCCACGAGGACACCATCCGTCGTGGCGCGCGTCCCGCCCCCCTCAACTACCGCGGCTTCCCGAAGAGCGTATGCACGTCCGTGAACGACGTCGTGTGCCACGGCATCCCTGGCGCGCAGGTGCTGCGCGATGGCGACATCATCAACGTCGACGTGACCAGCTTCTATGGCGGGTTCCATGGCGACACATCCGCCACGTTCTACATCGGCACGCCCAGCGTGCAGGCGAAGAAGGTCACCGAGATTGCGCGCGTGGCTCTCGAGCTCGGAATCGCCGAGGTGAAGGAAGGCGCGAGGCTCGGCGACATCGGCGCGGCCATCCAGGAGTACGTGGAAGCGCAGGGCTGCAGCGTGGTGCGCGACTTCGTGGGTCACGGCATCGGCCGCAAGTTCCACGAGGACCCGCAGGTGAAGCACTACGGCAAGCGCGGTACCGGAGAGCGCCTGCGCGCGGGCATGGTCTTCACCATCGAGCCCATGGTGAACCTGGGCCGGTTCGAGGTCGTGGTCGACGAGAAGGACGACTGGACTGTCACCACGGTGGACGGCTCCCTCTCCGCGCAGTTCGAGCACACGCTCGTGGTGACGAAGACCGGCCACGAGGTCCTCACGCGCCGCGCCCAGCCGCTCCGCGGAAGCGAGAACGTCGCCTCGTCCGCTGTCCTGGTCTAGCCTGGTCTAGCCTGGTCTAGCCTCGTCTAGCCTCTTCTAGCGGCCTGGGCTGGTCTCACCGGCTACGCGCGGACCGCCAGGAGCTCCTTCGCGGCCTTCTTGGCTGCGACGCCGACCGTGACGCCGCCGATCATGCGCGCGATCTCACCGACGCGCTCGTCCGTGCGGAGCTTCCGCACCGACACATGCGTACGATCCCCTTGCACCGTCTTGCCGACGACGAACTGGGCGTCCGCGAGCGCGGCGATCTGCGCGAGGTGCGTGATCGACAGCACCTGATGGTGCTTCGCCACGTCCGCCATCTTGTGGCCGATGACCTCTGCGACGGCGCCGCTCGTGCCGGTGTCGACCTCGTCGAAGACGTAGAGGCCCGCGGGCCCGTTCTTCGCGAGCACGCGCTTGATCGCTAGCAGCGCACGGGACAGCTCACCACCGCTCGCGATGCGACGAAGCGGCCGTGGCTCCTCGCCCTTGTTCGGCGCGATCAGGAACTCCACGCGATCCATTCCCTTCGGTGAGAGATGCGCGCCGTCCACCATCAGCCCCTTCGTGGAGGCCGAAGGTGAGACGTCCACGAGAATTCGCGCGCCGCCCATGCCAAGGTCCGCGAGCTCCCGACCGATGGCTTTTCCCAGCTTCTCCCCCACACGCCGCCGCTTCGATGACAGCGAGCGCGCGCGCTCCGACGACGCACGCATCGCCTGCTCGAAGGCCGCGACCAGGCTCTTCTCGTCCGCGTCCGAGGCCTCGAACGCACGCAGCTCCTCGCAGAGCGCGGCCTTCTTCGCAAGCACCGCCTCCGCGCCTACAAGCTCGGAGGCAAGCTCGGAGGCAAGGTCCGAGGCATGGTCCGAGGCATGGTCCGAGGCAAGGTCCGAGGTCCGGTCGCTCGAGCTGAACGTCCCATGCTTCCGGAACAGCTTCTCCAGCTTGAAGAGCCGCTCCTCCACGTCTGCAAGGCGCGCGGGGTTCACCTCGACGGTGCCGGCGTAGTGGAGCAGCGTGCGTGACGTGTCCACGAGCTCCGCACGCGCGGAGCCGATGGTCTCCGCCAGAGGCAGCAGCGAGGGATCCAGCTCTGCGGCCGACCGGAGCTCGCTCTCCACGCGCGCGAGAACGTCACACACCGCGCCCTCCGTCTCGTAGAGGGCTGCGCCAGCGCCGCCCACGACGTCTCCCAGGCGCGCCGCATGACGAAGCCGCGCGCGCTCCGAGAGCAGCTCCGTGTCCTCTCCCGGCAACGGGCTCACCTCGTCGATCTCGCGCAGCGCCCAGGTGATCAGCTCCTCGCGCTCGGCCCTCGTACGACCACGCCCACGCAGCGTCTCCAGCTGCCCGGCCAGCTCCGTGGTGCGAAGGACCTCCCGCGCGAGCAACACGCACTCTTCACCCAGCCCGCCGAACGCGTCCAGGTACTCGAGGTGCGTGCCCGCGTCCGTGAGGCTCACGCTCTCGTGCTGAGAGGCCACGTCGCACAGCGTGCGCGCGAGCTCCGCGAGTTGCCCTGCGGTTGCGAGGCGACCATTGATGAACGCACGGCTACGCCCTTGTGGCGTGACCACGCGACGGAGCAAGAGCTCGCCTTGCTCTGCATCCGCACCGAGCCCGAAAGACGCGAGCACCGCGCGTGCGCGCTCGTTCCCTCCGATGTCGAAGAGCGCCTGCACCTCCGCCTCTTCCGCGCCCGCACGCACGACCTCTCCGCTTGCCCGCGCGCCGAGCACCAGACCGAGCGCGTCGACCACCAGCGACTTCCCCGCGCCCGTTTCACCGGTGAGGACGTTGAAGCCAGGCTCCAGAATGAGCACGAGCTCCTCTATCAGGACGAAATTGCGTGCGGTGAACTGAACAAGCATACAGCATTCGTAGCATATACTGAACGTCGGTCCAGTTATTTGGGGGTCAGTTCACCCGTGTGATCTACACACAAATATATGTATGTATTTCGAGTAATTAGACGCTTTTTCTTGACGGAAGACCACCGATTTGAGTACCAACAGGACACAGAAGGCGCGCACATGGCCGCAAAACCCGCAGCGAAAGCCCCCGCGAAGAAGAAGCCCGCTACACCCCCTGAGCCGCCGCCCAAGCAGCTCACGATGGAGGAGCGCGCCGCAAAGCTCGAGGAGAGGCTACTCAAGACTGATCCCGCATTCCTCGCGGACTATCGGATGAACCTCGACATGTCGTGGATTTATCACGACAGCGCGGTGGAAGGCGCCGTCTTCACGTTCCAGGAGCTGCGCTCTGCGCTCGATCCGAACGCGCCGCCGCCCGCCGACTCGAGCCTCCAGCCGATCATCGAGGACATCCGTCGCCGTCGCGAGGCGCTCGACTACGTCCGCGATTATGCGCTGAAGAAGCGCCAGCCGATCACCGTGGATCTGATCAAGAAGCTCTATCTCATCCTCCATCCGGAAGAGGGTGACATCAAGACGGTCAGGTATCGCAAGGACATCCCGCAGCATCGCTTGTACTTCCACGAGTACGCAGCGCCGGACAAGATCACCCACAAGGTTCGTCAGGTCGTCGACTGGGTCAACGATCCCGAGACACGCAAGACGCGCAGCGCCGTCCGCCTCGCCGGGCGCGCGCACTACGATCTGCTCCGCATCTTCCCGTTCCAGGCGGACAGCGGAACCGTCGCGCGTCTGTTCCTGAACCTGCTGCTCCTTCGAAGCGGCCTGCCGCCTGCCATCGTCCACTCCACGGAGCGCCAGCGCTACTACGAGGCGCTCAAGGGCTCGAGCGCGGCGATGACGCAGATCGTGACCGAGGCGATCGAGAACAACCTGGCCTCGGTCGACAAGCTTCTCGGCGGCTACGAGAACCGAGTGCAGTTCGTCATCCCGAGGTAGGACCATGACGCCGATGAGCGCCTCGTCCCTCTCGCGTCGGGTCATCCCGTGCCTCGACGTTCGCGACGGGCGGGTCGTGAAGGGCGTCCGGTTCGAGGGACTTCGGGACCAGGGCGATCCCGCGGAAACGGCTGCGCGCTACGACGCGGAGGGCGCGGACGAGATCGTCTTCCTGGACATCACGGCGACCCACGAGGGGCGGCCGGCCATGCTGGACGTGGTCGCCCGCACGGCCGACACGACGTTCACTCCGCTGACTGTGGGCGGCGGCGTTCGCACCCTTTCGGACATCGAGCGCCTCCTCGCAGCCGGCGCCGACAAGGTGGCGATCAACTCCGCGGCCTTGTCCGATCCGGACCTGGTGCGCCGGGCCTCTGACCGCTGGGGCGCCCAGGCGATTGTCGTGGCGATCGACGCCCGGGCGCGCGTCTCGGGACCAGGTTCTGCACGAGATTGGGATGTTTTTTCCCATGGTGGTAGGAAAGAGGCGGGCCGAGAAGCCGTCGCGTGGGCGGTTTTCTGTGCGGGGCTGGGAGCCGGCGAGATTTTGCTCACGAGCATGGACCGAGACGGAACGAAAGCTGGCTACGATCTGGCGCTCTTGCGGGCGGTCTCGGATGCCGTGGACATTCCCGTCATCGCGAGCGGCGGTGTCGGCGAGCTCGCGCATCTCCACGACGGTCTCGTGATGGGTGGCGCAAGCGCAGTGCTGGCAGCGTCCATCTTCCACGAGCGCACGTACACGATCGGCGCGGCCAAGAAGTACCTCGCATCACGCGGCGTGCCCGTACGCCAGCTGGAGGACGCCGCATGAGCGACATCCTTGCCTCGTCCATCACGCTCGACGACATCCTCGCCGTTGCGCACCAGAAGCGCGTGCCGATCGCGCCGGAGCTCGCCGGATACCTGACGCTCGAGCTCGCGGACGCGGTGAACGCCGGGAGTGCGACCGCGATCGATCCGAAGACCGTATACGTGAGCGAGGAAGGCTCCGTCGCGATCGTGAAGCCGAAGGGCCCCGGCGACGGCGTTGACGTGGAGACGCAGCTGCGCAACGTCCTCTCCGACCTGCTGAGCGTGACCGGCGCGCAGACGTCCGCGCTCACGCACGTGGCAAGGAAGAAGAGCGGCGGCGGAGTTCGCGCGCTCGCCGCGGAGCTCGAGGCCGCGCTCATTCCGGTGAATCGCGCTGCAGGTCGCCGCGCCCTCGCACGCATGGCACGTGAGGCGCGTCGCATCTCGCTGGGCCTGGGTCGCGCCAGCGCGATGCCTCCGCTGGAGTCGCGTGGTCCCGAGATCCGCAAGCGTGAGTCCGGCGGAGAGCATGAGCAGCGCTTCAACGAGGCACCCACCGTACAGCGGCCGCGGACGCCGTTCCCGAACGACGAGGCACAGACCCTGAAGCGTTCAGGAGGCAGCGCATCGTCCGAGGCGCCCCCGACCAAGCTTCCCACGCCGCCGGTGAACCGCGGTTTTGCGCCGCCGCCGCCTCCGAACCGCCCGCCGCCGCAAAAGCGCGGCCCCGCCCTCCCCGAGTCTCCCGCGCTGCTCGGTCCGAAGGACGCGCTGTTCAAGGACGACGACGTCGACAACCTCCTCTCCACGTTCGGCGTGAGCGGCGATGCGAGCGACGACGACAAGGCGATGTCGAAGGAGCTGAAGGCGCTCATCGGCCTGGGCCCCACGCCCCCGCCGCCAGGGACGGAGGCAAACTACGACGACGAGCCCGAGCCCACGCCCGGCGACAGCGAGCAGCTCCGGACGAACAAGCTCGAACGGGGCGTACGCGCGCAAGCGCACACGCAGGACGATCCCACGAGCGAAGCACCGCCCGTCGTCAGCGCGACCGGCACGCTGGCGGGCATGGGCGGCCCCGTGTCCGTCACGGACGATCTGCTCGATGACCTTGCGGCGAACCCGAACGCCACCGACGCGGGCGACGCGGGCGATCACGGAGACGGCATCGAGGATCTCCTCTCGCTCTCTGACGAGAACGCGTCGATGCCACCGCCTCGCGATTCACTGACATCGGCGATCGACACCAGCGAGCCGATCCGCCCGATCGCGGTCGCGACGCTCAAGAAGTCCGGCATCCAGCAGGACAACCCTCCTCCCCCGCCGCGCGCGAAGGAGCCCCCCGCTCCGCCGCCTCAGGTTGCTGCGCCGCCGATCCTGCCGCCGAACCCGCCTCCGCCGTCGCCGAAGGACTCGAAGGAGATCAAGGAGCGGGACGCGAAGGAAGCCGTGCGCTCGAAGGCCACCATGAAGGTGGCGCTCTCGACCGCGGTGCCGTCCGGCCGTCAGCCGAAGTCTGCGAAGGGCACGATGGTCTTCCTGGTGCTGCTGCTCCTGATCCTGGGCGGTGGAGCCGTGGGCATCTGGAAGCTCGCGCCGGGGTTCTTCACCGGCCGCACGCCGGAGAACGTGCAGCGCGAGAAGGAGCAGTACGAGGCCAAGAAGGCAGCGCTCGAGAAGGCCGCCGAGGAGCAGCGCTGCAAGGCAGCTCTCGTCATCACCGATGCGCCCGCGGGCTCGGAGATCCTCCTGCGCAAGGGACAGGCGCCGGTCGACGTCGAGCGCATGCCCATCAAGACGCGGCTCGAGTTCGTGGCCACCGCAGAGGGCTTCGCGCCGAAGCGCGCCGTCGTGCTGCCCACCGCGCCGTGGGACCAGAAGAAGCCGCCGCGGTTCGACCTGGCGGTGCAGCTGGAGGCGAGCAAGGTGAAGGCGCCTGCACTGGATCCCTGGCCTTCTGGAGAGCCGGGAACGGACGTGGGCGGCGAGGGCGAGCCCGGCACCGTGCACGTCGTGTCGGCGCCGCCGGGCGCGGAGATCTGGCTGCTTGCGGGCCTGGGACCCGAGGCTCGCATCGATCGGCTCAAGTGCGACGACGGCGTGGAAGTCCTCGTGGCGGGCTCACAGGTCCGAAAGCGCCTCCGCGTGGCGCCGGGCGATGCGGCGAAGGCTCCCGTGGACGCCGCGGGCTTCCACGTGGTGAAGCTCAGCGTCAAGGATTGACGCGGGCGCAGACCTCGTCGATCATCGCGGAGAGCTTGGCGCCAGTGAGCGCCCGAAGGGTCCCCATGATGCACGAAGAAGAGTACGCCATCGTCAAGTCGCTCGTCCCCGTTGCGTGGGCGGACGGCGTCTTCGCGGAGTCGGAGAAAGAGATGCTCCACGCCCTGCTCGAGGCCTATCGCGCGTCCGAGGCGCAGAAGGCCGAGATCATGGAATACGCGAAGGAGAAGCGGACCATCGATGACATCAACCTGCAGGATCTCTCCGCGGCTGATCGTCGCGTCCTCCTCCAACAGGCCGTGCTCCTCACCTACGCGGACGGCGAGCAGGCGACTGCCGAGGACGAGTTCCTGCAGGCGCTGACCAAGAAGCTCCGCATCCCCGACGAGGAAGCAAAGCAGGTCGTCGTCGAGGCCTCCGAGCGTGCGAAGAAGCTCATGAACCTCCTCTGAGAGCCGTGTAGAGTGCGCGCCATGCGGTTCATGGACAAGCACTTCAGGCTCACCCGGCACGTCGCGAGCGCCCTCGGCATCGCCTTCTTTGTAGCGTTCGCGTTGGCCAGCAAGAGCCAGCCGGGCGGCGCAGCCGAGGGAGGGGCATCGTCTTCGTCGTCGGCCACGTCTGACTCCGATCCGACCGAGCCGCGCTTCAGCGTCTCCGGGAAGCAGGTCCCGAACTACGAGTACATCCGGGGGACGTGCGACAACCGGAAGGCCGGCAAGTGCGACGAGTTCTACGGGCTCATTCCGAAGTTCTCGCCGGACGATTGCAAGAAGGAGGGCGGCGTCTTCACGACCTCGACCCCCACGCCCAATCCCTGCCCGAAGGCCAATCTGCTCGGAACCTGCCACTACCCGCAGAGCGCCACTGGCGAGCCCGGTGAGTTCGTGAGCTTCTATACGGGCGGCGCCACGAGCGTCGCGGACGCGAAGAAGGAATGCCTCGAGCCGGTGAACGGCGTGGTCAAGGATGAATGGATCGACCCGCCCGCGGCCGCAGCACCCAGCGCAGCCGCATCCGCGAAGCCCGCCGTCGCCCCGGTCGCGAAGCCTGCGGCGAAACCCGCCGCCAAGCCCGCCACGTCAGCAAAACCGCACTGAGACCGGTCAGTCCGTGAGCTCGGTCGCGTCGACGACCTTGTGTAGCTTGGACTCGTCGCCGACGTTGCCCGGCTTGAACGCGTACATGAACGAGTAGCCGTGCTTGTGGTGCACGAACGCGCACGCGCGGCCTTGCATCTTCGTGCCGCCCTCGTCGAACTCCCAGCGCGTCTCGACGCCTTGCTGATCCTTGTAGCAGTGGCCGGGCGTGGTGCTGATGAGGCGGTACCCCGTGAGCGCCTTCGCGCGGGCGCCCTGCAGCACGCGCGCGTACTCGTTGGCGTCCTGCGAGATGGGGTCGCCGTTGGTGGTGATCGTCACGAGCGACTTCACGTCGACGGATGCCGTCCGCATGGGCTCGAGGAAGGTGAGGTTGTCGCTGTCGGGGTTCGCGACGAGCTCGGACGGATAGTGGATGCGAACGAGCCCGCTCTTCGGGTTGTAGGTCTGGCTGAGGCCAACGACGGTCTTGCCGGTGGTATCGGTGGTGCCGCCGGTTCCGGTGGAGCCTTGCGAGCCCGTGGTGTCGGTGCCGTTCGAGTAATCCGGCGCGTAGTCAATCGCGGTCTTCTTCTTCTTGCAGCCGAGCGCCACAATCATCATTGCGGCGCCGAACGCACCCCACATCATCCATCGCGAGGGGGCATTTGAAGTCAATTTCACTGGACCTTCTCCGTTCCGCTCGAGCGCAGCTTGGCCTTGATGGCGTCGATCTCCTTGAGCAGAGAGATCGGGCTGAAGGGTTTGCGATAGTACGTGGTGGCCCCCGCCTCCAGCGCGCCCTGCCTCACGGCTTCGTCGCCGCTTGCGCCGAGCGCGATGATGGGAATGCTGTCGGTCTCGACCTCGGACCGCAGCTTGCGGCACACGTCCAGAGCCCCCACGCCTCCGGGCAGGTCAAGGTCGAGCAGGACGATGTCCGGCGCATTGGCAAGCGCGTCCTCGACCGCGCGCGCCCCGCCGTTTGCGCAGGCGACCTCGAAGCCTCGCGCTGCCACGAGCGCCTCGATCATGTGCGAGATCGAGTCCGAGCCTTCGATGATGAGGATCCTCATTTTGCCTTCGGCATGTCCGGCGAACCTGGCGCGCCCGCATCGCTCATCGCCTTCGCGTTGGGGGGAGCCGGAGCGTCGACCTTCTCGTACTCGCGCGGGGGCGGCCCATAGCAAGCCATCAGCGTGACCGCGAAGCCAGCGCCAGCGACCGCGACTGCTGCGGCAGAAGCTACCTTGCCCGCTGTCTTTCCCAGCGCCCCGCGCACGCCTGTGTCCAGGGCAAGCGGCTGGAGTTGACCACCGCAGTGAGGACATGAAGGCAGTGCGGGCTCCCGCGGGATGAGACCCCGACAGGAAGTGCAAGAATCGAGCGGCGCCGTGAAACGCATGGTGCGATGATACCCGAACTTTGGTGCTACGTCGCCTACCCGTAGCTGGGCCGGATTTTCGTCCGGCATACGTGGTCTGGGAGCTCACGCTCCGCTGCGATCAGCCCTGCACGCACTGCGGATCACGCGCGGGCGACCCCCGTGACACGGAGCTGTCGCTCGACGAGGCCCGAAAGGTCGTGAGAGACCTCGCGGCGCTGGGGGCCGAGGAGGTCGCGCTGATCGGCGGCGAGGCATACCTTCATCCTGCGTTCCTCTCCGTGCTGTCCGCCCTTCGCGACGCAGGCCTGCGCACCACGATGGTCACGGGAGGCCGCTCGCTCGACAGGGAGCTGGCGCAGGCGATCGCCGCGCATGGCCTCCACAGCGTGTCCGTCAGCATCGACGGGCTGCAGGCGACGCACGACCTGATGCGGGCCTCGCGCGGGAGCTTCGAGGCTGCGCTGGCGGCGCTCTCGCATCTGCGCGACGCCGGCGTGGCCATCACGGCGAACACCAACGTCAACCGCTTGAACCAGGGCGAGCTCGAGGACCTGTACGAGCTCCTGCTCGCGCAAAAGATCGGCGCCTGGCAGGTGCAGCTCACGACGCCCCTCGGCCGCGCCGCGGATCGCGCTGACCTGGTGCTCCAGCCCTATGAGCTCACGGACGTGGTGCCGCGGGTCGCCGCGCTCAAGCGCCGCGCGTTCGCGGACGGGATCCTGCTCATGCCGGGCAACAACCTGGGCTACTTCGGACCAGAGGAGACGCTCCTCCGGTCGCGCAACCCGGACGGCACGGATCACTACCAGGGCTGCCTCGCGGGCTCCTTCCTCATGGGCATCGAGTCCAACGGTGGCGTGAAGGGATGTCCGTCGTTGCAGTCGGATGCGTACGTGGGCGGCAACCTGCGCGAGACGCCGCTTGCGGACCTATGGAACGGCAACCGCAAGGTCGGGTTCTCGCGCACGCTCTCCGTGGACGCTCTCTGGGGATTCTGTGCAGAATGCATGTTTCGAGAGACGTGTCTCGGCGGCTGCACCTTCACCGCGCACGCCGTCAGTGGGCGCCCCGGCAACAACCCGTACTGCCACTACCGCGCACGCACGCTGGCCTCACGAGGGCGCCGCGAGCGCATCGTCCAGAAGACACGGGGCCCCAGGCCTCCCGTTCGACAACGCGGTCTGGGACATCGTGGAAGAGCCGCTGGATACGCCCAACGAGCCTCTGCCACCCCCCGCTCAGCTGGTCCAGATCAGACGCGCAAAGCTCTGAGCGTCACCGCTGCGGGAAGGTGACAAGCACCCGCACGCCGCCGAGCGGTGCGTCGGACAACTCCACCATGCCGCCGTTCGCAGCCGCGATCTCCGCGCCGAGGCGCAGCGGAACGGCGCTGGGCCGGCCGTACGTCGCGCCATCCACGGACAGCTCCAGGTATCCGCGACGCGCGGACGCCGGCAGCGGCGGGCCTGCGTCGTCGATGACGAGGCGCGCCCCGAGCGGGTCCTGGTAGACCTCCACGTGCACATCGTTGCTGCGCGGCGTGGCCGCGATCGCCAGGCCGATGAGCTCGCGCGCGAGGAGCGCCGCACCGCGCGGCGACATCATGACGTGCACGCCCTGACCGGAGCCGGGCTTCACGACGACGCGCACCTCGTGCTTCTCGGAGCGATTCCCGAGTCCTTCGATCGCATTGCGCACGACCGTGCCGAGATCGGTCTGCGCGCGCGCCTCGTCCGCGGAGAGCTCACCGATGCTCGCGAGCACGGAGACAAACTCGCTCGCGAACGTGACACGCTTGTGCGCGACCGCGAGCAGCTCCTCCTGGTCGGTCGCAGGGCGAAGCTGCCCGAGCTCGCGTCCGAGCGGCGTGAGGATGCCCCGGAGCTCCGCGGCGATGCCGGCGCAGAGCCGCGCGACCGAGTCGAGCCGCTCCGTGGTGGGATCCATGGGCGGGGGCGGATAGCTGGACGCGGAGTGGGCCTCCTCGCCCTTCTGGAAGACGGCTGCGAGCTCGCGGGCGTATACCTCGCCCTGCTTGCGCGCCTCGTCGAGCTCCTTGCGCAGCGCGGCCTTCTCCTCGCGATCTTCGTCCGCGGGAAGGAGCAGCACCTCGGTCGCGCCTTCGAGCTCGTGGCGACCGCCGTAGCGAAGCGCCATGCGAGAGAGCCACACGCGCTCGGTCTCTGCGGTGGCGCTGGTGTCCGGTCCCAGCGTGACCGCAACGCGGACATCCGCGCCTTCGCGTCGGATGGTGATCTGCGAGCCGATGCCGCCGCCGTGGCCGACCAGCACGTGGAGCATCCGGCGCAGCTCGGCTTCGTCACCGAAGACCTCCGTGCCGCTGCCCGGCTCGATCTGGACGCGCGCCTCGGGGGCGACCTCCCAGAGCAGCGCGGCGAGGTCGATACGCCCGCGACGCACCGGCGTGCTGGGGCGCGTGTGGAGGTTCTCCAGCATGCGCATGACGTCGTCCAGTGCGTCGAGCGATGCGTCCAGGGTGCCACTGGGGTTCGTGACGCTGGCGGGGCTCGCCTCTCGCGCCGCCTCTGGCACCGCCTCTGGCGTCTGACGAAGCTGCTCGCGGATGTCGGGAGGCGGCACCGTGCGCATGATCTGCACACCTTGGCGCAAACGCGAAGCTGCACCCTGGGCTTCCTGTGTGAGAAGCCACCCGAGCTCTTGCCTCGTCAAACGTCCCTTGGACACGCAAAGACCTCCAGTTACCAAAGGAGGGAGCTGAGCCCTCCCCGACGCTCACAGGCGCCCGCGTGGAGCATAGGCGACTCGCACACATAGACGCCACTGGGAAACGCGCGAACGTGCGCTACATTCCTCGCCAGGTCCGCAATCCTCCCGAGGTCCCCATGCTGGTCGAAGCACGCGCCACTGGATACGTGTATCATGCAAGTAACGACCGACTGGAGCTTCATGCAGCAGGAAAGCCCGCTGGTGCAGGATCTGGCGGAGGTGAGGCCGGCAAGACCGAGAAGGCCAGCCTGCTGCTCGATGCGAAGAAGAAGCTCGTCGGAGTGGATCTTCGCGGGACCTCCGCCGCGGTCGTGCTCATGCTCGGGGCGCACGAGGACGTCGATGGGCAGGCCGAGGCGAGCGTTCGTGTCGAGCTAGGGGCCTCCGGAGAGCTCGCAGCGGTCACGATCGAGGCTGCGTCGAAGGCCATCGAGTCTCCGGCGAAGAACGCCTACTGAGGCAAGCGCTCAGCGCCTGACGATCAGGACGTCGTCCGTGGGTAGCTCGCGCGGAACGGTCACGCGGACGACGCGCTTCTGACCGCGTGGATCGCCGATCTCGCCGCGCGTGACGGCGTGCGCGCAGGTCTCGGCGGACGCGGTGTACGCGGTGCCTGCTCCGCCGCTGCGCGAGCTGCTCGGGCCGAGCGCGAGGCACGTGCGGAGCTGCGTGCCAGGATAGAGGGCCTGGCTGAGCACGCCAACGTCCGGCTCGATGATGCGCGCGCCCACGGACACGAGCTCCGCGAGGCCACCGCTGCCTGCGAGGACCTCCAGGATCTGCCGCGACGGCGGGGCGAACAGGAGGGCGACCTTCTCGTGCACGCGCTTTGCCTTGAGGAGCGCAGCCACCGTGAGCACGTCCTTCATGGAGGCGCCGCCATCGCCCCCGATCAGCACCGAGTCCACGGCCGTGCCCGCCAGATCGCGCACGGGGCGCACGACGCCATCCGGACCACGCACAAGCGGATCGATCGCGCCCACGTCCAGCTGCACCACGTCCGCCACGTCCACGCCGAGGTCGGCGGTGAGCACGCGATGCGCCTTGGAGCGCCGCTGATCGCGCAGGTAGACCTGCGTGCGCTCGTCCGAAGGGAACACGGCCGAAGCGGCTGCCACCTCCGACGCGATCTGCGCGATGTGGGCGCGCTCAGGGATGGAGAAGTGGCGGACCGCAGGCCCACCAAACTCGAGGACGACCGGTACGCCGTGACGCGCGCGCGCCTTCTGGACGACATCAACGGTCCCTCGCCGGACCAGCTCGAGCGCCACATCCGTTGCGCTGACGAACGGACGCAGTCGCCCCGTGAGCTGCACCGACACTGTCACCGGCATGCGCGCGAGGATGGTGCCGGTCGCCAGCGCCTGCGCGAGGTCGGCCGCGCTGACGGTGAGCGTGAGCATCGACGCGCCGCCCGTGGCCGAGAGGCGTGGGGAGTCGGTCACGCAGAGGCGCGCGGGCGCGGCAAACCGCTCGGTGTGAACCGGCGCCGCGAAGCCCATGCCCGCACGTGACACGACGAGGCCGTGCGCGAGCGCTTGCCGCACGGAGAACGCGTCCGGCTCCCCTGCCCCGCGCGTGGGGTGACCGTCATAGGCGACGGCGAGCTCGACGGGCGTCTTCTTGGCGAGCCCACGTGTTCGGGCGTCCTCGATGACGCTCTCCACGCCGTCCGTCAGGACGATCTGGTCGACGGCGAGCAACACGGGCTCCCCGGGTCTTGCGCCCCCGCGCTGGCGGGGCCCGAGGATCTTCTGCGAGATCGTGCAGGGGGCATCCCCGGCTTTTGCGCGCATGTTGATAGGCCCGGGACCGTACGCGCCGAAAACGGTGCCGGTCAAGCCCGCTGAAGTTTGACGGGGTTCGGCGATTTCCGATACGTTCGTAACCATGTTCAAAGAAGCCCTTCGCGACATCGTCGAGCGCACCGAAGGTGGGGTCGCCGGCCTGATCATGGACAACAGCGGGATCGCGCTCGAGAGCTACGCGAAGGACAACGCTCCCTTCGACATCAACACCATCGGCATCGAGTTCAGCGTCGTGATCGGCGCGATCCGGCGGGCGTCCGAGATGCTCGAGGCGGGTGACGCCACGGAGATCGCCGTCGGCACCGACAAGCTGGTCACCGTGATCCGCACGCTTGGCGCCCAGTACTTCCTCGCCCTCGCGCTCACGCCCGACGGAAACATGGGCAAGGGCCGTTATCTGATGCGCACCTGCGCCCCGAAGCTCCTCGCAGAGCTCCAGTGACCGCTCGGGCCGCGAGGCGTCGCACTCGCGTCCTTTGCCTGTCGGGCCCCAACCTGCAGCTCCTGGGCGTGCGCGAGCCTGAGATCTACGGACATGAGACGCTGGCCCTGGTGCACGAGCGCCTTGCCGCGCGTGCAAAGGAGCTCTCCGCAACCGTCGACTGCAGGCAGTCGAACCATGAGGGCCTGCTGCTCGACTGGATCGCGGAAGCGCGCACGTCATTCGACGGCATCCTGCTCAATGCAGGTGCGCTCACACACACCTCCCTTGCGCTGTTCGATGCGCTGAAGGCGGTCGCCGTGCCCTGCGTGGAGGTCCACCTCTCCAATCCCGAGGCGCGGGAAGCCTACCGCCACGAGTCGAAGGTCGCAGCAGCATGCATTGGCAAGGTGGCCGGCTTCGGCCCACAGAGCTACCTGCTCGGCCTGGAAGGACTTCTGGGCGCGCTCCGCCGTTGACGCGCCGGCGCTGCGCCGAGTAAGTACGTTGGTGTGAACGTCGACATCGCGAAGTTGAAGGGCCTTCTGGATCTCCTCGCAGCCGAAGACGTGGCCGAGTTCGAGCACGAGGCAGAGGGCG
The DNA here is from genome assembly GCA_038230375.1 of Polyangiales bacterium. Classification (GTDB taxonomy): domain Bacteria; phylum Myxococcota_A; class Polyangia; order Polyangiales; family Polyangiaceae; genus JANXLV01. The sequence goes on along the minus strand of JBBRNJ010000002.1, from coordinate 32,184 downwards.
TTCGCGTCCGTGTCGTGCGCGGCAAGCTCGTGTCGGCCGCCTTCATGCCCCCCCCGACGTCCACGCTGGGTGCTCCTGCGATTGCCGCCGCCGTCGACGACGGCTCTGTCGATGTCACGAGCCCGTTCGTGGGCACGTTTTACCGTTCGCCTACGCCGGACGCGCCTTCGTTCGTGGAGACCGGCGCGGTCGTTCGCCTGGGTCAGACGCTCTGCATCATCGAGGCGATGAAGCTGATGAACGAGATCGAGGCCGAGGTCTCCGGCACTGTCGTCGAGTGCTACGCGCAGAATGGTAAGTCGGTCGAGTTCGGACAGAAGCTCTTTCGCATCAAGAAGGCCTGAGCCGTGTTCAAGAAGATCCTCATCGCGAACCGCGGCGAGATCGCGCTTCGCATCATTCGCGCCTGCCGCGAGCTCGGGGTCAAGACGGTCGCCGTCCACTCCGAGGTCGATGCGCGCGCCCTGCACGTTCGCTTCGCCGACGAGGCCGTGTGCATTGGCCCCGCCGCCGCCGCGCGCAGCTATCTTCACATTCCGGCGATCATCAGCGCCGCGGAGATCACCGGCGCTGACGCGATCCATCCTGGCTATGGCTTCCTCTCCGAGAACGCGGAGTTCGCGCGCCTCTGCGCGAAGTGCAAGGTCACGTTCATCGGCCCCACGCCAGAGGCCATGCGCGCCTGGGGCGACAAGGTCACCGCGCGCGGGAATGCGGAGAAGTTCGGGCTCCCTCTCCTCCCCGGTTCTCAGGTCCTCACCGGCCCCGACCACGCAGAGAGCGAGGCCGCGCGCATTGGCTTTCCGATCATCCTGAAGGCCTCCGGCGGCGGCGGCGGGCGCGGGATGCGTGTCGTGCGCAAGGCCGGCGAGGTGGGACCGAATTACTTGCAGGCTACACGCGAAGCCGAGGCCGGCTTCAAGAACCCCGACGTCTTCATGGAGAAGTACGTCGAGAAGCCGCGGCACATCGAGTTCCAGGTCCTGGCGGACCAGCACGGCGGCATCTGGACCCTCGGCGAGCGCGAGTGCTCACTGCAGCGCCGCCACCAGAAGGTGATCGAGGAGGCGCCGAGCCCGGCGATGACCGCCGAGAAGCGCCAGGAGATGGGCCAGATCATCCGCAAGGCGATCGGCGAGACCGGCTACACGTCTCTCGGGACCCTCGAGTTCATCATGGACGAGGTGGGCAACCTCTACTTCCTGGAGATGAACACGCGCGTGCAGGTGGAGCACCCCGTGACCGAGATGGTGACGGGCCTGGACCTCGTCGCGCTGCAGATCCGCGCGGCCGCTGGCGAGAAGCTGGAGCTACCGGACACACGTCCGTGGAGCTTCCGTGGCCACGCCATCGAGTGCCGCGTGAACGCGGAGGACCCGAAGACGTTCGCGCCCTGGCCAGGCCTCATCACGGAGTACTTCCCACCCGGCGGCGCTGGTGTGCGCGTCGACTCGGGTGTGTATGGCGGCTGGCGCGTGCCTGCCGAGTACGACTCACTCCTCGCGAAGGTCATCGTGCACGCGCCCACCCGCGCCGAGGCGATCACACGCATGCGTCGCGCGCTCGACGAGTTCATCGTGAGTGGCATCCGCACGAACCTGGCGATGCACAAGAAGCTGCTGGACGATCCCGAGGTCATCGCGGGGGAGATGACCACCCGAACCGTCGAACGCGTGATCGCGCAGGGCTGAGGGGCGCGCGAATGCCCAAGGCGAGATTGCTGCCGACGCTCTCGAGCTCCGTGCTCCCCGACGAGCGCTATCACGTGGCTCCCCGGCTGGGCCCGACCAAGGCCGAGGCGCGCATCCTGGAAGAGATGACCGACGGCACGTTCCGTCCGCCCGATGCCGCGAAGAACGCGCACATCGAGGAGGCGTATGCGCTCTTCGTTCCTTTCTGGCGCGTGGACATCCATCGCTCCGACACGGCGCTCAGGCTGGGGCGACTGCGCGTGAATGGCATCCCGTTGCCCACGCAGGATTCGAGCGAGGCGAAGGCTGTGTGGATGGTCTGCGCGCGAACGGCGTTTCCGTACGAGATGAAACATCCATCGACGCTGCTCCCCGGCGATGCGAAGCCGCTCACCGTGATTCTGCCCGCGCTTGCGACGGGCGACCCGGACACGACGGGCGGGTGGGAGCTCCTCGACGCGGACGTGTCAGAAGAGAAGGCACGAACACTGGCCGGGAACACCCTCGCACGCCATTCGGGCAGCGCCGGTGCCCTTCTGGGCGAGTCCGAGGTGACGGTGCACGCGTGCCACTTCGTGCTCTACCCCGTGTGGTTCGCGCGGTATCGATATCGCGGAGACGCGAACCCGGACGGCAGCGATCTCTTCTACGTCGGGATCTCGGCGGTGGACGGCGTGGCTTTCACGGCGGAGCACCCGTCAAAGCTACGTTCGGGGGCCGCGCGCGTGAAGCGGTTCTTCTTCGACGACTGAGTCAGCCAGATGCGCAGGCGTCAGTTGCCTTCCCAGCGAAGGCTCTCGCCTGTCACGCTGGAGATCTTCTGCTGGTTCTGACCCTGTGGGTTCGACGTGTAGAGGCCGCCACGCGTCGAGAAGAACGCGACCATGCGCCCGTCGGGGGAGCACGCCGGATACGTGTTCGAGCCTTGTTCCTGCGTCAGTCGCTTCATGCTCGCTGCGCTGCCGCCGGGGTCCACGCTGAAGATGTCCCATGCGCCGCCGTCGCGACCCATGAACAGGATCTTGGAGCCTTCCGGATCGTTGCAGAATACAGGCGCCATGTTGTACGTGCCGCGCCACGACACGCGCTTGCCGTCGACGTAGATCTGCGGATTGCCGCTCACGTTCGAGACGTAGGCAAGCTGCCCGCCGGGTCCGAACGCCGGGTGCGTGTTGAGGCCGCCGCGCGTGACCTTCGTGAGGCCGCTGCCGTCGGGCGCGCCAACGAAGATGTCGCTCTGGCCGGAGTTGGAGACCACCAGCGCCATCTTGGAGCCGCCGAATGCCACGCCGAACACCAGGCCCGTGGCCTGCTTCAACACCGCCGCCGGATTGCCGACCTTGAAGAGCGAGTAGCTGCCATCCGGCAGTCCGCCTGCGTAGTACACGCCGCCGCCCGGGCCGATGGCCGGCGCGAGCGCAACGTTCGACACGGTGGGGAGCTTGCCAACGTTCTGCCCGTCGCTGTCGATCGAGAACACGCTCTTCTGGCCGCGACCCGTGGTCGCCGAGAAGACCATGCGCGAGCCGAACGTGCCCGAGGTTCCCGTGAACCATTTGATCACGTCGTTCACGAACTCGTGCACGGCGCCGCGCACCCCGCTCTGCCCCACGTCGTAGCCCTTCGTGAGGACCGCATCGCTGCCGCGCGACACGACATAGAGCCGCAGCTCCAGGTGGACACCCTGCCCTCGCGGCACCGACGAGCCCTTGATGACTCCCTCCGCGCCGACGTTGCGCCAGCTGGCGGGGTCGATCGCGATGCCCTCCTTCTCGAGGTTCGCCGTGAAGCTCTTCGGATCGAGCACCTGGAACATGCTGGAGAGCATGAAGTCCCGTGACGTGGTCTCCACCACGGTGTTCGACACGGCGGGGTCGCCCACGGTGGGCGCGATAGCGACCTTGAACAGCGCGCGGTTGCCGCCCGACACGAATACCTGGGTGACACCACCGTTGTCTGTGGTGGTGGGGAGCGGAGCATTGCCGCCGTCCGCGCCATCGGCGGCCGTGGCCGTCCGCGGGATACCGAACGCAAGGAGCGCCGCCGAGACGAACGCACCAAGCGCGGCGATGGCCGCACGACCCAGAGTCTTGTTCATTTGCATTTCGACGAGTCTCCGTGCACATCACCAGCGAGCGCGAAGTTCACCGTGCGCCCTTTGTACAGCCCCGCGACCTCTGGAGGCGGCTCCGGCAGCGGGGCGTGGTCGTCGAGCAGCTTCATCAACATGGTCCGCGCCGAATCGTCGAAGAGCTCATTGCCACTCTTTCTTATCGGTTCTGGGCGCACATGCCAAATCTGGAGGCGCGGACTGAGGTTCACCTGGAACACGACGCAGAGGCGATTTGCCTCGCCCTGGGAGATCACGGTCGGGATCTGCCAGCGATCGTGGATGAACACGTTCAGACGGGCCGCATACATGTCGCCGGCGTGCACCTTGTTCGGGTCCGTCTCGGTGCCGCCGTCGATGCCCGCCGCGTTGCCCTCTTCGGGGCGCGTCTTGCCGCCGTCCTCCGCGAACGGATCGCTCTTCGTGATCAGGTTCTGCAGATCCGATGGCAGCGCATTGGGCGGCGGCGCACCGGCGTCGGATTTCTTTCCCGGATCGTCCTTCGACGCATTGAGATCCTTCTGCGGCGCAGTGCGCGCCTTCGGCACGATGCGATCGGGCAGCGTCTTCGGGTCCAGCGGCTTCCCCAGCTTGAGCAACGTCGCGGCGACGACCGGCTTGCCGACCAGCGGCACCTCGTCCTCGGTCACGGCAGCAGGGACGATGGCGCGGTAGATGAACGGACCGGCGAAGATCGCATGGATCGCGAACGCGACCGCGAAGCCCATCGCTCGCTCGTCGATCTCGTACGTCGGTTTGATCAATATTCGGGCTGCCACTACTTCACGACTAGAGGGTCGGTGATCATTCCCAGCTTGTCCACGCCGGCAGCACGCGCGGCCGCCATCACGCGAAGGACCGCGCCGTATTTCACGTTTTCGTCGGCCTGGACGTAACACTCCTTCTCGTCGTGGAGACGCGAGTTGTTTTTGAGTTTGTTGTCCAGGTCGCCCGTGATCTCGTCCTTGCCAAGGTACACGTGCTCGTCGCTCGTGATGATGATGAGGAGCTTGCTGTCGTCCGTCTGCATGGGTGAGCTCTTCACCTTTGGCAGGTCGACCTGCACGCCTGTCGTCATCAGCGGCGCCGTCACCATGAAGATGACCAGGAGCACCAGCATGACGTCGATGAACGGCGTCACGTTGATCTCGTTCATGCCGGACATGCGACGCTTGCGCCCGCCGCCTCCCATGGCGAAGGACATGTCAGATGCCTCCGAGCCGCGCGCGTGCCGCGACCTCGTCGGCGAAGCCGTCCATCTTGTCGGCGATCTCGCCGACGCGCCTCGCGAAGTAGTTGTACGCCATGACCGCCGGGATGGCGGCGACCAGGCCCACGGCCGTCGCGATGAGCGCCTCCGCGATCTTCGGTGCGACGACCGGGAGGTTCGCGCTCTGCTGATTTCCGATGCTGAGGAACGCGTCCATGATTCCCCAGACCGTGCCGAAGAGACCGATGAACGGCGCCGTGGACCCGATCGTTCCGAGCAGGCTCATCCACGACTCCAGATGGTTCACCTCTTCGGCGGCTGCGCGCTTGGCTGCGGCCTGCACGTGCACCGCTTGCGGCTCCGTGAGCACGGCCTTGTCGCTGCCGGCGACGCGCACCATCTCGTCGTAGCCAACGGCGAAGATGCGCGCGAACGGCGAGCCGCGGAACGCCGTGAGCCCCTGCTTCGCGAGCGTGTCCATGGAACCTGCCTCGTCGAACGCCTTCAAGAAGCGCTTCGAGTCGGATCGCGCTCGCGCAACATGGAGCGCCTTCATGGCGATGACGATCCAGCAGGCGACCGAGAACACGACCAGCACCAGCATCACCAGCTTCACCGGCAGTGCCGCCTGGAAGACCAGCGCCACCGGATCAAGCCGCGGCGCATCTCCTCCAGCAGGCGGAGCAGGGGATGCTCCGTCGGCAAATCCAGCGAGCGCGCCCAGAAACCCCGAAAGAACGGTCACCGACATGTGGGATGCATTAGCGCAAAACCACGTTTTTTTCTCGGGAATATCGGGAATATCAATGCCGGGGCCTGCGCTTTTTTCGCGAGGGAGCTTCCAGCGAGCTCGGGGCGTAGAATGCAAGTGATGGGGTCTTTCAGTTCGGCAACGTCGGCCCTCGGGGCTGTGGCGCTCGTGGTGGGCCTCCTCGGCTGCGCGAGCGGCTGCGTGGTGGAGAACCACAAGGCAGACACGCAGGTCGAGTTCCAGGAGACGGACAACATCGGCCAGACCTGCGGCGGGCCGCTGTCCAGCTGGACCGTCGTGAATCGGGAGACGAGCGATCAAGGAACCGCCGGCTGCGAGCAGCCAGTCCTCTTCGTGAACCTCACGCCAGGCGCGACCTACACCTTCGACGTGACGGGGTACTCCGGCAACAAGGTCTGCTGGGAGGGCTCGTGCGAGGTGACGGCGCTCTCGGGCACCACGACGTACGCGGATTGCAGCAGCTCGATCGCGCATCTGTGCGGCAATTGACCCGCGCAGCTCCAGCACGACAGCCTTCTGGTTTTGACGGCCGGCCACAAACCGAGTAGCTCTGCCCGCGTGAGCGAAAGGAACGCCCGGAGCCCCCTGACCTTCGCGTTCGCGCTCGCGCTCGGCGCCATCGTGTCCACGCTGGCATGCGGCAGCACGACGGCACCCCCCACGTTCACCCCACAGACCGGCATCGTGGTCCGCTCGGAGAGCCTCACGAGTGGCATCGGGTGCGGCACGGGCAGCACGCAGATCTTCAAGTACGTGGCGGTCGCCGTTGACGCCAATCACCAGGCAAGCACCGCGGGGGTCTACGACTGCTTCGCGGACGGCGTGCTCGTGAACCTCCAGCCCACGGAAATCGACACCGGTTTCAGCCTGGACTACACCGTCTACATCTACGCCTTCAACAAGACTGCCTACACCGCATCGCAGGCCAAGGTCGCGGCCGCCGCAGCGCAACCAAACGACAGCGCCACCGTTCCGAAGTTCAACCAGTCCGCCTTTGACGGCCTCAGCCCCACCTACACAACGAGCTGCACGGCCACCGAGCAGGGCAACATCCAGGTGGTGGCTGTCTGCGCAATGCTCGCCGCAAGCGTGAGCTCCGCGACCGTCTCCGCGATGTGAGCTCACGCGTACGGCGCTTGCGGCGGGTCGGGCAAGTCCCTACGCTTCAAGGCAGATGAGCGACGGGCAGCAGCAGAGAATGGGCGGCTTGCCGCGCCCTGGGCCAGGCGTGAAGATCGCGCTGATCGCGCTGGGAGCGGTGGCGCTCGCTTCGGCCATCCTCGGCCACTGGGTGCCTGGTGACACCGGCCCCTACCTGCTCTCGCTGCTTCCGATGACGCAGCAGGGTCTCGCCACGTTCCAGCTCTGGCGGCTTGCGACCTCCGGGCTCCTCACCGTCGACCTGAGCCACCTGTTCTTCTCGGCGCTCGGTATCTATTTCCTGTCCACGGACCTGGAGAAGACGATGGGCAAGTGGCGCTACCTGCGCTTCCTGCTCATCTCCGTCATCCTGGGCAACGTGCTCGCCTCGGCGGTGAATGCGCTCCCGATCGACGTCGCCATCTTCCATCCGTCCGCGATGGTCGGACCGGGCGCCGCCATCGCCGCCACCGCGATCGCGTGGTCGAAGGCGAACGAGCGCATGCAGGTGAGGCTCTTCTTCATCCTGCCGGTGACCGGCAAGCAGTTGTATTATGCAACCATCGGCCTCTGCCTGCTCTCCGTGGTGTTCTTCCAGAGCGTGCCCGAGGGAGTGGTCGCCCCGTTCGGCGGCATCCTCACGGGCATCCTCTTCTCGGGGCAGCCTTCCAAGGCACGCGCGGCCTACCTGCGGGTGAAGCTCTTCTTCATCCGCCGCCAGAAGGGCCACGTCTCCGCCAGGAGCTTTCTCGACGACACGAGCGATTCGCCCTCACGCCCGAAGCGAAAGGGCGGTCCGGAGCTGCGCGTCGTCCTTGGCGGGCTGGAGGACAAGCTGAAGGACCAGCCGCCGAAGGACAAGCGCTTTCTGAACTAGGCTCAGGGGCAACCGGCGACAACCTGCCCGCCACAGGGCAGCGGTGAGACGGTGCCGTTCGAGCAGAGCTGAGCGTTGGCGTCGTAGCTCACGACGTAGCGGCCCTTGAGGATGTGGAGTGAGTACGTCATCGGCCCGCTCACGTCGAACGTGGTGGTGGTGGCGCTTCCGCCCTTCTTGTCGCTGAAGGTCACGGCGCCGCGAGCCTCCATCGTCGCGGGCGGCTCCTTGCCAGAGAGCGTGACCTTGCCGGTCACGGTGACGGTCGGGATGTCGACGTCCAGCGCGCCGGCGGCGGAGAGCGCGACGGCCTCCTTGATGGTGCCGCCGTTGCACGGCATGGTCTGCATCGTGTCCGAGCAAGACGCGCCGCCATAGCCAACGTCGTAGGTGCCGGGCATGAGCAGCACGGAGTAGGTCGACTGCGTCTCCACGACGAAGCCGGTTCCCGTGCCGGCGCCAGTGCCGGTCACGGCCGGGGAGAAGGAGATGCGCGCAAGCTCCGGCAGTGCGCCCTGATCGAGCGTGACCTTGCCGGTGATCTTCACGGTCTTCACGTCCAGGTCGAGCACGCCGCCCTGGCCCTTGGCGAAGGCAATGGTCTTCAAGAGGCCGCCGTTGCACGGGACGATCGGCGGAGAGCCCATGTTCGTCTGCGAGCACGGGGCCGAGTCTCCGCTGTAGGCCACGTCGTAGCTGCCGGGGAGGAGCACCGTCTTGTACGTACCGCCGGTGATTGCGGCGGAGACCCCGAGCGCGCCCTTTGCGGCTGCACCGCTGGTTCCGAACGAGACGCGCCCCGGATTCGCGACGCCAGGCATCGCGCTGCCGTTGAGGGACACCTTGCCGGAGACGGTGACCGACGGGATGTCGAGGTCGAGCGTGCCGTTTCCGGACAGCGCCTGCGCCGGTCGCAGCACGCCGCTGTTCCTGGGCATGAGCGAAGGATCCGACTCCGCCGAAGCCGACGAGAAGCCAACGTCGTACGTGCCCGGGAAGAGCGCGATCGCATACGTGCCGTCCGCCTGGATCTGCGCGCTCGCGCCAAGCCCCTTCTCCGCCGCATCCGTGGTTGGCGGCGAGAAGTACACCGAGCCTCGCGAGGCCTGCGCCGGAATGGCGGCGCCGTTGAGCGTGGCCTTGCCCTTCACCGTGACGACGGGCACGTCGAGATCGAGCACGCCCGCGGAGGTGAGGTTTGCGTCCGCCTTGAGCACACCGCCGTTGCACGGACCGGTGCTCGCGGCCATGGCCGAGCAACCGTTGGCCGAGTAGATCACCTTGTAGTGACCAGGTACCAGGTTCACGGCGTACGCGCTGCTGCCAGCCATGCTCTGCACGGGGACCGCGGCGCCACCGGCTGCCTTCGTGGGGTCCGTGTCCGCGAAGCCAATGTAGCCCAGCGCCACTGTCTGGGGGACCGCCTGACCCGCGAGCGTCACCTTGCCGGTTGCCTTCACGGACGGGATGTCCACGTCCAGCACGCCGTCCGCGCTGAGCGTGACCTTGGACTTCACGATGTGATTGCCGCACGGCCAGGTGCTGGTCTGCGCGTTGCACTGCCCGTTCGCGTCGTAGATGACGTCGTAGGTGCCGGGCGCGATGGTCGTGTGGTACGTGCCGTCCGTGTCGATGCTCGCGGTGACGGCGCCCATCTGCGAGAGGCCGGTCGCGTCGGTGAGCGTCAGGCGACCGAAGTTCGCGCTGTCGGCCTGTACGAGCGCCTTGCCGTTGAGGGTGACCTTGCCGGAGACCTTGACTGCCTTGAGGTCGATGTCGAGCGTGCCCTTCTGGGTGAGATCGACGCCCGTGCATGCCGCGAACGGATCGCCGTCGGTCCCCGCGTCGGAGGACGCACCGCCCTCGCCGCCAGCACCGTTGCCGTTGCCGTTACCGTTGCCGTTCCCGCCATCCGACGTGTCGCTGGAGGCACCGGACGAGCAGCCGCTGAGCGCCCGGGCGCCCACCCCGACGAACGCCAGCATCGCGACGACGCCCATCACAGACCCCAAGCCCTTCGCCCTGTTCAAAGTCATCATGCGCGCCGCCAGTGCAAGCGTCGCGCCGGCACGAAACAGCCTGTTTTTCCGTTGCTCGGGCCCATTCTTCCCGGAAGGATTTTTCGCCTGCGGGGCTGATCCGGAAAAAAGATTCCGTACTATGGTGAAGCAGCCGACCCCGGAGCATCGCGCATGTGGACCCAGAAGCACCTCCTTGGCACCGCGGACATCGACGCCTCCCGCGCCGAGATCTTCTTTGCGCGCGCGGAGCACTACCTCGGGTTCCTCCGCGAGGGCGAGCGCAAGTCCGAGGAGCTACGCGGCAAGGTCGTGGTCCACCTGTTCTTCGAGGCAAGCACCCGTACGCGCGCGTCCTTCGAGATGGCGAGCAAGCGCCTCGGTGCCGAGGTCGTGAACCTGAGCCCGAAGAGCTCGAGCTTCAGCAAGGGCGAGTCGATCCTGGACACGCTGAAGAACATCGAGGCGATGCGCGCGGATGCCATCGTCGTTCGTCACTCCGCGTCCGGTGTCCCTCACTTCCTTGCTTCGCACTCCAGCATCCCCATCCTCAACGCAGGCGACGGCCTCCACGAGCACCCCACGCAGGCGCTGCTGGACGCGTTCACCATCCGTCGCAAGCGCGGGCAGATCCGCGGGCTCACGGTGGCCATCTGCGGCGACATCCTGCATTCGAGGGTCGCGCGCTCGAATGCGCTCCTGCTCGGCGCGCTGGGTGCGAAGGTGCGTCTGGTGGCACCGCGCACGATGATGCCGCCCTCCGCAGAGGCGCTCGGTCCCACCGTCACCGTCCATCACGACCTGGACGAAGGCCTGCGGGACGCGGACGTGGTCATGATGCTGCGCATCCAGAACGAGCGCTTTGGCGGCGCGATGATGGGCTCTACCCGTGAGTTCGCGCGCACGTTCGGGCTGCATCCCGGGCGCATGGGCATCGCAAAGCCCGACTGCCTGATCATGCACCCTGGTCCGGTGAACTGGGGCGTGGAGCTCTCCACGAAGATCGAAGCGCTCGGCGAGCGCGTCGTCATCCTGGACCAGGTGGAGTCGGGCGTGGCAGTGCGAATGGCCGCGCTGTCGCTGCTGCTCACGTCCACGGCCGCGGCGAGCGATGCGGCGGTAGCATCGTGACGGCAGGCATCCGCTCCAGCGCGCCGCTTGGTGTGTTCGACTCCGGCCTTGGCGGGCTCACGGTGGTGCGTGCGCTGCGGCTTGCGCTCCCGCACGAGGACATCGTCTACCTGGGCGACACGGCGCGCGTACCTTATGGAACGAAGGGGCCCGACACGATCGTGAAGTACGCGCTCGCGTGCTCGCGCCACCTGGTGGGACGCGGCGTGAAGGCGCTGGTGATCGCCTGCAATACGGTCAGCGCCGTCGCGCCCGAGCGGCTGCGTGTGGACCTGGACCTGCCGGTGCTGAGCGTGATCGAGCCGGGCGCACGTGCGGCAGTCGCAGCGACGCGGAGCGGGAAAATAGGGGTTCTGGCCACCGCGGGCACCGTGGCGTCCGGCGCATATCCGCGCGCAGTGAGCCAGCTGTCCACGCGCGCGGAGACGATCGGACAGGCCGCGCCGTTGCTCGTCCCACTCGCCGAGGAGGGGTGGCTGGATGGTGAGGTTCCGCGTCTTGCGGTGCGTCGCTACCTGGAGCCGCTCGCACGCGCCCGCGTGGACGTGGTGGTGCTGGGGTGTACGCACTACCCGCTGCTACGCCGCGTGATCGAGGAGGAGGCAAAGGTGATGCTGGGCGAGTCCGTGCGCGTGGTCGACAGCGCCACGGCGACCGCGCACGACACCACGGCTTTTCTGGAAGAGCGCGGGCTCCTCAATACGCAGCAGGCGAGAGGCACCATCAAGCTGCTGGTGACGGACCTTGCTGCTTCGTTCGCGGCGTCCGCTGCGCGCTTTCTGGGCGAGGACGCAACGGACGTGGAGCTGGTGGATCTCTGACGGGCGCTCTCACGCGTGATGCTCAGTCGAGCACGCGCAGGAGCCGTGTGGGGCGCGCCACGTAGTCACCCGCTGCGACCACGGCGAGCGCGGCCGCGACGTCCCCCTCGTTCGCGCGGTGCGTGAGGATCACGACCGACACCGCAGTTCCGTCCGCTTCTCCCCCGCCCTGCTGCACCATCTGCTCGATCGACACGCGCCGGTCACCCAGCGCGCCCGTGATCTTCGCGAGCACTCCGGGGCGATCGAACACGGAGAAGCGCAGATAGTAGCGTCCGTGGGCGTGCGACCGCGGCGACGGCTTCATGGGCGTGAGCGCGAGCGCCTGGGTGGCCTGCCCCATCACGCCGAGCACCTTCGCGCGCGCGACGTCGAGCACGTCCGCGACCACGCTCACCGCGGTGGGCATGTCACCCGCGCCACGACCGGACAGCATGCATGGGCCCAGTGCCTCGCCCGTGAGCGCGAGCGCGTTCATGACGTCGCCGATGTTGGCAAGCGGCGCGTCCTTCTTCACCAGCGCGGGGTGCACGAACAGATCGCAGGTACCGTCGTGGGCGCGGCCCGTGGCGAGCGGCTTGATGACGAAGCCAAAGCGATCCGCGAGCACGTGGTCGATCGGCTCGAGCTCGGTGATGCCCTCGGTGGGGATGTCATCCGAAGCGACGAGCGCGCCGAATGCGAGCATCGCAAGGACCGCGAGTTTGTGCTTCGCGTCACCGCCGCCAACGTCGAGCGTGGGGTCCGCCTCCGCGTAGCCGCGCTTCTGCGCCTCCGCGAGCGCGGCCTCGAAGCTCTGTCCCTCGCGCTGCATCTTGGTGAGGATGAAGTTGCTCGTGCCGTTGATGATGCCGGCGAAGTGCGAGATGCGATCGCTGGCAAGGGCGTCGCGGAGCACGCGGATGAGCGGTATTCCGCCGCCAACGGAGGCCTCGAAGGCGAGGTCCACGCCGTGCTTCTTTGCCTCTGCGACGAGCTCCCCGCCGTGCAATGCGAGGAGCATCTTGTTCGCAGTGACGACTTGCTTCTTCCCGCGGATCGCCGAGAGCACGTAGTCGCGCGTGACCTGCGCGCCGCCCATCACCTCCACGATGACATCCAGCGAAAGGTCCTCGAGGACGTCCTCCGGGCGCGTGGTGAGCGCCGACGCTGGCAGCTCGCTGGGCCGCTCCTTCTTCGGGTCGCGTACGAGCGCGCGGACCACGGTGAGCTTCTTGCCCACCCGCGCAGTCAAGCGTGCCTCGTTCTGCGCAAGCAGCCGCACCACGCCGCCGCCGACCGTGCCGCACCCGAGTAGCCCCAGTCGAATCTCCTGCATCGCCCGCAGCGTATCGCCGATGCGCCGGGTTGCGCTACGGTGGAGGCACGCGCCTCAGGAGCGCCGGAAAAACCACGGTGGGAACGAAGCGATCGAAAGCGAGCCTTGAATCACGGGCGTTCTTCCTTCTCCTGAAGATCGGCGTGGTGACATTCGCGCTGCTCCTGCCCGTCATTGGCGCATGGACCGCGTCGTCCCTTGCCGCGTACGGCAACGGACCGCGATGGGCAGCGATCGTGTCGGGGCTCCTCGGGTTCCCGCTCCTTCCGCTCGCGTGGGAGGGTTTTGCGAAGTACCGGCGAGCCAAAAAGAAGGCGCCGCGGCCGCACATTCTCACCTTCACGGACCGCCTGTGGATGCGCACCCTTGCCCTGAACGTGCTCTTCGTGGGCGCGCTCTTCGGACTTGCTCCAGAGGCTGGCGTGCGCGCGCTTTCGGCTCGTGGTGACTTCCTGCTCGACGGCAATCACGCGCCGTGGGCAGAGAAGACGCGCAGCACGCTGCATCATGTTGCAGATGCCTTCGACTGGATCTATCGCGCCGCGCACGACAACCCGTACGAGGACGGCGCAGAGGACAAGAAGTCACACAAGGACGACAAGGTCCCGCCGCCAGTCCGCAAGGGCGAGTCAAAGGAGCTCACCCAGGAGAGCGGCGATCAGGCCACCGATCAGAACGGCAACGCGAACAAGAATGGGAACGGCGTTGACCCCAGCACCGACAAGAACGCGAAGCAGGCGCCCCCGGTTCCAGCACCCACACCCAAGGTAGAGGACACCCTCCCGACGCCGGGGCGCATGTGGCCAAGCGCGGGCACGCCGATCGCCGCCGCGCTGGCCGTTCCCGAGGCCTCACTCACGACGCCCGAGACAGTGGGCACGTACATGGCTCAGACCTTCCCGGACGAGGCCATGCGCGCGCGCGCAATTCACGACTTCGTCGCGGACCGCACCGCCTATGACGTTCACTCCTTTCGCGTGCCGGCCGAACGCGCGCCTCAAGATGCCAGGACCGTCTACACGCGCCACATGGGCGTGTGCGAGGGCTTCGCGCGGCTCTTCCTTGCCATCGCGAAGGCCGCGGGCATGGAGGCGCAGTACCTGCTCGGTGACGCAAAAGGCGACGGCGGTCAGGTGGACGGCAACGGGCACGCGTGGAACGCCGTGAAGATCGGCGGCGCATGGCAGCTGGTTGACGTCACGTGGGACGCGGGGCCCGTGAACAACGACGTGTTCGAGAAGAAGTACTCCAGCGAGTATCTCTTCACGCCGCCAGAGCTCTTCGGGCTGGACCACTTCCCCAAGGAGTCCACGTGGCAGCTGCGCAATCCCACCATCTCGCGCGGCGATTTCATGCGCGCGCCGCTGCTCCGACCGCGGTTCTTGGGCACTGGCGCGCGGCTGTTGCGCCCGGACCACTCGCAGATCACGGTGCAGGGCGCGGTGGATGCCGCGGTCGCAAAGCCAGAGGGCGGCTCGCTCTTCATGCTCGCGGATTGGGTGAGCGGCGGCAAGCGTGAGCGCTGCAAGGTCACGAACGCCGCGGAGATCGCGATCCACTGCGATCTGCCGGCCGCCGGCAGCTACCGTGTTCTGCTCTTCCACGGCGCCCAACGCTACGGGCGCTACGAGTACAGCGGGGAGATCCTGGTCGAGGACTCGAGATAGTCGCTCGTGGGCCCTGCGGCTCAGAGCGAGCCGTGCATCACGAGCTCGTTTTCGCCGACGATCCAGATGTCCGACAGTGAGGTACCACTCACGGCAAGGAGGCCCAGGTTGCTGGGTGACGGGAGCGTGGTGAACGTGTCCGTGGCAATGTCGAAGCGAAAGATGCGGCCCAGATCGCCCGCAAACACGACGGTGGCGGGTGTTCCCCAGATGCCGTTCACGTAGAGATCCTTGGCGCCCTGGATGCCCTGCTCCTCGTGGATCTTGATGACCGTGTCGTTCTTGATGGCCGCGTCCAGACCGGGCGCGGCGCGGGGTGCAGACAGCCATGCGACGCCAAGGTAGTTGGTCCCGAAGAAGACGTTCGTCTGCGACGCCGGCGGGCCCCACACCGCGCGGAACGAGACGGTGCGATCGACGGCGGGATCCAGGTTGATGAAGTCGCCGTTGCCCTCGTAGTGGAAGAGCCTGTCCTGTCCCGCGGGCATCGCGAAGTCGTTCAAGTTGTTGCCGGAGATACCGAAGAGGATGGGTGACTGGCTGTCGCTCGGGACCTTCGGGTTCGCGGGCAGCCCCATCGACAAGCGCGACGCCCACGTCGTGGTCCCCTTCTGCTTCGCGTAGATCATCCCCTTTGCGCCGACCGCGTAGACGACGCTGCCGTAGCCCCACACGCCGTAGAGCTGCGTGTCCGAGATGTACTCGTCGACCCAGTTCTTTCCGTTGTAGCGCTGGATGATTCCGCGGCCGTCGGAGATGGTTCCAACACAGTACGCCTCGGACGACGACTCTCCCCAGATCCCGTAGTAGGCGCGGCCGGAGATGCCGTCGTTGCGGTGCCACGTGCCGTTGTAGAAGTCGTTGTGCGCGCCGTTCGAGCCCACCGCGTACACGTTGTCGACGTCCGCCGCGTAGACGGCGTAGTACGTCTCGCCGACAGGCAACACGTTGACCACGGTGAACGGAGACGCTCCGCCCTCACCGCCGTCGACGCCGCCCTCGTCCTCCCCCGCCTCAGCACCTGGCGCGCGATCGAAGTTCGCGCCGATGAGACCCGCGCAGCCCACGAGCGTCGCCACAAAAGCAGCGCAGCCGCCAAGCCCGATGAGGACCATCGTTGCGAGAGCGGCTGCCTGCTTGTTCATGGAAAACGGTGGTGGTCTAGTTCGCCGTGACGGGCGAGCCGTCCTTCTTCTCTTCGGGCTTCGGCTTCGGCATCTCTTCGAGCGCCGCCTCCAGGACCTGATCCATCTTCGTCACGGGGACGAACTCGAGCGCGTCCTTCACCTCTTGCGGCACCTCCTCGAGGTCCGCAGCGTTGCGCTCAGGAATCACGATGCGCTTGATCCCCGCCCGGTGCGCCGCAAGAACCTTCTCCTTGAGACCGCCGATGGGCAGCACGCGACCGCGCAGCGAGATCTCGCCCGTCATCGCGACGTCGTGACGGACGCGGATGCCGGTGAGCAGCGAGACCAGCGCGGTGAACATGGTCACACCTGCGCTGGGACCATCCTTGGGCATGGCGCCCGCGGGGATGTGGATGTGGATGTCGCTCTTCTCGAGGAAGTCCTTCGGGATGCCGAAGCGCTCCGCGTTGGTACGCACGTAGGAGAGCGCGGCGTGCGCGGACTCCTTCATGACGTCGCCGAGCTGCCCGGTGAGCTGCAGCTTGCCGGAGCCGTACATGCGGGTCGCCTCGATGAAGAGGATCTCGCCGCCGACGGACGTCCATGCGAGGCCCGTGCAGACGCCGGTCTCGCTCGTGCGCTCGGCCACTTCGCTGGTGAAGCGCTGCGGTCCGAGGAACTCGCGGATCTGATCCTCGTTCTCGATCTTGCGGGGCGTGAGATCACCCTCCGCGATCTTGACCGCCACGCCGCGGATGACGGACGACGCTTGACGCTCGAGCGTACGGACGCCGGCCTCACGCGTGTAGCTGTCGATGATGATCTCGAGCGCGGAGTCTTCGATCTGGAGCTGCTCCTTCGTGATGCCGTGCTCCTCGATCTGCTTGGGGATCAAGTGCTGGCGCGCGATCGCGAGCTTCTCGCGGCGTGTGTAGCCCGGGATCTCCAGGATCTCCATGCGGTCACGGAGCGGCGCGGGGATGGGGTCCGCGACGTTCGCCGTGGCGATGAACATGACGTTGGAGAGGTCGTACGGGATCTCGAGATAGTGATCCGCGAACGTGTGGTTCTGCTCGGGATCGAGCACCTCGAGCAAGGCCGCCGCGGGATCGCCGCGGAAGTCGTGTCCGATCTTGTCGATCTCGTCGAGCATGAACACGGGGTTGATCGTGCCCGTCTTCTTCATGCCCTGGATGATCTGTCCGGGCAGCGCGCCGACGTACGTGCGACGGTGACCGCGGATCGCGGCCTCGTCGTGGACGCCGCCGAGCGAGATGCGGTGGAACTTGCGGCCGACGGCGCGCGCGATGGAGCGGCCGAGCGACGTCTTGCCGACGCCGGGCGGTCCGAGCAGGCAGAGGATGGGGCCCTTCTTGTCCTTCTTCAGCTTGCGGACAGCGAGGTACTCGAGGATGCGCTTCTTCACCTTCTCGAGACCGTAGTGGTCGTCGTCGAGGACCTTGCGGACCGCGGCGATCTCCAGGTTGTCTGGCGTCTGCAGGTGCCACGGCAGATCCAGGATCCAGTCGAGATACGTGCGCACGACGGTGTACTCCGCCGAGCCGACCTGCATGTTGCGCAGGCGCTTGATCTGCTTCTTCGCGACACCCTCGGCCTCTGTCGGAAGGTTCGCCTTGGCGATGCGGTCCTCGAGCCCATCCAGATCGCTCTGGTCGCCGTCGTCCTCGCCGAGCTCTTCCTTGATGGCCTTGAGCTGCTGACGAAGAACGTACTCGCGCTGGTTCTTCCCCATCTCCTCCTTGATCTGGCTGTTGATGCGCTCGCGCATCTTCAGGATCTCGAGCTGACGGGTGAGAAGCTTGAGGACGCGGCGGATGCGCTCCTTCACTTCGACGGTTTCGAGCAGCGCGGCCTTCTCCTCGACCGGCGCATCCAGGTTCGCCGCAACGAGATCGGCCAGGGCCCCCGGCGCCTGGATCGAGTCGATGAGTGAGCCTGCTTCGCGCGGGAGCTCCGGCATGAGCTGGATGACCTGCTTCGCGATGTCGCGCAGGGTCATGCTGAGCG
This sequence comes from Polyangiales bacterium, assembly GCA_038230375.1. Lineage (GTDB taxonomy): Bacteria > Myxococcota_A > Polyangia > Polyangiales > Polyangiaceae > JANXLV01. The sequence goes on along the minus strand of JBBRNJ010000002.1, from coordinate 14,274 downwards.
CCTCGGCCTCGTCGTCGTCCAGGCCGGCTTCCTCGAGCCGCTTCACCTTCGCCTTGAGGTACGGCGCGGTCTGCGTGACGTCCTCCATCTTGATGCGCATCAAGCCCTGGAGGATGAGCGAGTAGTTGCCGCTGGAGTGCTTGAGCGCCTTCAGCACGCGCGCGGCGCAGCCGACCTGATGCAGGTCCTCCGCGTTCGGATCGTCCGTGGACGGATCCTTCTGCGCGAAGATGGCGATCACGGGCGTGGAGAAGTTGTCCACGTCCTCGACAAGAGCGACTGATTTCTCGCGACCCACGTCAAAGGGCGCGACGGCGCCTGGGAAGAGGACCGCGTTGCGGATGGGCAGAACGGGGAGCTCGTCACCGAACTGAACCGGCTCGTCGTCTTTGTCGCGCGGGGGGGGCGGGGGCGCCTTCTTCTCGGACATTCGTATGACCTCGGGGGGCGCGCGCGACCGATTCGCGCGCGCGAATTGGAGAACAGATCGAAGGTAACCCCGTTCTTCCGCTGCTGGAAGTCGGCTTTGCGAAAATTCTCTATTTTTCTCGAAGCGTCAGCGACTTGACACTTCTCAAAGATGCACGGCTTCCGTCGTCTCGAGCGTGTGGATGCAGAGGCCCGTGAGGACCTTCGGATAGAAGAATGTCGCCTTCTGCGGCATCACTTCGCCGGCCTCGGCGACCTTGCGCACATCGGCGACTGGCGTGGCGTTCATCAGGAAAAGCACGTCGCCTGGGCCGTTCGTCCTGGCCGCGTCGCTCTGACCGCGGAGCTGCGCGAGTGCAGCGCGCGCGTCCTGCGGGTACCAGAGGTTGGTCTTTGCGGCCTGCGCTTCCTTCGTGATGCCAAGGAGCGGCTCGAGGATGCCGCCATGCAGGACCGCCACGTCGGTGCGGCGCAGCTCCGGGATCATCGCGCCGAGCCCGGCATGCGCTCCGAGGTCCACGTCGGTTTTCAGCGAGAGCAGCAGCGCACGACCATCGCGACCGGCGGCAACGAAGCTGGGGCCCTTTTTCCCGGCCTCCGCGAGGCGAGCAAGCAGTGCCGGCGCCTCGGCTCCCGCGTCGATCTTGTCGACCGTGAACAGCGTAGCCGCCTTCGCCGCGAGGTCGTCGAGCGAGAAGCTCGGGAGCGCGTGGACGTGCCGGTGCGTCGGATAGACGACCAGGTTGGGGTCGTCCTCGTTGGCGAAGAAGACCATGAAGTACTTGTGCGTGCCGTTCGGGAGCGCGCCCTGCCCATCGACCTCACCCGAGTAACGGAGCGCGGTCTCGTAGCGGTGGTGCCCGTCCGCGATGAGCAGCTTCGAGGACGCAACGCCCTTCGTGATCGCAGCGACCGCATCCTTGTCCGCGATCTTGGTGAGGCGGTGGTGGATGCCATCTGGCGTATCGAACTCTGCCACGACGGCTCCCTTCGCGAGCGCGACGTCGAGTGCGCGCGACGGGTCGCGGTAGAGCATGAAGCCGGGAGACAGGTTCGTGCGTGTGGCGCGGAAGAGCTTCAGCCGATCCTCCTTCGGGCCGGAGAGCGTACGCTCGTGCGGAAGAACGATGCGCTCGGAGAACGGAACCAGCCTCACGAGCCCAAGAAAACCCGTGCGGGTGCGCTTCGGAGCGGCCGGCTGACCAGGGGGAGTGAACGTCTGCTCGTATTTGTAATACGCATGCTCCGGGTCACGGACCAACGCACCCGAGCTGCGCATGCGAGCAAGCTCCGTCGCAGCGACCGCGTACTTCGAGTCTCCCTCCCCCTGCGGAAGGATCAATCGCACCACGTTGTCCGGGCTCAAAGCCGCCAACACCTCACGCTCCGCAGGAGAGATCACGTCGTAAGGAGGAGCCACCAACGCCCCCAGATCAGACGACGAAAAGCGAAGCGGAGTAAGCGGAGCAATGTCGGCCATGGCCCATTGGCCTACCACAATGCCCCTCGGCATTGCACCGCCCTTCCACCCCGTGCCCGTGCCCGTGAACGTGACCGACGTCCGAGGTCGAAGTCGAGGTCTACGTCGAAGTCGAGGTCGAGGTCGAGGTCTACGTCGAAGTCGAGGTCGATGTCGAAGTCGAGGTCGAGGTCTACGTCGAAGTCGAGGTCGAGGTCGAGGTCTCGAGGTCGGTTGAGGTCGCCTTCACGGCAGCGCGCGATACCCGATGTCCTTGCGGTAGTGCATCCCGCGAAATTGAATGCAGTCTACAACCTCATACGCCCGCTTCCGCGCCTCCACGAACGTCGCCGCGCGTGCGCCCACCGCGAGCACCCGCCCCCCCGCCGTCACGATCTTGTCCCCACCGTCCCCACCGCGCGCCGTTCCTGCGTGGAGCACGTAGCCGCCCTCGGGCAGCTTCTTTTCAAGCCCCTTTATCTCGTCGCCCTTCGTGGGCGTTCCCGGGTATCCCTCCGCCGAGATCACCACGGTCACGCACGAGCCCTCGCGTATCCCGACCTTCGCCGCGCCCAGCGTCCCGTTCGCCACGGCCATGAGCAGTGCGTACACGTCGCCGTCGATCAGCGGCAGCACGACGCTGGTCTCCGGATCGCCAAAGCGCACGTTGAACTCCAGCACGCGTGGCACGCCGTCCTCGATCATGAGTCCCACGAAGAGCACACCGCGGAAGTCGAGCCCGTCTTCGCGCAGCCCGCGCAACACCGGCTCCACGATGTCTTTCGTCACGCGATCGCGGACCTCCTTGGTCACGATCGGCGCCGGCGCGTACGCGCCCATGCCGCCCGTGTTCGGCCCACGATCGCCGTCGAGCGCACGCTTGTGATCCTGCGCTGGCGCGAGCGCGAGCACGTCGCGTCCAGATACGAGCACGTGATAGCTGGCCTCTTCGCCCGGCAACACGTCCTCGATGACGACCCGTGCGCCAGCGTCGCCGAACACGCGCGCCACCATCATCGCCTCCACGGCCGCGAGCGCTTCCTCTGCGTCCTTCGCGACCACAACGCCCTTGCCTGCGCACAGCCCGTCCGCCTTCACGACCAGCGGCCGGTCCTCGGCGCGGATGTAGGCCTTGGCCTCCACGGGGTCGTCGAAGACCCGAAAGGCGGCTGTCGGCACCCCGTGCCGCTTACAGAACTCCTTCATGAATGCCTTCGAGCCTTCGAGGCGCGCGCCGTCCCGCGTGGGCCCGAACGCAACAAGGCCGGCCGCGCGAAGGGCATCCACGACGCCCGCGACCAGCGGCGCCTCGGGGCCAACGATCACCAGATCAGGCTTGATTTCAGCAGCAATCCTGAGCACGAACGCCACGTCGGTCGGGTCGCCGGCGATGTTCCGACCGAGCGCGCAGGTGCCTTCGTTGCCTGGCAAGAAGGTCCGGGTGTGGGGGCTGAGCGCGAGGCCCAGCGCGTGCTCACGTGCGCCCGAGCCGAGGATCAGGACCGAGGCGCTGGAGCAAACGCTGGAACCAAGCATGGCAGCTGGGCCTATCACGGCTTTCAGGACCAAACGGCCAAATCCAGCTATCATGGGTAGGGTGAACGAGGCGTCTCGCCCGGTGGCAGTCCGTGTCATTCGCCCGTACTTGTCCGAGGACGAGTACCTGGCGAAGGAGGGGGACTCCATCACCAAGACGACGATCGAGCTGATCGGTGCGCACTCGCGCCCGACGGGCGTCATCCTGCGCTTCGAGGTCACGCTGCAGTCGGGCAAGACGCTCATCCGCGGCGAGGGCCGCGTCACGCAGTTCCATGAGCGCAGCCGTGAGGAGCAGCCGTCGCTGTCGCTGCGATTCACCAAGCTCGATGCGAAGTCGAAGGCGCTCGTGGACCGCGCGGTCGCGATGCGGCAGCCCGGCGTGCCTACAGGGGGATCGCTGGCGCCATCGCCGTCGTCTCCCGAGCTCCATCCCCTGGTCGCACCCGCAGCGCCGTCATCCGCAGATCAACAGCACACCGATGACACCGCGCCCACGCCGCCACCGCCCGCGCCGTTCGCCGGGACGAACGAAGGTCCGCACGACACGGCGCCGCCGCCCACGCCGATCGTCTCAAAGGAGCAAGCCGTCGCTCGCTTCGCTGCCGCCGGAGACCGAGACGCGGAGGATCTTGATCCTGATGGCGACGCGCAGACCAACCCGCCGCCTGACGTCGTCTCCAGCAGCCTGCACCAGGGCACCCGCGAGAGCAACCGCGCACCTGGTACGGTGCCACCGCCCACGACGCGACCGTCCGTTCTTCCGCAAGCGGTGCGCGCGGAGCTGCGCCGCATGAGCGACATGCCGCCGCCGCTACCATCTGCGTTGCCGGCGTACGATCCGGCCGAGGCCCCTGCGGTGCTCGCGCAAGATCCCGCAGACCAGGCGGCCGAAGAGGTCGTGTCTTCGGCGGCGAACCCCGCGACGAACCCCGGAACCAACCTCGGAACCAATGGCGCGAACGCGTCAGTCCCTTCCCGCAAACGCGAAGCGTTGCTGGCCCGTCTCCGTGAGCGTGCGAGCGCGCTGCCGCCGGATCGCCTGGCCGAGATCACGAAGCCCCGGCCCCGAGGAGTCGCGTGATGTCTCCCGTCGGGGCCTCCGGAGACGACGTGGACGCCGTCGAAGTGGGCATCTCCCCCGGCACCCGCCTCGACCGCTACGAGCTGCTCTGCCCGCTCGCGCAGGGCGGTATGGGCGCGATCTGGCTCGCGCGATACGCGGGAAAATTCGGCTTCTCGCGCCTCGTCGTCGTGAAGGTGATGCTCCCTCACTACGTCCAGGTCGAGAACATGCGCGCCATGTTCATCGACGAGGCACGCATCGCCGCGTCGATCGATCACCCGAATGTCGTGTCCACGCTGGACGTCGGCGAGCAGGACGGCCTTCTGTTCCTGGCCATGAACTGGGTCGACGGCGACTCGCTCTCGCACCTGGTGAAGCAGGTGACGCAGAACAACGAGCGCGTGCCCGCGGGGATCGCCCTCAAGATCGCCGCGGACGTCTGCGCGGGACTTCACGCAGCGCACGAGCTCGCGGACGAGAACGGCGAGCTGCGCGGTCTGGTGCATCGCGACGTGTCGCCCCAGAACATCCTCCTCTCCACGAACGGTCGCGCGATGCTGATCGACTTCGGCATCGCGAAGGCGAACAAGCGGATCTCGGAGGAGACCTCGATCGGCCGCATCAAGGGCAAGCTCTCGTACATGAGCCCGGAGCAGGCGCGCACCACCGTCGTGGATCGACGGGCCGACATCTTCTCCGTTGGCGCGGTGCTCTACGAGATCTTCTCGGGGTTCCCGCCGTTCGAGCGCGAGAACGACATCCAGACGCTGACGCGCCTCACCCGCGGCGGTCCTGCGGCGCCGTTGCCGCGCGGAACGCCTCCCGCCGTGCAGAGCGTGGTCATGCGCGCACTCGCGCTCGATCCGCAGCAGCGCTGGCAGACCGCGGCGGAGATGGGACACGAGCTGGTCGTGGCCATGCGCGAGATCGGTGAGCCCACGACGGACCAGGAGGTCGCGCAGTACGCAGAGGAGTACCTCTCTGCGCGGCGCAAGCAGCGGCAACGCACCGTCAACAACGCGCTGTTCGCGTCCGAAGACACGCAGCTGGTGGACCAGCGGCCAGAGCGGCGTGCTCAGACCCAGGCGGGCATGCCCGAGGGTCGCGGAGAGATGAAGGTCACGCTGGAGTTCGACGCGTCGCCGTTCGCCTCCGCGCTCGGTCCCTACGCGCAGGCACGCTACGCACACACTCCCGGCGCGTACCCCTTGCCCATCCCCACGCCACCGCCCATGCAGAGCGCCGACCAGCTACACAGCCAGTCGTCTTCATATCCGGTTCGCTCGCTCGTCGGAAACGACATCATGCCGCAGTCACACCACTCCGGCGGTGTCCCGGCGGTCGCCGAGAGCACCGGCGACCCGCTGCGCGATCTCTGGGAGAAGGCGAAGCGCTCGCCCACTGGACAGAGCGCGCTCGCGCAGCTTGCGCGGTGGAAGATCTCGCCTACGCAGGCGGGCCTCATGCTCCTCTCGTTCTTCGCGGTGCTCATCGCGATCATCCTGCTGGTGACCGTCGCGCGGACGCCGCCGCCGGAGCAGGTGGCGCAGCCACTTCCCACCATGACTATTCCAACGCAGGTCGGACCGCCCATGGGCGTTCCGCTCGCGCAGCCGCCGCCTGGCCAGGCGGGTCCCCAGCCGCTGGTTCAACGCGGAACCGCGCCCGGGATGCAGCCCAACTGGCAGCCCACGCCGTCGCCCCCCGCGATGGGCACGGCCACCACCACGTCCACGTCGTTCACCAGCCCGGCGCCCACCGCGGTTCGCAAGCGTAGATGAGCAGGGCCAGGCTCGCGTTCGGGCTCGTGCTCCTTGCATCGGTCGGAGGCGCCGCAAGCGCGACGAGCGCGCACGCGCAGGGGCGGAATGAGCCCTCGCAGGCCGACAAGGACACCGCACGCGACCGCACGAAGGAAGGGATCGATCGACGTGACAAGGGTGATCTGGTGGGCGCGCTCGCAGCCTTTGCGGAGGCGGACGCGCTCCTCAAGACGTCCGCGTCCGGACTGGAGCTCGCGCGCGCAGAGTTCGCTCTCGGCCATCTGGTGGAGGCAGAGGACGTGCTCACACGCATCACGAACGAGCCCGCGCGGCCGAACGATGCGGCACGCAAGAGCGCCGAGGCGCTCCGCGGAGAGGTCATGGTCAAGACGCCGCTTCTCTCCGTGACGGTGGAGAACAAGAAGCCAGACGCGGACGTGGTCATCACTGTCGACGGGAAGCCGCTCGAGTCGCCAGCGGAGTCGCATCGGATGAACCCAGGGTCGCACGTCATCGTCGCGCGCAGTGGCACACGCTCCGTCACGGAGAAGGTCGTGATCGCCGAGGGCGAAGGAAAATCGGTGAAGATCGATTTCTCGAAGGCCGTCGAAGACGCGTCGGACCCGCCGCCGCAGTCGCAGAGCGAACCCAAGACCGACGCGCCGGCCCGAGCGACCACCAAGGTGAGCACTGACGGCGGCTCGACACTGCCGAAGGTCCTGCTCTACGGCGGCATCGGGCTCGCGGTCGTCGGTGTGGGCCTTGGCACTGGCACCGGCCTGGTGTCCCTCTCGCACACGGACGCTGCGAAGAAGCTGTGCCAGGGTCAGAGCTGCCCTCCCTCCGCGCACGACGAGCTGGGAACGGCGCGCACGACCGCCACGGTCTCCACCATCTCGTTCATCGCTGCGGGTGTCGGTGCGGGCGCAGCAGTTGCGGGCTTCATCCTTGGCCGAGGCGCATCGGAGGCACCGAAGAGCGGCTTCGTCCGCCCGTACGTCTCGCCGTTCGGTGCAGGCGTGACAGGCGCCTTCTAGGACTGCGAACGCTCAGGCGCCAAACGCAGCTGAAAATGCCTTTGCGAAGGCCGTGGCGCGCGCCGGGTCGATCGGTCCGCCAGCCTTGCCATCCGCACGGAGCGCACTGCCGACGATCACGCCGTCTGCGTGTTTCGCGAGAACGCTCAGCGTCTGGATGGTCGCGCCGCTTGCCACGAGCACGGGCACGTTGCCCGCGGCGCCCTTCACGCGCAAAAGCTTCTCCACGTCCACGCCGTGCCCCGTGCCGTCACCGGTGACGAGCACTGCGGCGGCCAGCGCGCGCTCCGTCACGTCTTTCACTTCTTGCTCCAGCGGATACGGCGCGAGCGGCGCCGAATGCTTCACGTCCACGTCGGCCCACACGGCCACGCCCTCCGCGCCGAGCTCGCGACGCCGACGCAGGAGCGTTGCGGACTCACCCTGGATGATCCCCTGGTCCGTGACGCGCGCGCCCGCAAGCACGTTCACGCGGATGTACGCGGCGCCCGTGACGTGGGCGATCTCCATCGCGCTCTCGCCGTCGTTGCGGAGCACGTTGACCCCGAGCGAGGCGTGCGGCACCGCGCCGCGTACGCCGAGCACGCATGCCGTCATGGCGCTCACCGTGACGGCCGGCGCGCGACCGCGGAAGAACGGCGCGTCGCCGAAGTTCTCGATCATGATGTGGGAAAAGCCCGCATCGGTCAGCGTGCGCGCGTCACGCACGGCGCCCGCGATGATCTCCGCCATGGAGAGCGCCGCACGCGGGCTACCGGGAAGCGGCGGCAGATGAATGACGCCCGAAAGAATCCCCGTCACTGGTCAACGCCACCGCGCTGCGGGACAAACGTCCCCGGTCCATCCTTGATGAGCCCCACACCGGAGCCGCCGCCAAGGCTCGGCGTACCCGCCGGATCGAACACGGGGCGCCCGAGCGTGCCGCGCGCGTGGAACGCGTAGAAGCCGTCGGGGCGCTTCGAGCGCGACACCTTGGGATCCATCTCGAATAGCGCGGGCATCTTGGAGCCAGGTGCACCGAAGATGCTCTTGGTCTGGTCGCTCTTGTTGCGGTAGCCGTCGTTCACCTTGAACTTCAGGTTGAGGTCCAGCAGCGCGTCGGGCGCCAGGTCGCGTAGCGTGACTCGGCCGTCGCCCGCGAGCTCCACGTCCTTACCGCCAGCGGCGATCTTGCTGACCTTCAGCTGGCCGTCCTTCGCCTCCGCGGTGATCGAGATGCCGCCGATGTCGAGCTTCGGCAGCGCGAGCATGCCCTTGAGCTTCGCCTTGCCGTCGCCGATCGTGACGCCAGCGATCTCCAGGCTCACAAGACCGGTTGCCTTGCCGGCCTTGCCCTCCGGGAGCGCGAATTTCACCTGTCCCGTGAGGTGGCCCTCCATGGGCACGCCGAGCTGGCTGGTGATGAACTCCACCTGACCAATGTCGACGTTGTCGATGTTGACGTCGATCGCGCGGTCCTTGCCGTGCTCCTCGTAGCTGCCGTTGATCTCGCCGCCGCCGAGCAGGAACGAGTAGCTCACGTCGCGGTGACCGACCAGCAGACCCAGCAACGAGATGCGGGCCTTCGCCTCGTCGATCTTCAACTCGACGGGGGGCTTCCCGGGATCGCCAGCAGTGGTGAGCTTGATGTTCTTGGCCTTCACGCCCGTGATGAAGTGCGAGTTGAGCTCGTCGATCGAGAGCTCCATGGAGCCGGATTTTTGCTGGGCGTTGAAGCCCGTCACGATCTTGTCCTTGAGCTTGTCGAACGGGAACGTGACGAACGCAAAGAACACCACGCACATCACGTAGAACGGCGGCATGAGCAGCCACGGAAGGATCTTGGTGATCTTGTCTTTCAAGACTTGCCTCCCTTGCTCATGGCTTGGTGTCGCCGGGCTGCGAGGAGCCAGCGGGTGAAGGCGTGGGCTCCTGGCGATCGTAGGCGGAGACACCGACCTCGACGTCGTACGAGTCAGGCTCACCAGTGCGCTTGCGGATGTCGAGCCGGGACACGCTCACAGGGTAGTTGCTCTTCTCGAGCGCTTCGAGGAACTTCGAGATATTGAGCATCCCCGCCTTCTTCAGGTGGATGACGGTGGCGCGCTCCGTGTACTTCTTGCCGTGCGGCACGTCGGGGCGATCGACGGAGTCGCTCACCTCCAGCCGGTTCTCGCGTGCCGTCTTCTCCAGGTAGCCAGCGAGCGTGGGCGCCCGTGTCTGGTAGCGCTGCGCGATGGAGTCCTTGCGGCTCTGTCGCTCGCGCACCTGCCCGCGCGCGGCCTGGACGGCGGCGAGCGTGGTCTTGAGCTCCTCGATGTCGCTCGTGCGCGAGGAGACGGTGACGGAGAGTCCGCCAACCAGGCCGACGATCACCATCACGGCAAGGACCACCACGCCGATGGTCGCCATGCGCTGCTCGCGAGGGTTGAGGCCCCAGCGCTCGAAGATGGGGACGGCCATTACTTGCCTCCTCCGGTGCTGGTGGCGGGCTGCGCGCTGGCCGCGCCGTCCGTCTTCTTCTTCGGGGCCTTCTTGTCGTCCTCTGGGCACTTCACGTCGAACTCCAGGACGTACTTCTGACGCTCGCCGCCGACGACCTGATTGGTACGCGTGATCTTCACGTCGGAGAAGCAGCGCTCTGTCTTCAGCGAGGACGCGATGGATTGTGCGTCTGCCACCGTCTGCACGATGCCGTGCACCACGGCGTGGTTCTTCTGGACGTCGAGCTCGTCGATGTCGTGCGTCATCGATTGCGGGATCACCTCGGACAGCTTCACCATCACGTCGAACGCGTCTGCGTGGGGGAGCGGGTCTTCGTCGTTGATGGCGGTCTGTGACGAGAGGAGCTCGTTGGCGCGCTGAGCGCTCTGCGTCTCCTCACCCAGCACGTCCTTCGTGACCGTGCCCAGGGCCTGCTCCAGCACGACCCTCTCCTTGCCCTTGGCGAACAGCTGGGCGCCGCCGCTGAACGCGAAGCTGAACATGAGCACGGCCGCCATGATGAGGATGGGCGTGGTCTTCTCACGCAGCCAGGAGAAGCCGCGCTCGTACGCGAGCGGACCGCGGCGCAGGTTCATCACGTGCGTACGCGCGCCCAGAGACAGCGCCAGGCCGAGCGCCTTTGCGAAGCGCGGCATCTCCGCGATGCGCTCGGGCGTGAGCGGCGAAAGGTCCAGCGCGGGCTGCGGCAGCGGCTCCACCGGCAGCTCCAGCTCCGACGACAGGAACGCCTGCGCGCCAGACACAAACGCTCCGCCGCCTGCGAGATAGATCTTCGTGGGGCTCTTGCCGCCCTGCGAGCGATGCGCCGCGATGCTGACGCGCAGCTCGCGGGCGAGCTTCTGCGCCGTGCCGGGCAGGCCTTGCGTGCCAAGCGAGAGCGCGCGCGCGAACACAGCGTCGCCGTCCTCGATCAGAACGAGCTCGCTGGTGGTCTTGCCCAGGTCCAGCACGCAGATGGGCCCCTGCCCCGTGACCGCGAGCGGCGCGGCGACGAGCGTCATCGGGAACGGACCTGCGCCCACGCACTCGGGCTCCGCATTCAAGGCCGCTTTGACCTGTTCGATGCGGGCGCGAACGTCGTCCGTCCGCGCAACGACGACCAGCACGTCCATGGTCGCCTTCGGCGGCGTCTCCGCCGGCAGTACGCGATAGTCGAACACCGACTGCGCAACGTCGAACGCGAGGTTCGAGTCGAGCTCGAACGGGAGCACCTCTGCAAGCTGCTTCTCCACGCTCTTCGGCAACGTGAGCGTGCGAACGGCGGTCTTCGCGCCGTCGATGGCGATCGCGATCCCGTCGGCGGTGGGCGACTTCGGCCCGAGCGCAGCCGCGCTTGCGAGCTTGATGGCCTCTGCCTCCGACATGTTCGGTCCAAGGTCGACCGTCGCTGCGCCTGCGACCTCGAGTCGCTTGTAGAACGAGCGCACGCAGACGGCCTTGACCGAGGTGCTTCCAACATCGATTCCGAGCAGTATGGGCATGTCTACTCCACCCTGTAATACAGGACCTGTCCGCCAGTGCTCGGCTGGAGCGCGGCGGCAATTCCGTTGGGATCCACTTTGGGCGCGCTCGACGAACTCGAGCTCGGGCTAGGTGCGGCGCTGGGTGCGCCCGGCACGGAGCCAGACGCCGAGGCAGTGGCCGTGATTGACGGCGCCGCGCGGAAATCGACGACGGCAGTCACCTGCACGCGGGTCTCGCGCCGGTAGCCCTTCTTCACGCCGACTGCGCTGATCGAAAACATCTTGCTCTCCGTGGTGATGCTCTTCGCGAACTCACTCTGGCTCTGGAACTTCACCGGCTTCATGCCAATCGCCGCAAGGAGCGGTCCGAGCTGACCCTTGCCGGTCATCGTGTTGATGAAGTCCGTCGGTGATGCGAACAGCGGAGCGCCCATGGTGATTCCGTGCGCCATCGTCACGCCCATGATGAAGAGGCCGGCCTGGGCCGGGTCCGTGCAGATCTCGGACAGCGGCGCTCCTGCGCAGACCACGCCGTAGAGCACCTGCGCTGGCGCCGTGTTCACGTTGATCGCGCCCTGCCCCCACACGGTGACGACGCGCTTCTTCGGATTCGTGGGGTCTGGATCTATGAACGTGGCCCAGAAGTCGTCGTTCACGCCGCGCACCATGTGCAGCTCTTCGAGGGAATCGTAAGGCGCGTTCTTTCGGCGATACGGCCTGGTCGGGAGGAGCTGGTACCACGCGTCCTCCACGCCGGAGCTGGACGCGGAGGTGATCTGCGTGGTGTCGCAGTTGAACCCCTGCTCGTCCATGTCGGACCAGTCGATGATGGCCGCGCACGTGGAATAGCGATCGGACGTCTGCCCGGCGCCGTCCTTCTGGGAGAAGAGAGGGTCGTACTCGGGGCGCCCGATGATGCCCATGATCTCCTTCGCAAGGCGGATGTGCGCGATGTCGTTCGAGGCGCCCAGGTTCGCGTTGATCTTGGAGTCCTCGTCCACGATCGCGAGCTCGAAGCGCCCGCCCTTGATGCCCAGGTTCTTGCCGGTGGAGAGGTCCACGTGGAGGTTCTTGCGGAACTCCTCGTTGGCGTCCTCGTCGTTGAAGACACCCAGAATGCGATCGGAGAACTCCCAGACGGGGATCTGCGGAGGGGCCTTCTTCAGGAAGGCGAAGATGGGGGTGATGGCCGTGCGGATCGTGGGCTCCGTGGCGATGAGCAGGCGCGCGAGGTTCACCGCGCTGCGAGCCATGTACTCCGCCTGCAGGCCGTCCTTGCCGGAAACGGCGCTCGCGGCCTCTGCGCTGGTGTCGTCCTGGAACTCGGCCAGCATGACGGTGAGCACCGCGATCGCGCCCATGACCATGATGAGCGCAATGCCGCCCTCGCGATCACGCCGGCGACGGCGCGCAGCCATGCCCTTCGTGCGTGTGGCACCCGTCTTCTTCTTGATGCGGTCCATGCGGGTCATGCGGGTCATCGGGCGAACCCGAAGTTGAGAGGTTGGCCGATGGGGAGCGTGGTCTTCGTGGTGTACGAGAACGGCGGACTGTTCTTCACGCTCTTCAGCGCGATCTTCACGCGCACTTCCCAGGGAAGGCGGTTTGGCTGCCCAGTGATCTGCGTGGTATCCCAGGTCTCGACCCAGTTGCCCGTGATCGGGTCCAGGTACTTCACGTCGAAGGTCTCTATGTCCTCCGCGAGCACGCTGACGACGCCGCCGCGCAGCGGATCGATGTCGATGGGCGTCTGCTCGCGACGGACCAGGTCGAACTTTCCGTCGACCTCGGGATCCTTGACGACGAAGTAGCCGACCTCTGCCTGGTCGGACTCATGTGCCTCTTTGCCGACGCGGCGGTGGGCGAATGTCGTGAAGTCGATGCGGTCGAAGTCCGAGTAGCTCTGTCCGACGAACGCCGTGTTGCGTGTCCCGAGCGACACGTTCGTGGGCTGGTGCTGCGAAAGGAAGGCGCTCTGCAGCTCGCGCACGAGGCGCGCAGAGGCCTCGCGGCCCTCGCGCGCGCGGTCGGAGCGCAGCGTCTCAGCCTTCTTGCCGCGCGACATGGAATCGAACGCGCCGTAGATGAGCAGGGACATCATCGCGAGGATGGTGAGCGAGACGAGGATCTCGATGAGCGTGAGGCCCGCCGCGTTTCGACGCGCGCGCACACGCGTTTGCGTAGTTCGGAAGGCGCTCATCGGGGGATCCCCGGACTGAGTGCGCCGGCGGGCCCGGCGGCTCCTGCGGCTCCTGCGGTGCCCGGCGTGCCGGGGCCGTTGGGAAGCGGCGCGCCACCTTCCAGCGGCAACGTGCCTGCGATGAAGCCACCGCGCTGCGGCTGCGTCACGTACTGGACGATGGTGACCTCGCGCTTGTTCGGGCCTTCCTTCCAGTTCACCTGCACGGTGACGCGGCGGATCGACGCCTCCATCATCGGCTTGATCTGCGGATAGACGATGCCCATGACCATGCCGAAGATGCCGTCCGCGCCGCCCATCTGCTGCTGGAGCTGCCCACCCATCGCGGCAAGACCGCCGCCTCCACCATCGAAATCCAGGTTGAGGCCGGCCCCGCCCGCGGGGTTGTTCAGCTGATTGCCGAACGCGTCGGTGGATGCGGTGGGCGCGCCAATGACGGAGCCGCCGTCACCAAGGCTGTTCTGCGGCGGATCGGGGAGCACGACCTTCTCGATGCGCGTGCTGCACTTGAAGCCGTCCTGGTCCGCGTCCTCGCAGCAGGAGATGTCCTCGTCGATCTGATCGAGCTCCGGGTAGCCGAGCTTCGTGGTGCGCTCTTCGATCTCGGTCATCTTGCAGCGCGCCAGGGTACCGGCGGTGCCAAGGTTCGCAGCGCTGCGGTTCGAAGCCGCAAGGCCGCCTTGCGCCGAAAGGATGACCGTCAACGCGAGACCAAGGATCGCCATGGCGACCATGATCTCGAGGAGCGAAAATCCTCCGACAGTAACTCGTCGAAGCCCGATTTTTCGTCGAGGCCAAGGCGCGAGCGAGGACCGCGCGGAGCGTACTTCCTGTACC
>JBBRNJ010000001.1:0-296928 GCA_038230375.1 Polyangiales bacterium | reverse complement strand
CTGCAGAGAAGCCCGCGGAGAAGCCTGCGGAGAAGAAGCCGCCGCCGGGGGGGGACGACGTGTTCAATCCGTAGACGGGTCGGGAAGAAAGGCCCCACGCGCACCACCTTTCATGCGAATCTCCGCCGCATGAAGCGAGCCCTCTCAGCCTCCGCCGCGTTCCTGGCACTTCTTGCAGGTTGCTCGAGCTCCAGCTCCGGTGCCGCCGCGAATCAGGGTCCCGTGATCGACACTGTGCAAGCGGCCGCAACGGCGAAGGCTGGCACGCAGTGGACCATGACGGTCAACTTCCACGATCCGGAGAAGGACGCCGTCGCGGACGTTCACTTCACGATGAAGGACCTCGGGCAGGACCTCACGTCCCCCGCGCAGGGCTCGACTGCCAACGCGAATGCAGTGGTGGTGGCCATCACGTTCCCCGCGAACACGCCCAAGGGCGCGCACGCGTACACGCTCTCCCTGGTCGACGCCAAGGGCGCCGAGGGCGCGATCTACACCAGCACCGTCACGGTGGAGTGAGCGTCAACGCTCGGCGCGCAACGCTCGCTGGGCCTCAGTTCACTTTCTTGATTGCGTCCATCATCGTGTCGGCGGGAACGAACTCCGTGTAGCGCGTGATCTCCTTGCCCGTGCTGTCGAGCATGATCACCACGGGCAGACCCTTCACGTTGTACTTCGCCTGCAGGCGCTTCGTGTCGTCGGAGTCGTCGTCGGACATGTCGACCTTCACGGATACGAAGCGCGACGTCTGCTGGCGCACGCGGGCGTCCGGCCAGGTCATCTCCTCGAGCTCCTGACAGGCCTTGCACCAGCTGGCGCCGAAGTCGATGAGGACGGGCTTCTTCTCCGCGATCGCCTTCGCGCGTGCGGTCTCTTCGTTCGTCTCCCAGGCGATCACCTTCGGGATGGGCAGCGTCTTGTCTGCCTCTGCTGCTGCTGCATCCGTGACCACGCCCGCGCCCGCAATCATCTTCTGCGCGAAGTTCACGAACATGAACGCGCCGACGATGGCTGGAACGATGGACATCAGCTTCATGCGCTTGGAGAGGTGCGCGATGGGTGAGCGTCGCCGCTCTGCCATGACGTGTACGATGCCCAGACCAAGACCCACCGCGAAGATGACGCCGCCGATGATGCCGTAGGTGGTGTTCTTGGAGACGAGCTTGCCGATGTAGTTCGGATAACCGTCACGCAGATACGAGAGCGCCATGTACGCGAGGAGCACGCCGCTGCCCCACTTGATACCGAGCATCCATGCGCCGCCCTTTGGCAGGTTGACCGCGAAGGTGCCCGCGATGAAGAACGGAAGGCCAAGGCCGAGCGCGAACGAGAACATCGCAACGCCGCCGAGGACCAGGTTCTGCGTGGAGGAGATCCAGAGGATCATGCCGGTGAGGAACGGGCCGGTGCACGGCGCCGCAATGACGCTCATCACCGCGCCCAGGATGAACGCGCCCTTGAAGCCAACGCCGCCGACCGTGGATGCCTTGTTGGTGATGCTGGAGGGAAGCGTCATCTCGAAGGCGCCGAACATCGACGATGCGAGCGCGATGAAGATGGCTGCGATCACCGTCACGACGATGGGGTTTGCGAGCGCACCGCCCATGAGCTTGCCAGACTGCGCCGACACCACGCCGAGGATCGTGAATGGGATCGCGATGCCCAGGACGAACGTTCCGGAAAGGGCCGCGCCGCGCGCGCGCGACTGCGCTTCTGTTGCGCCGAAGATGGACACCGTGATGGGCACCATCGGAAAGACGCACGGCGTGAGGCTGGCGCCGACTCCTGCGATGAACGACGCGCCGAGCGCGAAGGCCAGGCCCTTCGAGGCGCTCTCGGTGAAGGCGCCAGTGTTCGAGCCGTCCGCCCACGCGAGCGCGGGCAGCAGCATGATCGACACCAGAATGAATAGCGACCAGGCAATCGGACGTCGCGCGTTCACAGAATCCTCCTTGTGCACCTACGGCGACCACTCGAAGCCGAGGGGTCCGCCGCACGATACGATCATAAACTCCTGGTCATCGGTGCGCGAGCGATCTTTGACGAGATGCCAGGTACCACCTGCAACCACGAGTGACTCCGCCACCGCAGCTCCGCTGGATCGAGCGTAGACCAGCGAGGTCGGTGCACGCCTCAGTTCGACGCCATCTTGGCGAGCGTGGATTTCGCCATGGTGAGCTCGCCCTCGAGCGCGATCGCCAGTGCCGGTCGGGACTGCGTGGTGCGACGCACGAACGCCTCCAGGTAGCGTCGCGCGGCGTTCCATTCGCCCGCCGCATACGCCAGATGACCGAGCACGAAGCGCCCATAGCCCTGTCCGCACGGCGCCTCTGCGAGCGCGTTGATGGTCTCTTGCAGGTGTGAGACGGGCTCGCCCCCTGCGATCTTCGCGAGCGCGAGGTGCGCGCGGTAGAGCGGCTTGTCGCGTGTGCCCCATCGCGCAGCTCGCTCCAGCGCGGCGATCGCTTCGTCGTAACGCCGCGCAAGGAACAGCGCGCTTCCCAGCGTCCAGAAATGAAAAGGGCGCCGCGATGCAGGCCCGCGCCGTGTCGCAACGCGCAGATGTATCACGGCGGTCTGCAGGTCGCCGTCCGCCAGCGCAGCCCGCGCGGCATCCTGGCTCAGCACGTCGGGCAGGACGTTGAGCGCGAGCGCCTGGGTCGCGATGTCCACGGCCTCCGAGAACCTGCGTGCCTCGAACAGCGAGAGATAGAGTTGCCGCAGCAGCATCGTGTGCGTGGTCGGGTCGAGCGGCGCGTGCGTGGCCAGCCCTTTTCGTGCGTGCATGGCCCTCGAGCGAGCCGTCTTGGCGGCCATCGCCTTGCGCAAAAAGTCCTCTGGTAGAAGGGGTTTCGCTACCCGCACTCATCCAAAACTAGCACTTTTGAGTGCAAACTGCACGTTTGCGCACGTGACGCCCGTGTCGCCGCAGCAAATCCACGTAGCTCAGCTTGGGATAGGTACGGAAGGGCGGAAGGATTTGGGGTGGTTGGCGGGTTTCACACGCAGGGGTGGGGTAGTAGAGTTCGGAACCGATGAGACGACTGTTTGGGACTGGAATCGTTGGGCTTGTTTTGCTCGCTGGCTGCGGCCGGAAGGCGACGGAGGCCGACTGCAGCGCGATCGTCGATCGCAACGTCGAGGTCCAGATGAAGAAGATGAACATCAACGACCCCGCGGCGATCGCCAAGAAGCAGCAGGACATCCGCAGCCAGTTCTCGGAGTCCATGAAGGGCTGCCTCGGCCGAAGAATCACCGACAGCATGATGCAATGTGTGCGAACCGCCGACACGGTCGACGCAATCGATCAGTGCATGCACTGAGTTGAAGTCGCTGACGAAGTCGAGGTCGAGGTCGAGGTTCAGGTCGAGGTTCATGTCGAGGTCGAGGTTCAGGTCGAGGTCGAGGTTGAAGTCAAGGTCGAGGTCGAGGTCGAAGTCGAAGTCGAAGTCGAAGTCGTTGTCGCAGTCGACACCGTGGTTATCGTGATTCGAACCGGGTGAGTCTTTTCCGGGGGTGCTACGTCTATAGGAGCGGAGACTGTGACCATGGCGAACGACACGAAGTCCACCGAGCGTTACGAGCGGCCCACGATCAAGGGGTGGGTTGCTCCACTGCTCATCGCGCCCTGGCTCTCCGTGTACGGAGCGGTGTCGCTCTTCGCCGCGTTTGGCCCCGAGTTCAAATACGTGAACCGCTGGGTCGTGTGGGGCATCGGCATGCTCGCCGGCACCATCGTGTCGTTCGTGTACATGCTCCTGCTCGCGCTCATCGACGTGCTGCTCCTCGCCATTCGCGTGCGTCAGCTTCCGGCCGGCAAGAAGGCGTGGCTCTCGGCGTTCGCATCGCCGCTCGCATTCCTTGCCAGCTACGCCGTGCTTCGTCCGTGGAACTACTGGAAGGGCGGGCCGTGGGTCGTGCTCGGCATGGTCGTCATTCCCATGCTCGTGGCGGCCATCGTCTCGCGCGTGATGTTCGGCTCGAAGATCCAGAAGTCCTGAGCTACTGCGCGGGCCCCGGCGGTAGCGCCTTCGCGGCGCGTCCGTAGAAGTACATCTTTCCGTCCTTCTGCTCGCCCTGCTCGTTGACGCCCCAGAGGGTGTCCGCGCCCACCTTGCACGCCTGATCCTTCAGCGTGCGCAGGCAGTCGTCCTTGCTGATGTCCAGCGTGCACTTCGCCGAGACCGGGCCGATGTTGTCGCTACGGCCTGGCGGCGCGTCTCCATACACCTTGATCTCGCAGCCAGCCGCGCGCGGCGGATAGCCGGGGCCCTTGCCGTTCGCGGGGGCCGGACCGCATGCACACAGCGTGAGCACGCCAAGAAGGAGTGTGGCCCATGCTGCGATCCTTGCCGTCATTCTCGGAAGCCTATTGCATTCTGGCCCAGACTTGGGAGCCTTGATCTCATGCGCTCCACTACCCATCGTCGCGGCGCGATCACCGTTGTTGCGTCCGCTGCGTGGCTCGTTGCAACGACGGTGTTCTCTGCGTCGTGTGGTGACAGCGGCAGCAACAACACCGCCGACGACGCAGGCGCCGAGGGCGGCACTGGCTTCGGTGGTGGCGGCGAAGGTGGCGGCGGGCAGTGCCAGGGTATCGGCTGCAACCGGGCCGCGTGCGGCGCAGGCCCGAAGACGACGATCACGGGCCAGGTGCTGGACCCGGCGGGCAAGAACCCGATCTACAATGCCATCGTCTACATCCCACAAGATCCGAGCGCCCCGCTCCCGCCGCTCGGCACGGGCGTGAGCTGCGACAAGTGCGGAGCGACTGCACTCAATCCAGTCGTGAGCACCCTCACGGACGAGAACGGAAACTTCACGCTCACGGACGTGCCGTTCATGTCGGGCGTGCCCGTCGTGGTGCAGCTGGGCAAGTGGCGCCGGCGTGTGAGCATCGACGTCGGCGCGAAGTGCGCAGAGAACAAGCTCTCCGGCCCCGTGAAGCTCCCATCCAGGGCGATGGACGGCGACATGCCGCAGATCGCCGTCACCACGGGCGGCGCAGACTCGCTCGAGTGTCTCCTGCTCAACATCGGCCTTGATCAGAGCGAGTTCGTCTACGGCAAGGGCGGCACTGGTCACGTACACATGTTCGCGGGTGCGGACGGCTTCAACGACAACGGCAAGATCCCGACTGCCGGCGACAACCTCTGGCAAGACAAAGCCAAGATGAGCGACTTCGACATCCTCGCGCTCTCCTGCGAGGACGGCGAGCACCCGGAGAACAAGAACAACCGCCAGGCCATGCACGACTACATCGAGGCGGGCGGTCGCGTCTTCGCCACGCACTACCACTACGTGTGGTTCAAGGCGTCTCCGCAGTTCGACTTCACCAAGATCGCATCGTGGACCGGCAACTACTCCACGGACGGCGACTACGCCGTGGACGAGACCTTCCCCAAGGGCAAGTCGTTCGCGAAGTGGCTGGTGAACACGGGCGCCTCCAAGACCGAAGGCACGCTGCCGCTCACGGGCGTCACGGCCAGCACCTCCACGGTGAGCATGCAGGCGCAGTCGTGGATCGCTCACGACGCGAGCAACGTGAAGTACTTCTCCTTCAACGCGCCCATCGCAGCCAAGCCCGCAGATCAGTGCGGCCGCGTGGTGTTCGGTGATCTCCACGTGTCCAACAAGAGTGAGGCGTCGTTCCCTGGTGGCTGCTCGCCCGCAGCAGGCGCAGCGCTCACGCCGCAGCAGAAGGCGCTGGAGTTCCTCTTCTGGGATCTCTCGAGCTGCATCCAGAGCGACCTCGCGCCGCCCTCCGCGCCAAAGTAGAGATCACATACACGTTTTCTTGTCGCCGCGCTGGGGCAGGCACCCGCCGCTCGCGCACTGCCCCGCAAGGTGACAGGCCTCGCCGGCCCGGAGGCCCGGCATGCAGATGTATTCGGTCTTTCTCGTGTCGTTCGGTAGCGAGCATTGGTAGCCGTCGTCGCATCCATGAAGGTCGTAGACCTCGCAGCGCTCTCCCACCCGTGCCGGCGTGAGCGAGCAGCGGCCCTCCAGGCAGTGGCGACCGCCCCTGCAGCGGAGCGCGTTGGAGCACGCAGCGCCATCCTCGGCGCGGTCGACGCATGCTCCGGCGGGCTGCCCTGTGACGCGATCGCAGAACAACGAGTCGGTGCACTGGCTGTCGGAGAGGCAGGCTTCTCCCTTTGTCTTTGCGCGCTCGCACATCCACGTCGTGGGGTTGCAACCGTTGGTTCCGCAAGTGCCCGCGCTGCCGCACGACGCGCCAATGGCTCGCTCCCGCGTAACGGCGGCAAGGCACGGCGCGCTCAGCCACAGGTCGTCGTCGAGGTGAGGCGGGTGCGCGGCGAGGTCCGCCTTGCATGCGGGCATCTTCGCGCGGTCGGTGCGAATGCGGAAGCCGGCAAGGCCCGTCTTGCACGCGTCTCGTCGCACGCGTGTGTACTCGCCCGCCGCTCCGGGGTTCTCCGCGGAGCTGAATGCGATGGTGTCGCACAGGTCAGCGACCAGCTGCGCCGCCTGTTCGTCGTCGAGCGGAGTGTGTGACGTGTTGCCGGCACGTGAGCTCGCAACGGCACGCGAGCTCGCAACGGTTGCAGTCGCCGAGGATGGCGCAACCGTGGACGCGATCACCAGCGGCTGGGGCTCACGACTGCACGCGACACACATCCACGCGGTCATGCAGCAGAGCCACGCGTTCCTCGGAGTCATGCGGCGAAGATAGTATCAGTTGGTACTATCGGTCCACGAAGTGCCGTGTTTTCCCGTCTACTTCACGCCCGGCGGGGGCGGTGCGGGCGGCTTGGTGTCGCTCTGCACGCACGACGAGAGATCGAAGAGCAGGAACTCGAGGGCCTTCTCCTGCGCGCTCATACCGGTGGTCGCGCAGCCGTCGGGCCACACGGCGCTCGCCGAGTCCGTCTTGCCGCCGATCTTGGCGCCGCCGATGTGGAGGTCGCTGTACACCGCGCGTCCGCAGATCTTGTCGTCCGTCGCCGCATACGGCAGGTTCACCGTCATGTACGCCGTGTGGTTGTTCATGGTCATCCACGTGGTGGCCGCGGCAGACGTACTGTCCACGTTGTACCTCGGCTGGCCGACGCTGATGTGATCGGGCGTGGTGGAGGCGCCGACGTTCACGAGCCAGTCGCGAAACGCCTGGCCCTTCGGGAAGGTGTCGTTGACCAGGGCATCTGCGGGGTCGCCTGGGTCCGGGTTTCCGCCATTGCCGTCGCCGGCCCAGTTCACGCCGGCGGGGTTGAGCACCGGTTCACCGGAGAACCAGATGTAGTGCCAGTGCGTCGCGAAGATGCGGCCACCCGCAGCGCCGTACTGGTACATCGCGTCGTAGGCCGCCTGGCTCTTGTTCTGTACCTGCGGGGTGTTCGTGCTGGAGCCTTCACACGAGAGCAGCACCAGATCGTATTTCATGAGCTGCGTGCTGTCCGCCCAGAACGTCTGCGCGGTGGGGAACGCCTTGTTCGCGGACGCGGGGTCGATGGTCGCGTCCTTCGCCACCGTCTCGTACTTGCCTGCGGAGTTACCAACGCCCTGGTAGAAGTTGACCGCGCCGCCACCGCCGGGGAGCGTGAACTCCTTCTCGTCGAGGCCGAGCTTCGAGCTGCGGAGGAAGCACTCGAGCGAGTCCGCGCCGCCGGTGGTGATCGCGATGAGGGGGATGTCGCCCTCTTGCTGGTTCTTCGGCAGGCGCGTGAGGTTCTTGTCGGTGAGGGCGGTGTCCACACACTGCGGGACCGTCGGGATCTTCAGCTGCCGGCGCCACTTGCCGACCTGGATGATCACGGGGATGTCCGAGCCCACGGGGACGTCCGTGAGCGTGAACTTGCCGTGCGTGTCCGTGATCGCGGAGACCAGCGGATCACCGGAGACGGAGCCGCAGCGATCACAGCTCGCGCCGTGGACGATCGCCGCGACCTTGTCCGGGTGGTTCGGAACGTAGACGAGGACGTTGTAGAGCGGCGTTACGCCCGCGGGGTCGTACACCTGACCGCTGATCGTCGTGTGCCCGCCTCCGCTGCATGCGACCTGCTGCTTGCAGAGACCGTCGACGCACGGAGGCAGGTTGTTGCCGCTGTCCGCTGCGCCGCCCTCGCCGCCGCCGAGGTGCGGGATCACGCCGCCCTCGTCGCCGGTGTTGTTGTTGTTCTGCGGGTCGGTGCCGCCGTCGAACGTGGATTCGTCGCCGCCACCGCACGCGCCGACCCAGCAAGCCAGCGGGATGGCAAGAGCACACGCCCACGTCGCTAGTCTCGGCATCGACATGAGCTGTATGCTCCCACGTTCGCGTTCGGGTGTCCTCTCACTTCACGCCGCCGCCACCGCCGGTCGGCGGAGGCATGGGGGGCTTCGTGTCGCTCTGCACGCACGACGAGAGGTCGAAGAGCAGGAACTCGAGGGCCTTCTCCTGCGGTGTGAGACCGACGCTCGTGCAGCCGGTGGGCCACGGCTGACCGACCTTGTCTTTGCTCGCGCCGCCGACGTGGAGATCGCTGAAGACTGCGCGGCCACAGACCTTGTCGTCCGCTGCGCCGATCGGCGTGTTCGCGGTCATGTACTCGACGACATTGTGGCCGCCGCTCTGCGTGGACACCCACTGGGTGGCCATGGTGGTCACGGCCTGTACGTTATCGCGCGGCGCGGAGATGCTCAGGTGATCGACCGTGGGCGTCGCGTTGACGTTCACGAGCCAGTCGCGGAACGCCTGACCCTTGGGGAACGTGTCGTTGATGAGGCCGTCCGCGGGATCGCCCGGGTCGCCGTTGTCGGCAAACGTGCCGGTCATGGCCATGCTCGCCTGCTCGGAGAAGAAGCCGCGGTGCCAGTGGGTGGCGAACATGCGGCCGCCCATCGATGTGTACGCGTACATCGCGTCGTAGGTCGTCTGGTTCTTCGTCTGCGACTTGGCAATGCCGCCAGTGCCTTCGTACAGGTTGCCTTCGCAGGAGAGCACGACCATGTCGTAGACCTTCAGCTTGTTCACGTCGTCCCAGAAGGGGTGGTCCGCCGCGGGGAACGTCGCGCCAGCGTTGACCCCGGGCGCGTACTTCGCGCTGCCGGCGACGCCGCCGTACAGGTTGACGCTGCCGCCGCCGCCGGGCTGCGTGAACTCGCTGTCGTCGAGACCGACCTTGCTCGAACGGAGGAAGCACTCCAGGCTGTCCGCGCCGCCTGTCGTGAGCGCAATGAGCGGGATGTCGCCCTCCGTCTTGTTCTTCGGCAGGCGCGTCTGGGTGACGTCGGTGAGCGGAGTGTCGACGCATTTCGCGACCGTGGGGATCTTGATCTGTCGGCGCCACTTGCCGACCTGGATGACGAGCGGGATGTCGGTGCCGACGGGCACATCCGTCAGCGTGAACTTGCCGTGCGTGTCGGTGATCGCAGAGACGAGCGGATCGCCGGAGACGGAGCCGCAGCGATCGCAGCTCGCGCCGTGGGTGATCGCAGCGACCTGCTCGGGGTGATTGGGAACGTAGACGAGGACGTTGTAGAGCGGCGTCGTGCCCGCAGGATTGAAGACCTGACCACTGATCGTGGTGTGAGCGGTGGCGCCACAATAGACCTGCTGCTTGCAGAGGCCGGACACGCACTGCGGTCCACCATCCACGTTGCTGCCGCCGCCGCCGTTGCTTCCGCTGTCCGTGTGGTTGTTGCCGCCAAGGTGCGGGACCGAGCCGCCCTCGTCGCCGCCGTCGGTGTCACCTGTGAGCTGGTCCGTGTTGTTGCCGTTGAACGTGGAGTCAGTTCCTCCGCCGCACGCGACCACCCAGGCGGTGACGGGAAGGGCCAGAACGAAGGTCCACGTCGCGAGTCTCGGCATTCTCATCAGCGCATGCTCACTTTCTTCATCAGCGTCGGGCAGGCATCAGCTAGTCTTCGCCGACGAACTCCCCTATTTGAAATCGTGTCACCGTCTCCTTCGCGTATCAAGTTGTTGATGGTGTGCAGGCGCTGAAATCTTCGGCAAATCGCCGCAGATTTCGCACACGTTGGCGCCGGATGCGCGCCGTCTCGGTGAGCTGCCTACACGTGCTGGTGTAGTCCCATGTCGCGTGCGTCGCCTCTCAGCGTGGGCATCTGGCGCGTCGCGTCAGGGTCGCGCTATGCTCGCTTCGCAGTGAACGGTCTCTACGATCCCTCCTACGAGCACGACGCTTGCGGCCTCGGCTTCGTGGCCGACCTCACGCGCGAGGCCTCGCAGGATGTGGTCACATCCGGCCTGGAGATCCTCGCCCGGCTCGCCCATCGCGGCGCGGCGGGTAGCGATCCCGAGACTGGTGACGGCGCGGGCATCCTCACCCAGATCCCGCATGCCTACTTCGAGCGCGTGCTGGCCAAGGAGGACAAGGAGCTCCCGCTCCCCGGCGACTACGGCGTCGCGCAGGTGTTCCTGTCGCGCGACAAGGATCGCGCGGAGCAGCAGATGCGGCTGTTCGAGCACATTGTCCGCCACCACAACCAGAAGGTCGTCGGATGGCGCGACGTGCCCGTGAGCACGCGCGTCCTCGGCCCAGTGGCGCTCCGCACCATGCCCCTCGTGAGGCAGCTCTTTGTGGCGCGCATGTGCGACAAGCCTGCGTTCGAGCGCACGCTGTTCCTCATCCGTCGCCGCACGCGCAAGCTGATCGCCCAGCGAGGCATGGCGGACGACTTCTACATCGTCAGCTTTTCTTCGCAGACCATCGTCTACAAGGGCCTGATGCTCCCCGAGCGGGTGAGTGCATTCTACAAGGATCTGAAGGCGGACGATTTCAGGAGCCGCCTCTCGCTCGTGCACTCGCGCTTCTCCACGAACACGTTCCCGTCGTGGGAGCGGGCGCATCCCTATCGCCGCATGGCGCACAACGGCGAGATCAACACGCTGCGCGGCAACATGAACTGGATGGCGGCGCGCGAGGCACTCCTGGCCGCGCCCGCGTTCGGCGAGCACCTCCAGGACTTCAAGCCCATCATCAAGGCGGGTGGCAGTGACTCGCAGTCGCTGGACAACGTGGTCGACTTCCTGCTCGCGAGCGGGCGCTCGCTGCCGCACGTGATGATGATGCTCGTCCCCGAGGCATGGAGCGAGAACGAGGAGATGAGCGCGAAGAAGCGCGCCTTCTACGAGTACCACGCGGCGCTCGTGGAGCCGTGGGATGGCCCGGCGGCGCTCGCATTCACGGACGGTACGCTCATCGGCGCCACGCTGGATCGCAACGGCCTGCGCCCCGCGAAGTACGTCGTCACGAAATCCGGGCGCGTCATCCTCGCGAGCGAGCTCGGCGTCCTCACGATCGATCCGCAGGACGTCTCGGAGAAGGGCCGCCTGGCGCCCGGCAAGATGTTCCTGGTCGACACGGACGAAGGGCGCATCGTCTCCGATCGCGAAGTGAAGGACGGCGTGGTCGCGCAGAAGCCGTACGAGCTCTGGCTGCGCAGCAACAAGATCGAGCTCGCGCAGCTGCCCGAGAACAGCGGCCCCAGCGCGATCCCCGCGCTGCCTCCTGAGCGGCGGGAGCAGCTCGTGCGCGCGTTTGGCTACACCACGGAGGACCTGCGGGTGGTCCTCGCGAACATGGCAGAGAGCGGCGAGGAGCCCGTGGGGAGCATGGGCGCGGACATCGCGCTTGCCGTGCTGTCCGATCGCCCGGTCTCGTTCTTCCGCTATTTCAAGCAGCAGTTCGCGCAGGTCACGAACCCTCCGATCGACCCCATCCGCGAGGACCTCGTGATGTCGCTCGTTGGCTACCTTGGCGGCGAGGGCAACCTCCTTGACGAGACACCGGGTCAGTGTCGCCGCCTGGAGCTCGCGCATCCCATCCTGCTCGACTCGGATCTGGAGAAGCTGCGCACGGCCGACCTTGCGGATTTTCCCACTGTCACGCTGGACGCCACGTTCGATCTTGCGCTCGCGGAGGGAGCTGCGCTGGAGCATGCGATCGAGCGCCTCGGAGACGAGGCGTGCAGCGCGGTGGGAAAAGGCGCGTCGCTTCTCATCATCTCCGATCGCAAGGTGTCTGCGTTGCGTGGTCCGGTTCCTAGCTTGCTCGCGACTTCGTCCGTGCACCATCGCTTGATCCGCGAAGGGCTGCGGGCGAAGGCCGGCGTGATCGTGGAGTGTGGCGACGCACGCGAGGTCGCCGACGTTGCGCTGCTGCTCGGCTACGGCGCGGGCGGCGTGAACCCGTACCTGGCGCTGGCGTGCGTGGGCATGCTCGCGGACAAGGGAATGCACGGCGTCACGCAGACCCCGTACGAAGCGACGAAGCGCTACGTGAAGGCCCAGAACAAGGGCTTGCTCAAGGTGATGAGCAAGATGGGCATCTCGTGCATGGCCAGCTATCGCGGCGCACAGATCTTCGAGGCCCTCGGCATCAACGACGAGCTCTGCGCCAGGCACTTCACCGGCACGTCCTCCGCGATCTCCGGCATCGGTCTCCTCGAGATCGAGCGCGAGGCGCGCGCCCGCCACACGCACGGCTTCGGCGACGCGCTCCCCGACGCGGAGCTGGACCCCGGCGGGGTCTACGCGTGGCGCGCGCATGGTGAGCGGCACCTGTGGACGCCGAAGAGCGTGGCGTCGCTCCAGAAGGCAGTACGTCTGTCCGACGCCTCGTCCTACGAGGAGTACGCGCACGCGATCAATGACCAAAACGATGCGCCCTGCACGCTTCGCGGCCTGTGGGACTTTGCTCGTACGCGGCCCAGCATTCTTCTCGATGACGTGGAGCCGGCGAAGGAGATCGTGAAGCGCTTTGCAACGGGTGCCATGTCGTTCGGCAGCATCAGCAAGGAAGCGCACGAGAACCTCGCCATTGCCATGAACCGCATCGGCGGCAAGAGCAACACTGGCGAAGGCGGCGAGGACGACGCGCGCTTCATCCGCGACGCCCGCGGTGATTCGCGGCGCAGCGCGATCAAGCAGATCGCATCCGGTCGATTCGGCGTGACCAGCCACTACCTGGTCAACGCCGACGAGCTGCAGATCAAGATGGCGCAGGGCGCGAAGCCCGGTGAAGGCGGACAGCTCCCTGGTCACAAGGTGGACGCGGTGATCGCGCGCGTGCGGTACTCCACGCCAGGCGTCACGCTCATCTCACCGCCGCCCCATCACGACATCTATTCGATCGAGGATCTGGCGCAGCTCATCTTCGACCTGAAGAACGTGAGCCCGCGCGCGCGCATCAGCGTGAAGCTCGTGTCGGAGTCCGGCGTGGGCACTGTCGCCGCGGGCGTGGCCAAGGCGCATGCAGACTGCATCCTGATCGCTGGCCATGACGGCGGCACCGGCGCCAGCCCGCTCTCGTCCGTCCAGCATGCGGGCACACCATGGGAGATCGGCCTGGCAGAGGCGCAGCAGGTGCTCGTGCGCAACGGGCTGCGCGGACGCGTGGTGCTGCAGGCGGACGGTCAGCTGAAGACCGGACGTGACGTTGCGTTCGCTGCGCTGCTCGGCGCCGAGGAGTTCGGTTTCGCAACGGCGCCGCTCGTCGCATCGGGATGCATCATGATGCGCAAGTGCCACCTGAACACGTGCCCGGTCGGCGTGGCCACGCAGGACCCGGTGCTGCGCGCGCGCTTCACGGGAACGCCGGAGCACGTGATTCGCTACTTCTTCTTCGTCGCGGAGGAGCTCCGCGCGATCATGGCGGACCTTGGTTTTCGCACGCTGCGAGACATGGTCGGGCACGTCGAGAACGTGGTCGCTCGCACGGATCTCGCCCAGGCCAAGGCGCGCACGCTCGATTTCTCCCGCGTGCTCGTGGCCCCGCCCGAGGGCGCGGTGCTGTCGCACGAGTCCGAGCAGGACCACGGCCTGTCCGCGGTGGCCGACCTTGACATGATCCAGAGGGCGCAGCCCGCGCTGCTCCGCGGCGAGCCCGTGCGCATCCAGCACACCATCACCAACAAGGACCGCACGTTCGGCGCCATGCTTGGCGGTGAGATCTCGCGCAGGTACGGCGCGAAGGGATTGCCGGAGCACACCATCGGCATCGAGCTCACCGGCACCGGCGGCCAGAGCTTTGGCGCGTTCCTTCCGCGCGGCGTTCATCTCTCGCTCGAGGGCGACGCGAACGACTACGTGGGCAAGGGCCTCTCGGGCGGCGTGCTTGTGGTGAAGCCGCCGAGCACCGCGGGCTTCGCCGCCGACGAGAACGTCATTGTCGGCAACACGGTGCTCTACGGCGCCACGCGGGGCCGTGCGTTCTTCTCCGGCCGCGCGGGCGAGCGCTTCTGCGTGCGCAACAGCGGCGCAGAGGCAGTGGTGGAGGGCATTGGCGATCACGGCTGCGAGTACATGACCGGCGGCGGCGTGGTCGTGCTGGGCACCACGGGCCGCAACTTCGGCGCGGGCATGAGCGGCGGCCTGGCCTTCGTCCTGGACGAGGACGGCGGCTTCCGCAGCCGCTGCAACATGCAGATGATCGAGCTCAGCATCCTGTCCGTGGAAGAGGACATGGCGTTCGTGCGCTCGCTGCTCGAAGAACATGTAGAATACACTGGAAGCGCAAAGGGCGCGAAGGTCCTTGCGTCGTTCTCGTTGCATCGCAGCCGCTTCGTGAAGGTGTTCCCCCTCGACTACAAGCGCGCGCTCGAGGAAGAGAAGGCGCGTAAGGGCCAGGGCGCTCATCCGCACCTGAGGGTGGTCTGACATGGGTGATCCGCGCGCGTTCCTCAAGGTGAAGCGGCACAAGGCGAAGGAGGCCCCGGCTCCGGAGCGCATCAAGACCTGGCACGAGTTCACGATCGATCCGCCGCCGGAGGAGCTCCTCTCGCAGGCGTCGCGCTGCATGGACTGCGGCATACCGTTCTGCCATCAAGGCTGTCCGCTGGGAAACCTGATTCCGGAGTGGAACGACCTGGTCTACCGCGGCGACATGGAGGGTGCGGCCGCCCGCCTGCTCGCCACGAACAACTTCCCCGAGATCACCGGTCGCATCTGTCCTGCCCCATGCGAGGCGTCGTGCGTGCTCAACCTGGACGGTGAGCCCGTCACCATCAAGGACATCGAGCGCGCGATCGCTCGGAGCCCGCGCGCGCACCCAAAGCTGGCCGCGATCGACATCACGCCCACGGGCCGCAAGGTCGCCATCGTGGGCTCCGGCCCCGCGGGTCTGGCTGCCGCCGACGAGCTGCAGAAGCGCGGACACGCAGTCACCGTCTTCGAGCGCGACGCGCGAATCGGTGGTTTGCTCCGCTACGGGATCCCGGATTTCAAGCTCGAAAAGTGGCTCATCGACGACCGCGTGAACGAGCTCGCCGCGCGTGGCGTCACGTTCCGCACGCGCGTCGACGTGGGCAGCGACGTCACCAAGGACGACCTCTTCGCCTACGACGCCGTGCTCCTTGCCACCGGCTCGCGCGTGCCCAGGGATCTTGCCACACCCGGGCGTGAGCTCGTCGGTGTGCACTACGCCATGGACTTTCTCTCGCAGCAGAACGATCGCGTCGCGGGCGTGAGCGTGCCAAAGGAGCGGGAGCTCCTGGCAACGGGCAAGCGCGTGGTCGTCATTGGTGGCGGCGACACTGGCTCCGACTGCGTGGGCACGTCGATCCGTCAGGGCGCGCTCTCGGTGATGCAGCTTGAGCTCATGCCCAGGCCGAGCCTCACGCGGATGCCTGAGAACCCATGGCCCGAGTGGCCGTTGGTCTTCCGCACATCGTCATCGCAGGAAGAGGGTTGCGAGCGCGACTTCGGCGTGATGACCACGGGCTTCGTGGCCGCCGCGGACGGGCGCACGCTCGCAGGGCTCTCGGCGGTGCGCGCGCAGCTGCGTGGCGGAAAGATCACGCCGCAGCCCGGGACCGACCTCTCCATTCCAACCGAGCTATGCCTCCTGTGCATGGGCTTCACCGGCCCCGAGCGCGGTCTTCCGGAGCTGCTCGGGCTCACGCTGGATGCACGCGGCAACGTCCCCACCGACGCGACGGGCCGCACGAGCGTACCGAAGGTCTTCGCCACCGGCGACGCATCGCGCGGTCAGTCGCTCGTGGTCTGGGCCATCGCGGACGGTCGTCGCGCTGCCGACGGTATTCACGCGGCGCTTCGCGACTCGTGAACACACTGCGCCTGCGACGTGCGGCGCCTCACCTGTGCGGCTGCATCGTGCTCATCGCGACGGCGTGGTCGCTGCCTGGTGCACAGCTCGGATGTTCCCGCTTCAAGGAGCCGTGCCGCCTCTCCGACGAGGTGACGCTCTTCTCCGACCCGAGCCTGGATGGACTCTCGGGCACGCTCCTCGAAGGTCCCGCCGGCGACACGGTCCTTCGCTTCATCACGTACAAGAAGCCCGAGGCCGATGCGGGCGTGGAGGCTGGTGATGTCGCGGAAACCGGCGCGGGCGCGGGCGGGCTCGGAGGCTTCGGCACCGTCGCGCTCACTTCGCCCGTGCCGAGCAAGGTGGACATCGTGGTCTCTGCGGTCAGTCCCGGCGCATTCATCCGCAAGACGTTCGTGGCGCCAATGGAGCTTCAGGCGCGCGCGGGCAGCACCGTGCAGATAGCTGCAACCTACACCGGTCAGGCCGTGCTCTTTTCCTGGGTCGAGCAGAGCACGCATACCGACCCAGACGGCCTGGTCCACACGGGCGCCGCGCTTCGATATGCGGTCTCGAGCGGCGGGACCTCGTTCTCCGCCGAGCTCGCGCGTGCCTGCGATGATTGTACTATACAGGCAACAGCGGTCGCCAAGCGCGGCACCACGTTCATCTTCTACTCGGCTGTGCAGCAGGGGAAGACCAAGCCCTTCGGCGGCGTGGTGCGCATGGACCCCCTTGGCGTCGCGGTCGAGCACCTGCCGGTACCAAGCTGGTTCGTCTCTGCCGCCGTGCTCCCACGCCTTTCGCTGTCGAACGGGACTCTCCTAGCGCGCCTCAGCACGGGCTCGTACGTGGTGCGCGATGATCTCGCGCTCGAGGTCGGGCCTTTCGTGCCCAAGGGCTCGGCGGTCGCGTTCGTCTACGGCGACGGTGACCCGTATGGCGCATGGTTGGAGACGCCAGGTACCAGCGCGTCGGGTGATGGTGGCGCCGTGTTCGGTGATCTGGGGTTCGACGACGTGGGCAGCGCGGGCCAGAACCTCATGCTCGGGCGCTACTCCGCCGGTGGCACCGCGACGCGGATCAGCACCGCGTCGAACGTGCTTGGCGTGGCGCGCGGGCAGGGCACGTTCGGCGTTGCCTTCGTCGCCGGTGAGCGCGAGTACTTCGCGCTGGCGGGCGCGGACGGTCAAAAGGTCGGTGGCGACG
Organism: Polyangiales bacterium; assembly: GCA_038230375.1. GTDB lineage: Bacteria > Myxococcota_A > Polyangia > Polyangiales > Polyangiaceae > JANXLV01. The sequence continues at coordinate 279,709 of JBBRNJ010000001.1, read as the reverse complement.
TCGACATCGGCGGAGCGCTCGCCACGTCGCTGGAGGCCGCAGCCGGCCGTCGCGTACTGCGCTCGGTGCACGCACCGGCGAGCTTCTCGATCCTCGGATTGTCCGGGAGCACGCTGCTCTCGCGCGAGGTCACCTGTGACTAGGTGGCTGCGCGCCGCGATCGTCAGCATGGGCGTGTCCGCGCTCTGCACCGCGTCAGGCGTTGCGCGTGCGGGAGAAGCCTCCGAGCTGTCGCTCCCTACGGAGCTCGTGGTCGCGGCGGATCCGAAGCTCTCGATGGACGTGGGCATCATCACGCTCCGTAGGCTGAGCCTGTTCGCGTTCCAGTACGAGCTCGCCCTGCCCAGCGCCAAGGTTCGCGGACGCCCGCACACCACCTTCGCGCTCAACTTGCTGGGACGCCTGGCAGAAGAGGTGTTCATCGCGGCGCCGCTGGTGGAAGCGGAGGTCGGCACGCTGCATGAGGTCTTTGGTCACGGCGCGCGCGGGCGAGAGCTGGGGCTAGAGCCCATCTATCAGTTCTCACTGCCCCAGCCCTATCGCGCGATCTTCTCGCCGGACGACCATGCGGACCACTCTGCGTTCACGCAGTTCCAGGCGACGCATCCACCGCAGCAGGATCGTGATCTTGCGACGTCGCTCGCGGGCATCGAGGCGAACCTGCGCACCGCGCACCTGGTCCAGGCGGACATGGTGAAGCACGACGGGGTGGTGCATCACGCGGACCTGCTCGCGTACTTCGGCAAGCTCGTCTACTCCTCCTCGGTCTACGACCCCCGTGTCCTGTCGAAGACCGGCTTCGACGGAGGCAACGACGTCTCCAGCTACGTGACGCTGCTCGCGGACCGCTTCAATCGATTCCGGCCGGAGGAACGCACCGCGATCGCAAAAAGGTTGCAGACTGCATATATCTGGAACTTCATGGACCCAACGCTGGGGCTCGCTGCCTATGCGACCGTACGCCGCGTGGTGCTGGGCGATCGCTACGTCCAGGCGCCTCTTCCGCACATCCTCGGCGCGACGGTCTACGCCGCGCCGCGCTTCAACCTGAGCCCGTTCGGCGCAGAGCACTACATCGACGTCTTCATGGCCAGGGGTGGCGCGCTCCTGGACGTCTACGGCCGCGTCGGCTCCAGTGGCCTCGCGTCGTACACGGGCGGCGGCGTTCACCTCACGGATGTGGCGGTCTCACGCCGCGTGCGCCTTGGCGCGGAGCTGGATCTCTGGAGCCAGCCCGAGACGCTCCTCGACGTACGGAACGCCTACGTGCGACCGCAGGTGTTCGGCGCAAGCGGCGGCGTCACGGGCGCGGTGAGCATTGGCGCCGGCTTCGGCGCAATGGGCAAGCTCGCCTACAAGAGCGCGGGCTACCTCCAAGGACAACCCCTGGACGAAGGCGTTTACGGCTACGCCGGCCTGACCTACAGGCCCTAGCGGACCTGGAGCGGACCTAGACCTCGGCCTTCCAGGTTTCGAGTAGCTCTTTGGCGCTGGCGAGCGTGTTGTCCTCGTCCACGGCGCGCTTCACGAGCACGAGCGCCTTCTTGATGTCGCCTTGCTGGCGCGCGATCTCGCCCAGGTGCTGGTATGCGAGCGCCTTCGAGAGCGGCGCGGGTGTCTTCAGCATGGTGACTGCGCGGAGCGCGCGTGTTGCCAGCTCCCACTGCGATAGCTCCATGGCTATGTACGCGAGCTCGGATGCGGCCACGCCGTTCTGTGCATCCACGTCGAGCGCGAGCGTGAGGTTCGCGAGCTCGGCGTCGCGGTCGCCTTGCGCCTCCGCCACGCGCGCGATGCGATGGTAAATGGCGGAGAGCTCACGCGCGCGGCGACCCTTGAACGTGGCCACGCATGCGGTGAGCACCGCCATGGCCTCCGGCAGCTTGCCGGTGGCCGTGTACGCGTCTGCCAGGATCGCCACGCAGTCGAGGTCGCCTGGGCGCAGTGAGCGCGCCTCTTCGAGCGGAGCGATGGCGCGCTCCGTGGTCTGTGCATCCTGCACGAACAGCGAGCCCGCCCGCACGAGAAGCGCGAACTTTCCGCCCACGTCACCGGTGGTCTGCGCCTCGTCCAGTGCAAGGCCCGCGAGCTCGGCGATGGCGCCTGTCGCCTCGTAGACCTTCTCGAGCGCCGCACGCAGCTCCTTGTTGTCGGGCACTGCAATGCGCGCACGCTCGAGGCCACCGCGCGCGTCGGCCACGCGGCCTGCTTGCTCGCAGCAGAAGAGCAGTCGCTTCGCAGTGTCCGCGATGTACTCGGGGTCCTCGAAGCCCACCAGGCGGCGGTAGACGGCGATGGCCGCGTTCCACTGCGACATCTCCTCTTCGAGCCTGCCTGCGACGCGGAGCACGACCTTGTCGCGCGAGTCCGTACGAAGCAGCTCGGTCAGCGCAGCGCGCGCCCCCTCGACGTCGTTCGCTTCACGGAGCAGCGCGGCGAGCCGCAGCCGGAGCTCGCGCGTGGCCGGAGAGTTGTCGGCCCCAGCGGCAGCACTCATCGCCTTCACGTGGTCTACGAGTGCCTCCTTGCGATCGGGCGTCCCGTTCGCGGCTGCCTCGTCAAAGTCGATGAGGGCGGCTGCCAGGTCACCCTTGTCGCGGTGTAGCAGCGCACGCTGAGCGACCAGCGCGGTTCGCTGCTCCTCACCCACGGCCAATGCGTCAATCGCCGTGCCCAGCTCCGCGATGGCGCGAGCCAGATCGCCCGCGGCGGTGAGCGCCGTCACAAGCTCTGCGAGCAGCGCGGGATCGGTGGGGGCAATGACGCGCGCCTCGGACAGGATCTGTGCGCCCCGCGCCGCGTCGCCGACCTGGTCCAGGTAGAGGCGAGCCGCCAGGTGCAGACGCTCCACGCGCGACACGGGGTCGTCTTCTTTCTTGGACGCGTCGGTGAGGTAGAGCTCTGCCAGCTTCGCGGGCTCACCCTTCTCCTTGTAGAGCGCCTCCAGTCGGGAGAAGAGAGCTGGGCTCGCGCCCGCCTTCGTGAAGCCCGTCTCGAGTGCGCGGGTCGCCGCCGCCGGATCGCCAAGCTGCGTGCGCAGGTCCGTGAGTGACAGCGCGGTGGCCTCGGCCTCGTCGCCTGTCGCCAGGCCGAGCAATCGCTCCGTCATGTCCGCGCGCTCTTGCACCTCGGCCGCGCCCCCATCGGTGTGCATGCGCACGAGCGCCCGCACCACTTCGATGTTGTCGGCGGCCCAGTCGAGACATGCATAATACACGCTCTTCGCCGCGTCCCGATCGCGCTTCTCCAGCAGGGCGCCGAGCTTCTGCGAGATGGTGATGATGGCAGGCGCGTTCTCCTTGTCCTTCGCGGCGTCGAGCTGCTTCTCGTAGAGGGTGACCAGGTCCGCGTCGCGCCCGCCCTTCTCGAGCAGGCCGCCGAGCATCATCGCGGCCTCGGCGTGGCCCGGGTCCTCGTCCAGGATCTCTTGCAGCTGCGGCAGCGCAAGGTCGGCGAGGCCCAGCTTGTCCATGCCGATCTTCACGCGCTCCAGGCGCATGTTGGTCCGCTCCGTGGTGTCCTCCGCGAACGCAACGACCTCACCGAGCAGGTTGGCGAGCTTCTCGTGATCGCCGCGCTTGCGGTAGATGAGGAGTAGCGGCGCCCACGCGTCACGGTCGGTCGTGTCGCGCTGGTGCAGATCTTCGAGCACCGTGGCAGCCAGGTGGATGTCCTTGAGCTTCTCTTCCGCAAGCACCGTCACCTCGAAGAGCAGCGCGCGCGCCTCGCCGGGGTCGGAGACCTCCGCAGCCTCGCGGCGCAGAAGCACTGACTCCGCGTAGTCCTTGCTCTGCTCTCGCATGATGGAGAGGTTCGTGAGCGCCCACGCGCGCGCGACCAGATCCTCCGTGCCGCGCTCCAGGAAGCGTCGCAAGAGTGACTCTGCGAGGTCCGTGTCCAGGAGGTCCGTGGCAACGTCGTACGCCTCGCGTAGCGCGCCAACCGCGCCGTCGCCTGCCGCCCACCGCCGCGCAAGGGCGTCCACGAGCCCGCGCCGGTCTCCACGCTGCTTGGCAATGCGCTCGTACAGGTCGACGATGTTCTCGTTCGCGGGCATCTTGTCGGACGCAATCCGCAGGATGCCGATGGCCCGGTCCGCGTCGGGTGCATCGGCGAAGGCTTGCTCGAGGGCAGTGACGCCCTCCGTCACGGTCTCTTCACTCGCCAGGCGCAGGGCCGCCAGGCGGTAGAGCGCGTCGCTGGGCACGCGACCCTGTGTGCGCTCGGAGTCCACGAACGAGGACAGGATGCGTGCCTGACCCTCCGTGTCACCGATGCGACCGAAGATGTGCCCGAGCGCCGCGAGCACCTCGGGCATGTCGCTCTTCAGCATGAGCGCGGCTTCGTAGATGCGCACTGCCTGCTTCGGCTCGTCGAGATCTTCGTCCAGGACCACGGCCTTGCGCGCGAGCAGGCCCGCAGCGAGCTCCGCCTGTCCGTTGTCCTCTGCGGCTCCGGCGAGGTCGGAAAGGAGATCCACGTACGCGCCGAGCGCGCCGCGCGCCTTCATGGCTGCGCGTGTCTTCTCGTGGATGTTGCCGGCGTAGGGCGCAATCCGCACCGCGCGCAGCCGCGCGGCCGTTGCGTCGTCGGGCTTGCCCAGGTGGGTCTCGTAGATGTCCGCGAGCTCGGACAGGTTCTCCGCGTACGCGCTGTCCTCCTTGGACTTGGCGAGGCGACGCTCCATTGCGCGTGAGAAATGCACATGGTCGCCGCGGGCACGAAGCATGGCCTCGAGCCGCTTCGACTCGTTTTCGCTCTCCGTGGCCATCTCCATGGCGCTCTCGGTGATCTCCTTGGCGCGTTCGGTCTCGCCCTGTCGCTCCGCGATCTGCGCAAGCTCGAGCAGGACCTCCGTCTTGACGATCGGCGGGTCCTCCTTCGTGTCGTCCTGGCGGCGCAGCACGGTGAGCAGTGCGCGGTAGGAGCGCTCGGCGCGGTCCAGCTGTCCGTCGTCGCGCGCGAGCTCGGAAAGGGCACGCAGGATCTCCGGGTTTGCAGGATCGATCTTGGTCGCAGCGTCGAGCTCGACGAGGGCGCGCGCGCGATCTCCGATCGCGAGATCCAGGCGCGCAAGGTGGTAGTGGACCGGAGCGCGCTCCTTGGGACGGCGACCCGAGAAGGCATCGATCATCCCGCGAAGGAGGGTGCGCGCATCATCGAAGCGCTTCGCAGCGCCGAGCGCATCTGCCAGGGCGAGCTGGATGGTTCGGTCATCGGGATCCAGATCGCGCGCGCTCTCCAGGAGCGGGATCGCCGCATCGGGCGCGTTGCACCTGCTGACGAGCAGCTCGGCGGCTTCGCGCAGGCGCAAGAGCTTCGTGGTCTTGTCGTGGGCGTGCTGGGCGCCGCCGATCAACAGGTCGGCCAGGCCCTTCCACGCCTTTTGCGCCTTGTAGATGGACACGAGCCGCGTTCGAACCGCGTCTGCGGCGGGCGAGCGACCGATCTCGTCCTCGAGCCGGGCCTTCGCGTTCTCAACATCACCCGCTGAGAGGAACGCATCTGCGAGCTTGAGCGTGACGTCGGGGCGCTCGTCCTCGAGCGCGAGCTCGCGCAGGCGATCGAGGTAGCCCGCGGCGTCAAGGGGCGCGCCAAGGGTCATCGCGATACGGGCGAGCGCCTCGAGCGCCTCGCGGGATGCGCCCATGCCGATCACACGACGAAGGTGCGCGGTGGCAGCGCGGAGGTCCTTGCGCTTGGTCTCCGCAACGCGTGCAGCTTGCAGGTAATATTTGGTCGCGGTGTCGATGTCGGCCGCGGTCTCGGCGGCGTCGGCCTGCTCTGCGTAGAAGGCTTCCAGCTCCACGTCGCGGGCCTCGCGATCGTAGATCTCGGCCAGGCGCGTGATGGTGCGCTCGTGTCGCGGATACTGAGTCAGGTTCTCGCGCAGCGTAGTGATGACGTCCGCCACGTTGCCCAGCGAGTACTGGATGGAGCTCACGTCGATGCGGAGCGAGAGCTTGGAGTCCTCGGACTCGCTCGCGGCGATCTGCTGCAGGCGCAGACCAATGAGCTCGTCCTTGCGACCGGTGGACTCGTACAGCCCGGAGAGCTTCTTGATGACCTCGTCGTCGCGGCGGTCCTCGTCGAACAGGACGAGGTAGATCGCGATCGCGCGCTCGGGATCGAGGAGGCGCGTGCTGGAGATCTCTGCGGCGCGCATGCGCATCTCGCGCGTGGCTTCGCGCGGGAAGGGGAGCTTGGCGGTCTCTATGAGGAGCGTGGCGACGCGCTCGACGTCGCCTTCGTCGTCGTAGATGGCCACGAGCGACTTGCATGCACGGTCCACGAAGGTGCTCGGCGAGCCCGGGGTTCCCGCGCTCACGCTCTCCGGCCCGGCCTTCTGCCAGCGCTCCGTGGCCAGCTTCAGCAGCTTGTCGAAGATGGACTTTGCGAGCGCGCGATCCAGCACGTTGTGGAGCGCGATGTCCGCGGCCTCGGCCAGGAGATCCAGATCGCCGCCCGTGGCCTGCGAAAGGCGGAGAAGGCTCTCCACGAGCGGGCGACCCTTCGCGCGCCGTTGAAGCTGCGCGAGCGCGGCAAGGAGCTCCGCGTTGAGCGGGTCGTGCGCAAGCGCCCGCGTGTAGGCGGCCTCGGCTGCGTCCGGATCCCCGCGACGATCGCGGTGCCATCCAGCGATGCTCGCTTCCATGTCGCGCAGGATCGCGCTGCCCAGAGTCTCCTTCTCGCGTGCGACGTGCTCGGTGAGGGCGCGGGTCGCGGCGTCCCAGCCATGTGCGAGCGTGGCGGCTTCCTCGAAGGTTCCGGCCAGGCTCTGCTCCAGCGCGCCGAACGAACGCGAATACTCCGACAGCGCACGGGCAGCGGCGGTCCAGTCGCCCACACGGCCGGCGACGCGGATGGTCGCGCGGGCGGCCTCCAGATCGCCCGGGGCGCCTTCGCACACGCGCACGTACGCGGCGAGCGCGGCCTGATCCTGGCCCAGCGTCTTCTCCAGAAGCGTCGCCATGCGGAAGCGGACGCCCGAGAGGAACGCGGGCGCCTCGCCTGCAGAGTCGAAGTCACCCGTCACCTGGGAGAGCAGAGCCGCCAGGGCGCTCTCGTTGGCGAGGTCCTTCGAGAGCCGGTAGAGGTCGTCCTCGCTCGGGCGGTTCGCCGGGTCGGCGCGGAATGCACGCGTGAGGAGCTCGAAGGCCGCTTGCTTGTCTTCCTTCTGCGCCTCCGAGATCTGCGCCGCCTCGCGGAGGATCTCGACGCGATCTTCCTTGTTGACGGACACGGAGAGGCGGGGCTCGGTGAGCGAGTGCACGCCAAGGAGGTCCTCCGTGGCGCGGTAGCTGGCGAGGAGCACGCGCACTGCGTCCTTCTTCTGCTCGCCCTGCTCGATGAGCGCAATGAGACCGGCGCGCGAGCCTTCGTTCGCGGAGTCGGCGCGCAGTGCGTTCTCGTATGCCTGGATCGCCATCCCTGCGTCGTTCAGGTGCTCGCGGCGAAGATCGCCGAGCTCGCGGAGCAGGCTCGACGCCTGGAACGGATCCTCCGTACGACCACTGGCGCGATAGAGCAGCGTGCAGAGCTCCGGCCACTGGCTCGTACGTCGATAGAGCAGGCGCAGCGCCTCGGTTGATTCGTCCGTCTCGCTGAACTCCGTCTCGAAGTCGCGCCATGCAGCGATCGACTCGGCGAGCTCACCGAGCTCCTCGGAGAGGACGATGGCCACACGCATGCGATCTGCACGCTTCTCGGCCTCGGGCACGTCCGCCGCGGCGCGCCGCTTCCGGGCGAGGATCATCTCGCGCCATTTGGTCGTGCGCTCGAAGAGATCGACCAGACCGGACAGAGCCTCGACGTCGTTCTGCTCGATCTCCAGGCGGCCTTCCCACGCCCAGATGCCGCGATCGAAGTCGCCCAGCTCCGTGGCCAGGCGCGCGGCCTCGCCCAGGACCTTCGCCTTCACGGTGAAGTCGCTCTCGAGCACGCTGAGGCGCTCGAGCACCTCGAGTCGCTCGTGCTTGCGCTCCGCTGCGAAGAGCAGCGGCTCGATGAACCGGCACGCCTCCAGGAGACGGCCTTCGGTGATCTGCGGCGTACCCAGCACGCGGAACATGAGCTCGATCGCGCGGTCGCGATCCTCCACGCGCTCCGCCAGGACGGCGGCCGCGCGCATGAACATGTCCACGCGAAGCTCTTCGCTGTCCGTGGCCTCGCCGGCCTTCACGAGGACGGCGGCGTACTCTTCCAGCTTGCCGAGCGATCGCGACAGCGCCGCTAGCTTCGACTGGTACTCCTCGGACTCGGGATCCAGGAGCACGAGGTCGATGCGATGTGCGAGCGCGCGCTCGTCCTGGGCGAGCACCTCGTACACCTCTGCCAGCTGCAGATGGCGGCGGATGCGCTCCTTCGGCGACTTGATCGCCTCGAGCTCGACCTCGAGCATGCGCGCAAGGTCGGCCTCGCGGCCTTGCACGGCGTACTTCTCCTTGAGGAGGGCGGCGGCGCGCTGGCGGACCAGCGGACGCTTGGGGCTCACCATCGGGGGCAAGCTCTCCCTTCGAGCCTGGCCGGGGGCCGATTCGGTCCGTGCTGGCTGCAGCGAATCCGCCGACGCGGCCTCCGCCTGGATCGGCGCAACCGCGAGCGTCCGCTCGAGCAGCGCGATCACATCGACCTTGGCGTCCTTGCTCTCCGCGTCCTGCGAGCGAAGGACGATGTCCTCTACGACACCGAGCGCGCTGGTCGCATCACCGACATCGTCGAGCCAGATCTTCGCGATCTTGGCGCGTGCCTCCTGCGCAGCGACCGGCTCCAGGTCCGCGATGCGTGCCGACAGCAGCGCGATGAGCTCGCGCGGGCGCGAATTCTTCTCGTACAGGCGCTCGAGCGCAGCGGAGAGGCGAACGTTGCCGGGCTTCAGCGCCAACAGTTGCTCGAAGTAGCTGATGGAGCGGTCAGCGCTGTTGGCGAAGTCCTTCGCGATCTGCGCGACGTCCTCCAGCAGCTGCACCTTCGTTGCATCATCGGCGGCGGCGGCGATCGCGCGATCGTAGAGCTCGAAGAGATCGTTCCAGCGCTCCCCGGCGTCGAACACGAGCTTCAGACGATCGAATGCCCACAGGTCGGACGGGTCGATCTCCAGGACCCGCTTCAGGATCGTGACGACGCGATCGGATGCCTCGTACCACTCCTCGTAGAAGGCGACAGCGCGCTGGCCGAACTCGAGCGCCTGCGCGCGATCCTCGACCACGCTGAGCGCGTGCTCGTAGAGCTCCGCGACGGGATCGGGCGACTCCAGCTGACGGGCGAGCTCCTCGGCCTGATCCCACAGGGTCATGCGCGTGGGCATGGCGCGCGCGGCGGCGAGCACGGCGGTGAAAGCATCCGCGTTCTTCCCGCCCTCCTTGCGAAGCGAGATCAGGCGCTCGTACCACTCGAAGCGCGTGTCCTCGGCGACGACGACCTCGCTGCCGACGAGCTTCTCCAGGATGGACGCCCGCGCTTCCGGATCCTCGGCGCCATCCAGCGCGCGCTCGAGGACCTCCACCGCGCGTGCGCGCGTGTCGCGATGACCCAGCAGACGCGCCGCGAGACCCAGCGCCCGCGTATCTCCAGGGCTGCGCTCCACGACGTCCGCCACGTACGCCATGGCCTCCTGCGCGCGCTCCTGACGATCGAGGAGGATCGTCGCGAGCTCCAGCTCGACGCCGCTCTTTGCGGAGCCTTCCAGGAGCTCGCGCTGCGCGACGAGCGCGACCACGGCGCCATCCACGTCACCCTGGGCGATCGACAATCGGGCGATCGCAGCCGTGGCGTCCACGTTCTGCGGATCGAGCGAGAGCGCCCGCCGGTACACGTCGAGTGCACGCCGCGCGTCGCCAAGGACGGTCTCTTCGACCGCTCCCCAGGTGAGGAGCGCTGCGGCCTTCGCGTCTTCCGCTGCCCGCCCGACCTTCCACTCCGACAGCCAGCGCCGCGTGGATTTCTCGAGCCCCGCCTTGGGCGTGTCGAGCATCTCCTCGAGAGCCGTGGCCGCCGCTTCGACGCGCGAGTCGTCGGTGCCTGGGGTCTCGAGGATGCGGCGGTAGGTCTCGATGACGGCGTCGCGGAACTGAGGGTCGCGGGCCAGCACGCGCGCCTTCGCAAGGCGGACCTCGGAAGCGGTATGCGCGTCCAGCCCGTGATCGAGCGCTTGATCGAGCTCCTTTGCGAATCGCGCGAGCGCGCTGGCCTGGCCCGCCACGCGCTCGAACATGAGCAGGACGTTGTGGTCCGTGGGCGCGAGCGAGAACGCGAGGGCAGCGGAGTCCAGCGCGCCGGCCGGATCGGACAGGCGCTCTTCACGGATGCCGACCACTGTGACCAGGAGGTCGACCTTCGCGCGCGGCGACGGCGCGTGTGCAAGGAGCACGTCGTAGAGGGGAAGGATCTCGGCCCATTCCTCGTAGCGCGACAGGATCGCGACCAGCGCCCGAGCGATCTCGAGGTCGTTCGGCTCCAGCTTCTGCGCGCGCTCGAACAGCTCCCTCGCGCGGGCGTCCTGGCTCATGCCAAGGGCCGTGTCGGCTGCTTGCTTCCAGTGCTCCATTGCCTGCGCGCGCCCTCGCTCGGGCGTATTGCGCGTGAGCGCCAGGTCGCCGAGGCGCTCGAGTGCGTCGATCCGATCGAGCGGATCGCTGCCAACCGCGACGACGCGCTCCAGGACGGCGCGCTGCAGCTCTGCATCCTTCAGGTGATCGGCCACCTTCGCGACGGTGCCGAAGCCGGCGTCGTCCAGCTGGGGATCCTTGAGCAGCGCGAACGCGTGCATGATGGCGCGATCGGTCTGGTCGTGCAGCGCGGAGGTGAGGGCGAGGTCGGCGCGGGTGATGCGCCCGTCGTCCTCGTCGGCGTGCTCCAGGTGGTCTTCGTACAGATCGCAGAGCGTCTCCCACTGCTCGAGCTCCGCATAGAGCTCGGTGAGCGCCTTGTATGCCGCGCGGTCCGCTGGATCCTGGCCGAGCACCGCGCGGAAGGCCTGCACCGCGGCCGGCTTGTTTCCGAGCTCGGAGCGCTCGATCGTGCCAATGGCGACGAGGAGCTGCTTGCGCCGCGCGGGCTCCACGCCCTGCTCGAGCGCGTGGCGATAGAGCGTCACGCGCTCCTGCGGATTGCCCTGCTCCTGCAGCAGCTCGTCCACGCGGGACACCAGGTCTGCCGACTGCGGTGCGAACGCGAGCGCCTTGCGATACAGCGTGAGTGCTGGACCCACTTCGCCAGCGGCGGCGTGTGCCTCTGCCGCGCGCGTGACGACCATGAGCTCTTGTGGCGTCTCGATCGCCTTCACGCCGATCGCGGCGGACAGTACAGCGGCAAGGCGCTTTGGCTCCACGCCGCGCTCCGCGACCGCGACGGTGCGATGAAGCCATTGTTCCACGGCCTCATCGGAGGCGACGGCCTCGAGCAGGGCGCGGCCCGCGAGCTCCAGTGCGCGCTCGGGCGACACCTTCTCCGCGATGCTCACGGCCTCACCCAGCGCTTCCAGGCGATCGCTGACGATGGCCTGGCTGTCGGCGCGGAGCTCGAGGATCTTGAGGAGGCCGTTCGTGGCGTGCGTGTCTCCGCGAAGGAGGTCCGCGCGGTAGACGGGCTCGAGCACGTCGGCCACATCCATCTTGTGGTCGTTGCTCGTGAGGAGCCGCTCGAGCGCTGCGCGGCTCGTCTTTTCCGACGGATCGCGATCGAGCGCTTCGCGGTACGCCGTGATCGAGCCGGGGACGTCCGAGAGGCGCGTTGCACGTACGGCGCCAAGGCGCGCGAGCGAAAGTGCGCCTTCGCGATCGTCGCCGAGCCTCGCTTCGGCTTGCAGGATCATCGCCAGGTCGTCCCAGCGCTTCTGCGCCTCGAGCAGCGGCGCAAGCCGCGCGTTGACCTCACGGTTCGGGCCGAGGCGACCGAGGAGGTCGAGGAGGATGCCGGTGGCGCGCTCCTTCTCCGGCGTCTTCTGCGCGAACATGTCCGCGGCACGCATGGCCAGCTCGCGGGACTCGTCCTCGTCCGTGGCGTCCTTGCTTCGCTCGCCCAGGACGAACGCGAGCTCGGCCCAGTTCTCGGCCTGCGTGTAGAGCGGCTCGAGCGCTGCGAGCGCGCGGGGTCGTGCGGTGGAGTCGACCAGGTTTCGCCACGCCGCGATCGCCTTCGTGGTGTCCGCGAGCGGTCCCGTCGCGAGCTCCGCGAGGCGCTCGTTGGTGCGCAGGCGCTCCTCTGGATCCGCGGACAGTCCGCCCACCTTCTCCAGCATCTCGGCGAGTGCACGCTGATCACCCTCGGCCTCGAACAGCTCTGCGAGCGCGCGCGCGGACCTGAGGAGCGCCTCGGGCGCTGCGCCCGCGAGCGCGATCACACCTGCATGCGTGGCGCGTGCGCGCTTGGCGTCGCCAGAGATGCGCAAGAGGTCGGCCATCTCGGCGGAGATCTTGGAGCGCGCTGGCGCGTCCTTCGCCATGGTGAGGACGCGACCAAGTGTGCGCGCAGCATCCGACGCCTTGGAGAGCTCCACCGCAAGGTCGAAGAACGCCTGCCGCACCTCGTCGTCGGATGGGTCGATGCCAAGGACGGCCTCGAACGACTCGTACGCGCCCGGCTTGTCGTCGAGCGTGTCCTTCTTGATGAAGCCGAGCCGCTTGAGTGGCTCCTTGCGCTTGGGGCCACGGATGTTCTCGAGCTCGACCTCGATGTACGGGATCGCGTCCTCGGCGCGGCCCATGGCGATCACGGCTCCACCGAGGGCCGCCGCCGCGCGCGCCGCGAGCGCCTTCACGGTGAGGAGCCGCTCCCCCATGCGCAGCGCGCCTTCGTGCGTGGGATCTGCCGCAAGCACTGCCTCCACGTGACCGATCGTCCGCTCCGGCTCCTGAAGCTGGTTCGCGTACACGTCGATCAGCCGGCCGCGCACCTTGAGCGCGTCCTCCGGGTCGGGATCCGGGTCCGCGGCCAGCGTGGTCTCGAGCAGCCGAGCCACGTCCCTGTAGCGGTTCGCGTGCACATACCGGGCTTCGAGCGCGTCGCGCGCCGTTGCGCTGCTCGGCTCGGCGCGAAGGAGCGCCTGGTACATCTCGATGGCCTTGTCGTCCATCTGCGCGCGCTCGTACAGGATGGCGGCGCGCTTCCAGAGCACTGCCTGGTCGGACTTGGGTTTGTGCGGCGCCACGGACGCGCACAGATCGGCGAGCTTCTTGTTGGCGTCGGCGTTCGTGAAGAGCGTATCCAGTGCGTCGAACGCGCCCTGATGGTTCGGGGCGGCAACGATGGCGCGCTCCAGATACGCGGTGGCGCCCACGTCGTCGCCGAAGACGTCTCCGAAGAACTGTGCCGCGCGGAAGTAGAACTCGGCAAGGGCGGCGGGGAGGAGCGTCTTGATGCGCTTCCCCTGGGAGACGGACTCGTAGGCGAACGCGAGCTCGCTCAGGCGATCGTCACGGCGCGCCGCCTCGTGGAGACGACCCCAGGTGTCCTCGGGGAGCTGCCCGCGCGAGAGGGCCGTGACCAGCTGTTCGAGGATGTCCTCCTCGGCCTGGAGGGGAGCGTCGAAAGTCGGCAGCGCGGCTGGTGAACCTGCGCGTGGCTTCGGATTCTGGGGCGGCTGCATCGTCGGACGGGCGCTCGGGACGTCCAGCGTACATTCATTTGATGGATGACAGAAGCACCCAGAATGGAACGGAAATCGGCGGGATTTACCGCTGGGGGGCACCCTGCTTCGATAAGTGACGGCCCCGTGCCTCCGAAAGGCAGGCAAGGGCGGTTACACGGTCTCCGCTCGCCAGCGCGCGCCGTCCGCGATGGCAGAGAAGGTCCATGAGCCGATCGTCAGCACCAGGCTCGTCGCGCTGGGCCGCAAGCCGGAGCGCTCGGTCGGCGGCGAGATCTTCCCCCCGAGCGACGAGCAGCGCGGCAATGGGCAAGAGACCGCGCGGGCTCGCCGCACCCAGCGCGATGGCGCGTGCCGCTAGGGTGGCGGCCTCCGGATGGAGCGAGCGATCGTCGCTGCCAAGGGCGAGCATGGCGAGGGTCAGTGCGCTCCGCGGGAAGGGACGCACGTCACCGGCGGCGAGTGCGAGCACCTCTCGCAGGCGGGTGACGCGCAGCGCGCCGCGTCCGTGCTCAGCGATCGCCGCGAGCGAAAGGTCCGTCAGCAGCAGCGCGGCGCTCGCATCCGCGCGGGCGGCGGCATCGGGTCCGGAGCCACCGGCGAGGACAGCCTTCGCCTTCACCACCAGGGGCGCGAGCTCCGGATCGTCCATGATGCGCCGCTCCTCTGCCAGTGCGGCCACGACGCCCACGTCGTTGCGCAGCGACTCCAGCCGCTTGCGCGCCAGCGCGACGGACGCAGGCACCGTGTACGAGGCGAGCGCGGCCACCACGCGGTCCGCCTCGAGCGGCGTCAGCGCGTGGCCCATGCGGTCCGCATGCGCTGCAGCGATCTGCGCGGCCACCGCCGCGAGCGCCGGCGTCTGCCGGGCCACCTCTGCGAGCGCGGAGAGCGCGCCTGCGCGTTCGAAGCGGCTCTTGGATGCGAGGAGCAAGCGTGCATGTTGCATCTTTTTTCGCGGCACGAGCAGCGCGGGGTCGATGCTCTTCACGAGCTCGGTCGCGGATGCGGCCGTCTCGGGCTCGCGTGCGCGTGCACGTGCGACCTCGAGGCTCGCCGCAGCGAACAGCTTCTCGCTGTCCCGAATGGACTTCGCCGCGCCCTTCGACTCGATGCACGACGTGAACGCAGCCAGCGCATCGCCAGGCAGACCGCGCCGCTGGCAGACCCTGCCGAGCGCATAGCCCACGCGCGGGTCGTGCTTTCGCTCGTGCTCGCGGACCAGGATGAGGTGGCACGTACGCTGGAATCCGCGCGCCTCCAGCCGCGCCGCGGACACGACGACGTCCTCGGCCAGGTCGCCGGTGCGCACGAAGCCCCACGATTCCGCGAACGAGAACGCGGCCTGCTCGTCGCCTGCTTCCATGGCGCAGTCGATGCCGCGGAGGATCGCCTGCGCGCGCGTCGTGTCCGAGTCCTGCGAGAGCAGGTTCCGGTACGCGAGCATGCCGGCCCTGGGTCCAGCGGTGCGCCAGATCTTCTCTGCCGCGGCGAGCGCGATCGAGTCGAGGAGTCCGGCCATCAGGCCTTGCGGCCGCCGGAGGCTTCAGTGACAAGGCCGATGCTCGGCAATCGCTCGATCGCGAGCTCCACGCGGTGCAGCTCCGCGTTCAGATCGTCGAGCGACTGACGGAGCGCGACGGCGCTGCCCTCCTCGGCGGGCTTGAGCGACTCGATGCGTGGATTGATCTTCTCGTTCAGCCATGTGGCGATGCGTCCTTGCTCCGCCTGCTGCAACGCGCGCACCTCTGGCGATGCAGACGGGACCACGTCCGCGAGATCCTTACCGGCCCGACCCGTGCGGCTCTTCACGGCCTGGATGCGGCGAAGGAGATACTCCGGATCGTCCGGCTTGCGACCCGAGACCTCTTGCTGGTGCGCGGTCTCCAGGAGCGCCTGCGCTTCGTTGCACGAACGCCGCCAGCCGCTCGCGTCGCCCTCGTGGAAGGCCGCGGTGGCGCGCTCCTCCAGGCTGCGCACGCGCGACTCCCACTGATCGCGCGACATGGACCCGAGCGGATCAGGCGCGCGGTAGATCACCATCTTGAGCGCGTTCACGGTCTCCTCGAAGCGCTCGTACGGCGGCGAGAGATCGGAGTCGCCGCGGCCTCGGAGCTCGTCGATGAGCAGGCGCAGCCGCTGACAGAGCGCCTCGAGCTTGTCGGGGTCGGTCGCAAGCACCTCGGAGATGCCTGCGCGCAGCTTGTTGGACTCCACGCGGTAGTAGTCGCCGTAGCTGCCCCACATGACGCGCCCCGCGGCCTCCGCTTCTGCAAGGAGGGAGTCCACGGCATCCTGTGACTCGAACCGCGTGAGCTCCGGACGATCGACCTTGGCCCATAGCGTCTGGC
Source organism: Polyangiales bacterium (assembly GCA_038230375.1). Lineage (GTDB taxonomy): Bacteria > Myxococcota_A > Polyangia > Polyangiales > Polyangiaceae > JANXLV01. The sequence goes on along the minus strand of JBBRNJ010000001.1, from coordinate 263,773 downwards.
CCAGGATCTCCGCCTTCGCCTCGATGCGCATGCTCTCGTCGCACGTGAGCATGAGCGACACGGGCGTGCCCACCGGCGTGTCCTTCGATACCTCCAGCACGAGTGTCTTGATGGGGAGGCGGTTCTGCAAGAGGCGCAGCACGACGGCGCCGCTCTGATCACCCGTGTACAGCGTGTGCAACGCAGACGTGGGGAGGCCGCTGCCTTCGGGGATGAGGATGCGGCGGTCGATGCGGCCGGCGCGCGTGATCTCGATCGCGATGTCCTTCGCGACGACCGATGGTCGCGAGAGCGCAGATGCGCGCGGACGTGCGTCGCCGCGATAGAGCGCGAACGGAAGCTCGCCCACGGCCTTGTCGCCGCTCATGAGCAACAGCTGCAGCCGGTTCTCCTGCTCCGGGCCGAGCGGCACGTCGAGCCGTGCACCGCCGTCCTCGATCTTGGCGCGTGCGACCGGCTTGTCGTCCGAGCGCACCTCCACGGAGTCGACCTTGTCCGGCGCGTTCACCGTCACGGCGAGCCTGAGCGATTTTCCCTGACCGACGAGCGGTCCACGGAGCGTGGCGCTGGGGCTTCCGGCCGAATCGTCCAGGGTGAGCGTGAGCCCGCCGAGCTGCGCCGCGTGAACGGCAGCGCCGAGCGCCACGCACGTGTCCACTTCGTCCTGGAGGACCGTGTGGTTCTTGGCCTTGTTTGCAAGCGCTTCCGTGACGCGACGGATGACGAGCGGCAGGCGTGTGGAGCCGCCGACGAGCACGATGTGATCGATGTCCTCGATGCCGACGTTCGCGGTCTCACGGCTCTTGCCGAGCGCGCGTTCGGCGCTCGTGATGGTGGTCTCCACGAGGCTCGCGACGACGGCGTCGTAGTCAGCGCGGCCGATCTCGCGCTCGAAGCTCACGCTCTCGCCGTTCTTGTCCGTCATGAAGTCCTGCTTGGACACGCTGACGACGTCCTTGCCTGCGAGCTGCTCCTTGATCTCCTGCGCCAGGTTGCGGAGGCGCGAGAAGCGGAATGCGTCGTCCGCGTCGTCGCGGATGTGGAGGTCCAGCGCGTAGCCGCCCTTCTCGAGCTCCGTCTTCAGCCAGGTGGCGAACGCGCGATCGAAGTCGTCGCCGCCGAGGAAGTTGTCGCCGTCGATCGCGAGCACCTGGTACTCGCCGCCAAGGCAACGGAGAACGGACACGTCGAACGTGCCGCCGCCCAGGTCGTAGACGAGGAAGTTCCCATCGCCGAGCTTCTCCTTCCACGTGTGGTAGATCGCCGCGGCCGTCGGCTCCTGAAGGATGCCCAGTACAAGGAGCCCGGCGAGCTCACCCGCCTTGTGCGTCGCCTCCACCTGCGGTGCATCGAAGTATGCGGGCACGGTGATCACGGCGCGCGTGACGGTCATGGTGACGCCGTCGCTCGTGCGCTGCGCCATGAACTCCGACATGTTGGTTCGAAGCGCGGCCAGGATCCGCGACGACACCTCCTCGGGCGACAGCTCCTGCGGGCCAACCGTGACGGTGCTGCGCTGGCCCATCTTGCGCTTGATGGACTCGATGGGGCCCGGGTCCTTGCCACGCCTCGCGCGCGCCGGATGCCCCACGAGCATCGCGCCGTTGCCGCCGTCAGCCTTCGCGTCCCAGGCGAGCGCGGACGGGAACGTCTTGCGCCCGAACTTGTCCTCGTAGAGCAGGATCTGCGACTCGGCCGGATGCAGCAGCGCGATCTCGGAGTTGGTGGTGCCCAGATCGATTCCCACGGGACGGTCGACGCGCATGGCGGCGAGTCTACCTGCGTGCGAGGCGAGCCGCTACGGCACGTGAGAGCCCGCGTGCAGCCAGCAGAATACGAGGACCGGCGAGCGCATCCAGGAAGGTCGCGGCGGCGGCGAGGGCGATCGGGTCCATGGAGACTCGTACGCGAGGATCCCCCGCGAAGAAGAGGAGCGCGAGCAACACCGAGCCGAGGAGCAGACCGAGGAGCGCGCCGGCCGTACCCAGCGGGATCCTTCGCACGCGCGCGACGACCATCAGCACGAGCGCGGGAGCCCAACCGAACACGAAGGGCAGGCGCCCATACACGCCCATGAGCGTGTCACTGCCAGGAAGGCCGGGCCAGTAAGGCTGATCCGGGAACGCACCGGTGTGGCCGAGCCCCAGTCCGTCGACGAGATGCGAGCCGCTGTGCAGGAGCCGCGCGGGGTCACGTGCGACGAGCGACAGCGCCTCCCCCGTGAAGAACGAAGAGTCCTCTGCCGCACGATCGAAGGTGACCATGCCCTTGTAGTGCCTGAAATTGAAAGCGGCCGTGACGGCACGGACCTCGCGGCCCTTCGTGAAGACCACGCCTCCGCACTCGCAGACCGACAGGTACAGGTTGACACCGCCGTTCGTCGCGATCGCCGTCGGTCGGCCCACCGCCATGGTGACCCCAAGGCAGAGCACGAATGTGAGGCCTGCTGCCGTCAGGATCGGAGCTCGAAGCGGCCGGCTGGTCCCCTTGTTGCGAAGGACCCACGGAACGGCGAGGACCAGGAAGAGCAGCGCGCTCGGCCGCAGCGCCGCGGCGTACGCGAACGACGCACCTGCCGCGATGGCGACCCAGCGACGAGGATCCGCTGCATGTTTGGCGCAGAGCCACGCGAAGAGACAGATGAAGAACGAGAACAGGCTCTCGGTGAGGAAGTAGCCCGTGTAGACCACGAGCGGGACATGCAGCGCCGCCATCGAGGAGGCGAGCGTTGCCGCCGCACGCGACGCCACCTTCTTCACGATGAGGTGAACGAGGAGTGGCACGAGCCCCGAGAGCAACGCCTGGACCGCGGCGGCGCCGGTGTAGCGCTCGGCACCGAAGAGCGTCGTTGAGAGCGCGAGAAAGGCGGGATATCCCAGCGGCGTGAACGCCGTCTCCTGCGTGAGCGTTCCGCTCGCCAGTGATGCCGCGCGGTGCCAGTAGATCTCCATGTCCGAGAAGACGTAGAGGCGTGGAATGTGCACCCAGAACGCAAACCACAGACGCACGCCGCAGGATGCGACCGTGAGCAGGATCAGATAGAGATCCTCGGCGGTGGCGGGTCTCGATTTCGCACTGCGAAACGGAGCAGATGGCCGCTCGTTTTTTGCCGCGTCGGCCACAGCGGCGAGGTTGCATGCTCGTCCAGCGGCAGTCAAGGCCGCGCGCTTGCACCATGAGCACCAACTGACGTAGGCTCCGCCACGATGGGTGTTCGTCCGCCGACGCCGCCGCGGGCCAACCGGATCAGGTGGTGGGCTCTCGGGGCCGGCATCACCCTGATCGCCGCGTTTTTTGCGCTCGGGAAGACGGACGCGGGCATCGATGTCCTTGTTCGCGACAGCAACGAGAGCAGTGCCGGCGAGTCCATGTTCTGGCTCGCGAGCGAGCTGCTTCTTCTTCCGGCGGGCCTGCTTGTCGCCTGGGCGTTCTCCGCGCAGAGCGCTGCCGGTCTCACCCGCTTGCACGCCTGGCTCCTCGGTCTCTCGTCGCGCGCGCGCCTTCGTCTCGTGTTCCTGGCGGCAGCGATCTTCGCGATTGCCTCGCGGGCCGCGCATGCGGTCGTGCTCGCGGATTTTCCCGTCACCGACGACGAGACCACGTCGCGGTTCGGGGGACAGGTCCTGGCGCTGGGGAAGGTCATGGTGCAGCGGCCGGTGCCGCGGGAGGCGTTCCCTGGTGTGTTCTTCTTCTCGAACGGGCCGGAGTGGACGTCGTTCGAATTCCTGGGAGTGCAGCTTGCCTGGGCGTTCTCCGAGTTGACACATACGGGGCCCTGGATCTTCGCGCTCGCGGCTGCGGTGCCAGTCCCCTTCCTTGCCGCACTGATCGCGAGGCGTCTCGGCGTCGCGTGGGGCGTGCTCGCGGTGGTGCTGTTCGTGGCGTCACCAATGATGCTGTCGCTCTCGTTCACCACGCATGCGCACATCCTTTCCCGCGCGGCGATCGCGGCCTCGCTCTACGCGTACGTGCGCGCCGAGGCCAAGGGCACGCAGGGCGCGTGGGCGCTGTTCGGTCTTGCGCTCGGCACTGCGTTCATGTGCCGCGTGTACGAGACCACCACGCTCTTCGCGCCGCTGGTCCTGGGCACGCTGTGGACCGCATGGCGCACGGGGCGGCTCCGCACGGTGCTCCTGGGTTTGATCGCGGGCGCGGCCATCCCGCTTGCCATCCTGGCGCTGCATGCGTGGGCAGTGACGGGCGTGCCATGGCAGCTGCCGCGTCACGGTCCGAGCACCATCCACTACTCGGGCCCTGCCTCGACGAAGCTGTGGGATCCGTCGCGCCTGTGGCTCCGCTTCGGCGCGAACTCCGGATATAACTTCTTCCTTCTGTGCGTCTGGTTCCTCGGTCCCGTCGGGGTCGGGCTTGCTGGGATCGGCGCGTGGACGGACGCGTTCACGCGGCGGCTGGCGCTCGGGGTCGTCATGCTGCTCCTGGTGGCCATGTTCCACGAGCATCCGGGGGTGCACACCTTCGGTCCGACGCACTCGATCGACACGGCCATGTCGCTCACGGTGCTCGCGGTCCACGGCGCCGAGCGGGTGACCAGGATGGTTCAGGCCAGGCGAATCCCCGTGCATGGTGCGCTCTCCACGCTCGTGCCCGGGATCGCCCTGTCACTCTTCATGTTCACCGGATGGAACGCGTATGCGCTCCGCCAGCAGGCGCGGATCCATGAGACCCTCTACGGGTCAGTCGCGACGCTGCATCATGCTGTCGTCCTGGCTCCTGGATACACTGCTGCGTGGCTCAGCATTCCGCCGTTCAAGTATCGCGGCACCCAGGTCTACCACTGGCGACCGACGCGGCCCGACTACTCCGATGACGTGCTGATCCTGATCGACGCCGTGAACGTGGAGAGCAGCCTGCGGGCTAGCTATCCCGATCGGGAGTTCTATCGCATGCGCACCCTCCCGCAGGCGCCGTGGGTCGAGGTCGTTCCCATTCGGCGGCCGCCAACGTGAAACATGAGGGCGTTGTGAAGGGCGGGGTTGCACGCCACGTCGCCTCCACGCTCGTGGGAGTCCTGATGTGCGCCGAGCTCTTCGGCCTTTCCCAGACGCCCACCGGAATGGAGCTGCGCCTGTCCGCGGAGCCGCTCCGTTCCACTGCTGGTGAGGCGGCGTTCTGGACGGGGCATGCCGTGCTCTGTGCGCCAGGTGCTCTCCTCATCGGCTACGGCATCTCACCGTTCCTCGGACGCGCGCTGCGAGCATTGAAGCTCTGGCTCGACGCCGCAGGTATAAGCCGCCAGCTCACCATGGTGCTCGTTCCGTGCGTCCTGCTCGGCGTCGCCGTGCTTCGAGCGCAAGTGGCGCCCGCGGTGGCGTGCGCGCTGCTCGCAGCGCTCTGCGTCCTTGCTGTCGGCATTGCGACGCGAAGGCTCCTGGGGCCTGCGCCTTCCGCGGTCGCCGCTGTCATCGTCGCGGCGTCGCCGCTCGGAGCGTGCCTGTCGATCACCAGTGCACAGTTCCTGTCTCGCGCATTCGTCGCGGTCGCGATCGTGACATGGCTCGGCGCGCGCGCGCAGGGTCGCGTATGGCGCTGGGCCGCGACCGGGCTGGCCATCGGTGTAGCCATGATCGGAAGCCCGGTGTCAGCCGCGTTGCTTCTCCTGCCGCTCGTGCTCGATGCGCTCTGGACCCGATCGAGTCGACGCGACGCGGCTGTCGGGCTCGTGGCTGGCCTCGCGCTGCCGCTCGCCGTGCTCGTCGCGCTTCAGCTTGGTGTATTCGGAGCCACTCTCGTGCCGGACGGCCCGGCCCTCGCTGCGCCCTCGACGGCGGCGATGTTATGGACGCGCTTCGGCAGCAGCTGCGTACACGAAGCGCTCGCCCTCGCGGCGTGGTTTGTGGGACCGCTCGGGCTCGCTCTGGTCGTGCTCGGCGCCACAACCGATCGCGTCACGCGCCTCCTGTCCGCGGGGCTGCTCATCCACCTGGCATCGGGCCTCTTCATAGGCACCCGCGGGCCGCATCTGGTCGGGCCGATCGCCTCGGCGGACTGCCTTGGGCCGCTGGCCATCCTTGCCGCGCACGGGATCGCGCGCGTGTTACGGGCGGCAACCAGGCTCGGCGTCGATCGCAGCGTGGCCGGTTCGGTGCTCGTCGTCGGTCTCCTCCTACCCTCGCTGGCGTTCGACTTCGTGGTGATGCGCGCGCGCTCTGCGGAAGCACACGACAAAGAGCAGAGCACCGAACCATACCGGCAGATTCGCGGGCCAAGACGCGCTATGGTGCGTCCTTCACCTAAGACCGGGAGCGCCAGTGGGAAATCCGAGCGTCAACAAGCGCCAAAAAGAAAAAAACCGACAGGACAAGCAGCGTGACAAGGAGGTCAAGCGCAAGGATCGTCGTGACGAGAAGGCCCAGAAGCCCGCCGCGGCCGACGGCGTTGATCCGGATATCGCGGGGATCATCCCGGGCCCGCAGCCTCTTCCGGAAGAAGATCCCGTGTGAGGTGGTGGCGCGACCGGCGCCAGGCCTTCCTTCTCGCTCGAGACTGCTGAAATAGAGAAAGCGCGCCGCCCGATGAAGGATGGCGCGCTTCTTTTGTTTCTGAACGCTGAACCGGGTCACGAATGAACCGGAGCTCGTATTGCTACGAGCCCACGTTCAGGGCGATCAGCTGAAACCGATCACCAGCCGCGGTGACCACCGCCGCCGCCGCCGCCGCCGCCGGAGCGACCGCCGCCGCCGCCGCCGCCGCCGCCGCCGCCGCCGCGGTTCTGACGCTCTTCGGCCTCGTTGACCTTGAGTGCACGGCCGTCGAACATGGCGCCGTTCATCTCGGCCATGGCCTTCTGCGCGTCGCCCGAGCTGCCCATCGTGACGAAGCCGAAGCCGCGCGAACGGCCGGTCTCGCGATCCATGACGACGTGGACGTCGGTGACGACACCGACGGCCGCGAAGCGCTCACGGAGCGTGTCCACGGTTGCTTCGTACGAGAGGTTGCCGACGTAAAGACGATTTCCCATGACTGTTTCTCTTCTCTGAAATCCGGCGCTGAAAGTGACCCAGGTCCAAGGTGCCGTTTGCCATTTTGGATGGACGAGGTTCGGGGGAGAGTTCCCACGATCCTCACGGTGACGAAACCCACAATGCCGATCCCAATACGAGAGAGAGAGCGTCGAAAGCGAGAACGTAGCGTGAGACAGGGCGGAACATAGCTCGTTACCAGAGGACTGCAAGCGCTGATCGAGTCAGGGCTTCCGGCGGGGTTCACGACAGGCTCGGACGCATCATCGTTGCCTACCAGGAAATCGAAAACCTACCTGTGCGACCTTGCGCGCACGGCCGGGCCAGGTCAAAGCAGCGCCCGATGAAAACCTACAGCTTGCTCCTTGTGTCCCTGGTGTTTGCGCTTGCCGGATGTGCTGCGGAGACCGCGTCCGAGTCCACCGACCCCGCCGTTGCGACCGACACCAATGCGACGACCGACGGGGAGAATACCGACCAGACGACCGAAGACCTGACGAAGAAGTTCCTCTACAAGGACACCAAGTCGGTCATCGACAGCACCTGCGGTGGTTGCCACGCTCAGTTCAAGACGCTCGCCGGCATCAAGGCGGACAAGACGCATATGGCGTCGATGATCAAGGCAGGCGCCATGCCCAAGGGCAACCCTGCATGGAAGAGCAGCGCCGACGGCAAGAAGGTAGCGAGCTGGCTGAAGAGCGGCGCTGACCTCAAGTAGCGGTGGCAGGCTGCGGAGGGTGCGACCTACTTGAGCGCGGTGGGCAGCTGCGAGATCGCGGCACGCACTGCGCTCCGCATCATCGCGTGATTCTCTCGAGCGTTCGACGCGGCGGTGCTGCCGAGCGGTGCCCGCGCGCGTGTCTCGATCGTCGCCACCAGTGACTCCTTGCGCATGTCGCGCACGAGCGCGGTGACCACGCACGACGGCTCCGGGCTCTCCGCAGTGGGCGCGACGCGCACGAGCGTGACCGACACGACGTTGCGTGAGGACGCGGGCAGGCTCGACAGGTCGAGCGTCGCGAGTGCGCTCATCGCCTCTTGTCGGACCTGGTCCGGTCGCACCTCGTCGCTCGCGTTCGAGAAGATCTTCACATCACCCATCGCCAGCACGTTCGGCTTCTGCGGCCCATGCCCTTCGGAGCGGACGACCTCCGCGCTGGAAGGCACGGCGGTGACCATGTTGAGGAGAGCGATCGCGGCGGCGAACAGGAGCGGATGTGTGCGCACGGCCGCCGATGAGCGAGGACCATACCTACGCGCAAGATTACACCGCGTTGATATCATTGATTTGATTCTGCTGCGTGTGAGGGTGATGCCAAGCAGGTGGTGGATCAACGAACCACCCAAGCAATCCCTCACGCTTAATTTGTTCGGCTGCGTGGACGTTGCCACGACATGCCTACCGACCCTGCACTCCCCGCGGAGCTCCCGCCATTCCTCGTCGTCGAGGACGAGGCGCAGGTGATGGGTGTCCTGCGCCGCATCCTTGCGCCGTACGCAGAGGTTCGATGCGCGTCTTCGATCACAGAGGCGCTCGATGCGCTCGCCAGTCATTCTGCGTGGAGCGGCTTCGTGATGGACCAGAACCTGGGTGACGGTGACGGTCTGGACCTTCTTGCGATGGTGCGCGGGCAGCATCCCCAGGTGCCTGCGTTGCTGTGCACTGGGCGGCTCGATGTCGGCATCGTCAACCGCGCATTCGATCTGGGGGCGGCCTACGTGTGCAAGCCCGTCGAGGTCGAGAGGCTTCGGCGCTTCGCTGCGGAGGCTCTCGGCACCCCGTCGACGGACGAGAAGTCTGCGCCCCGCTCCGAGCTGTTCGTCGCCGTCGAGCAGCTCGCGCGGCAGGCCCGCCTGAGCCATGCAGAGGCCGACCTGGTCAACGCCGCTGTCGCCCGCGTTCCACGCGAGCAGTACATGAACGAGCAAGACATCACCGACAACACCTACAAGACGCACGTCCGGCACGTCTTGAAGAAGACGGGGTGCAAGACGCTCGCCGAAGTACGCGAGGACGTGCTCGTCGTCGCGGCCAAGCGCCTGCGCACCGGCTAGCCAGTTTCTGGCGGCGCCCCGCCGGTGAACGCGCGTACGAGCTCGCTCGCGACCTTCTGCGCCTTCTTCTCGTCATCCGGGTAATCGAGCTCGCGATAGAGGCGTGCGAGCCGCTCTGCCTTGCTCACGCCGAGCGACTCCGCGAACAGCACGGTCGCGTGCGCCAGGAAGAAGAGCGAGTAGCCGCGCGGCGCCCGAGGCATGGCCTCCGTGGAGAGCTGGAAGCTTGCCCACGCGAACGCGAAGTACGGCGCGACCATGGAGACGATCGCGTCCTCGTGCTTCGCGAGCCCAGCCCGCGCATCCCCCACCGTCTCTATTCCGGAGAGCGCCAGCATGCGCAGGAGGTACTCCGGGAAGAACGGCTCCGTTCCCAGCTTCTTTCCCATGGCCTTCGCGATCCGGTGATCGAGCGCGCGCGCCTCTGGCATGTCGAGCAACGAGGCGAGTGAGAGCCGATCGAGCGCGACCGCGCCGGAGTTCTCTTCGATGCGTCGGGGCAGCGCGTGTGCGTAGCTCTGGAGGTCGTCGCGGATGCGCGCGAACTCCTGGTCGGCCAGCTCCAGGAGACCCGCCAGGCGCACCAGCCTGCGCTCCACGTGCTTCGGCATCTGCGCCGCTGCCTTGTAGCCAAGGTCGTGCTCGATCTCCGCCCACGCGTGCTCGAGCAGCGTGCGCACCTGGACCTCGCAGCGCGCGCTCTCTGGCAGCGTGCCGTCCGCCGTCATGGTGCAGACGTAGTGGAGTGAGCTGTAGCCGAAGGCAGACGTCTCCCGTCGCCGCCGCTTGTCCGTGGAGTTGGCGAAGTCCACGGGCCAGTGCGCCTCCACCAGGCGACCGACACGATCAACGTCGTCCTCGAAGTAGGTGATCACGCGGAGCCCCACCAGATCCGTCACGTCCCAGAGCGATTCGTAGGTGCGGTCCGGGCGCGCCAGCTTTCCTTCCAGGCTCTCCGCAGACTTCACGCGCGCGGTGACCGAGTGGATCTTGAGCAGCGGCTCGCGCGCAAGCAGCTGCACGAGCTCCTCACGTAGCGCCGCCGCGCGCGCAACCAGCACGGGCGCATGCCCCTCCAGCTCCGCGGTGCGCGGATCGACGCGCGTGGTCGAATCGGGCGGGATGGTCATGCGCTACTCCAGAACCAGCGCGGTCCAGGCGTGCACGGACGCGCCGAGCGTGGAGTAGACGGTGAACGCATGCGCGCCGGGGAAGAAGCTGGACGTGCCGTGCACGGACACGGTGACGTGAAGCTTCTCTCCGTTCAGGCCGGACGTGCGATCCCACACGAAGGAGAGCGTCTTGTTGTCGCCCAGGTCGGCAAGGGCATCGCGCGCGGACACCTTCCATGGGCCGCTGGTTGCCTGGTCGCTGTAGAGATCGACCTCGACGACGCGGCTCTCACCCACGGGGATGCGCACGCTCTTCGACGTGACCGCGCCGCGGCCAAAGCCCATGGGCAGCTTCACCGTGCCCACGTCCGGCAGCACGGGCGCGCTGGCGAAGAACGGCGTGCCCAGAGACGGCGCGCATGGATCGTGGCCTGCCGCGGCCTGCGCGTTGGACCACGTGCGCTGCACCGTGAGGCCCAGCGTCATATCCTTGTAGAATGCATCTGGTTCGGGAACGCACAGATCGCCGGACTCTCCGCCGCCGCCGAGCGTCCACACGAAGTGATCGTCGTCCACGTTGCCGTACGCGGTGTCGGCGCCAGCGCTGGTCGTGGGAAACGGATCCGTGACGGCCTCGACCAGCTCGTGGCTCAGCGCGCCGGTGATCTCCTGCACGCCCTGAAGGCCGCCGAAGCCGGTGCACGTGGGGACCACCGCATACGCGAACGTCTTCACCATGCCTCCGACCTGCGCGGCGACGTTGGAGTGGTAGCCGCCGAACGAGCTGCAGCTCTGGCTGCTGCCGGAGGTGATGGTCGTGCTCGCGGGATAGAAGAACGTGTAGATGGTGTTCGTGTCCGGGAGGCCGAACGCGCTGGCGATGAGCTGGTCGTGGAAGAAGGTGTCGATCTCGGTGTCGCTGATCTTCGCGGGCGCAGGGCCCGTGAGCTCCTTCGACGAGACCCACGCGAGCGGTCCCACGCCGTACTCCGCCGTGGCCGCTGCCCAGTACGTGGATGCGCCGAGCGCCTGGCCCAACGCGTCGAGCGCTGTCTCGTACGGGTAGCCCGGGTAGTAGAGGAACATCACCTTGGGCGTCGCGAGCACCGGCCCGCCCTTCGCGTTCGTGAGCTGCGGCGGCGCGGGGTGCGGCGCAGGGTAGACGGTGGACGGCGCGCCGTTGTCGAGCGGCGGGCTCGTGTCGGTGTCGCTCGCGTCAATGCCTGATGCATCGAGCGAGCCTTGCGATGCGTCGGCGGATGCGTCCGCGTCGGCGCTGCCGTCGTGCGACGAGCCACACGCCGCGAGGAGAACACCCGCTCCGAGCACGAGCGTTCCCAGCAGCGACGCAGGCACGCGGAGGGAGGTCATCGCGGGGAGTATCCCACGGCGAGCTCATTTGGTCCTAGAAAGCGCCTCGTGTGTAGAGTACACGCAACCCGTCTCGGCGGACCTGATCCTTCTTGCCGATCCACATGCCGCCACGCTGCTCCGAAGGCCAGCACGAGGCGGCGGCGTTCTTGAGCGCGTTCTCGAAGCGCATCGCGTCGCCCTCGGTGTCCCAGACGGTGCTCCAGGACAGTGACAGCTCCGAGCCACCGCTCTTCGCCACGACGTAGCGGTCGCCGCCCCAGCCCCATCCGTCCACGACGGCGGTCTTGCCGCAGCGACCGAGCAAGAGGCGCGTGCGAAGCTCCCCCCACGTCCCCTCCGCGAGCTTCTCGGAGCCGACGGGCGGCGCGGGTGCTTCCACGGTGACGGGCTTCTCGCCAGCGATGAATTTCTCGGGATGCAGGATCTGCTCCGTGCTCTCGGGCGGGCTCGCAAACGCGTGATCGATCGCGGGGAAGCCGCCATGCTCGTAGAGCTTCGCGACGAAGATCATCCCATCCATGTACGCGGAGATCGTCTCGTTGAATCTTGGCTCGCGCGTGGCGATCTCTGGCACACCCAGCGCGCGCGCTAGCTGGGCGCGCGGGTTCGTCCGCACGACGAACACGGCATGCTCGAGGCGCTTTCCAGGATCCGTGTTCTCTGCCGAGGCCGCGTACAGTTCGCGCACGACCATCGCGTCGCCCTCGTAGAGCGACTTCAGTGCGAGCGCGTGATCTTCGTCGCGCTCCTCGCCGTCGGGCATGCCGAAGGTCTGGTCCTCGAGCGCGTGTGCGAGCTCGTGAACCAGCACTCCACGCTCGCTCGACGGCGGCAGGCCCTTGCGAAGATAGAGAGCGTGCGCCGAGAAATCGTAGAGGCCCAGGTACGCACGCTGACTCGGCGGAGGCGCAGCCCGCGGGTCGTGGCGGATCACACCGAACGCGACGTACGTGGACACGGTCGCCACGTCTGCCGGAGGCAGCGCAGTGCGCCGGCGAAAGGTCTCCTCGTCCACGGTCTCGACGTGGAGAGCCGCCTTGCGGGTGACGTGACGGAGCGTGGCGATCTCGTCGGCGAGCCGCTCCTCGTCGGAGGTCGGCGGAGGGGGGAGGGAAGGGGTCGAGGGCAAGGTCGAGGTCGAGGTCGAGGTCGAGGTCGAGGTCGAGGTCGAAGTCGCCGTCGAGGTCGCCGTCGAAGTCGCCGTCGATGTCGCCGTCCTCGTCCCCATTGCGCCTGGCGTTGCGGCCGCTCCGCACGCGAAGGCCAGCCATGAGGTCACGGTGAGGAACCCGAGTCTGCGGCTCACGAGAGGATGATACCCACGTCCGGGTGACATTCTTTGGTCTACCTCTCATGGTAGGGTTGGGGCCATGCACAAGGGGACCTCCAGAGCTGCGCGTGTGATCGTCGTCGCCGCCGTCGTTTCGGCTTCTTTTCTCGTGGTGGCGTGCAAGAAGCCGCCTGTCGCCGGAGCTGCTTGCAAGACCGCGGGGGAGGTCCAGTGCCTTGACAAGCAGACTGGCCTCTTCTGCATCCAGGGCAAGTGGGAGGCTCTCGCGTGCGAAGGCCCGACCGGGTGCATGACCGTCGTGGGCGACGGCAGCTGCTCGCACAGCGAGTACAAGGTCGGCGAGGGGTGCCTCGAAGAAGGCAAGCCCTCATGCTCCGGCGATCGCAAGTCGATGATCAAGTGCGAGACGGGTCACTGGAAGCTGATCGACGCGTGCAAGGGCGCCCTTGGCTGCGTCTCCAACGTGGAGGGCGCGAAGTGCGATCTGGGCGCCAGCTCCGTGGGCTCGCCATGCACCAAGGAGAACGAGGGAAACGCCTCCTGCACCGAGGACAAGAAGAACCTCCTCCTCTGCAAGAGCGGCAAGATGACCCTCGGCGCCACCTGCAAGGGAATGCACGGCTGCCGCCAGCGTGGCACCGAGCTCGAGTGCGACGAGACCATCTCGGACCTGGGCGACACCTGCGACTCGAGCGAGTACGAAGGAAAGTTCGCCTGCTCCACCGACAAGAAGACCAAGCTTGTCTGCAAGAACAACAAGATGGTCAAAGACCGCTCTTGCAAGTGCTCAGTCATGATCGACAAGGTCAATTGTGATTGAGGGGCCGCGCTGCGACTGAAGTGGCCCGGTGCTTGGTCGTCAGACCGCGCATTCGCCTTCGGTGGTTGTTGGGGCGAAGGCTTTGGTTTCTCCTAGATCTATGAAGTCTTCTGGGGTGGCGGTGGAGCTGTCTAGCTTTTCTAGGTCGGCTAGCTCCTTCTTTACTAGTGCGATGTCCACGCGGCCCAGGAACTTGGTTATTGGCTCCTCGGCGCTTTCGCGCTCTCGTTCGTAGAGCGCTACTAGCTTGCGGATCGCGGCGGGGACTCGTCGCGCGGGTACCTTCGCTGCTAGACGGCCGAAGCGCGCCACTTCCCCGGAGGCGTCTCCGCCGATTGTCAGGAAGTACTGCGGGACGGGCCTTCCATCCACCTTGCGGAGCCCGCCCTGTAGTCCGATGCCCGCTACGTGGTGCAGGCCGCAGCCGTTCGGGCAGCCGGATACGCGCACCTCGAGGCCCTTTGCGCGATCGAGGAGCGCCAGATCATTCTCTAGCTCCTCGTTCACGAGCGCCGCGACGCCGCGCGACTGAGTGACTGCGAGCTTGCATGACTCCGCTCCGGGGCAGCTGCCCACGTCCGCGATGGACACCGGGTCCGGTCGGCCCAGGCCGATGCGATCCAGATGTGTGTAGAGTGCATTCACATCTTCGGTGGGGACCCATCGCAGCACGACGTTCTGGGTGGCCGTGGTGCGCAGCTCACCATCCGCGTACGCCTCTGCCAGACGCGATAGAACGCGCCACCGCCCCGACGACACATCGCCGAGCGGCAGCGTGACCGTCACGATGGAGAATCCATCCTGTCGCTGACGAGCGACGTTGGTCTCGAGGAATCGCGCGCGTGTGGCCTCGCGCTTTGCGTCGACGATGGGCAGATGCCGCGGCACGATCCCCGGGCCCTTCACGCGGTCTGCGCCGAGCAGCGCGTCTATCTCCTGGGAGCTCGGAACGGGCGTGCGCGACGCGGGCGCCGTGGCCCGCGGGGGTCGCGACGGATCGAACGGAAGACGCAGCGCGCGTGATTTCGCGACCTCGAAGTGCGTCAGAAACTCTGCGTGGAATGCGTCCCAGCCCATGGTCTTCACCAGGAACTTCATCCTGTTCTTCTGGCGGTGCTCCCGATCACCGCGCGCGTGGAACAGCGCGAGCAGCGCCTCTCCCACCGCAAGGATGTCGGTCGCCGGGAGCTCCGTGAAGAGAAGGCGGCCGCTTGCGACCATGGTGGCCGTTCCACCGGCGACCACGACGCGGAAGCACGGCGTGTCGGATGCGCCCCATCGCGCAAAGAAGCCGATGTCGTTGATCGCCGCGAACGAGTGATCGCGCCCGCCGCCAGAGAACGCGACCTTGAACTTGCGCGGCAGCGTGGAGGACAGCGGGTGCCGGAGGAAGTGGCGCGTGAAGGCCTCTGCGAACGGCACGGGGTCGAACACCTCGTCGTCTGCCACACCGGCCGTTGCGCTGGTGGTCACATTGCGAACGGAGTTGCCGCATGCCTCTCGCGTGGTCAGGCCCGCGGCTTCGAGCACGCTCATCGCTGCGCCGACCTGATGGAGCGGGATGAAGTGGAACTGCACGTTTTGCCGGGTGGTGACGTGCGAGAAGCCGCGCGAGTAGGTCTCCGAGACGTGCGCGATCGCCTGCACCTGCGCGCTCGTGAGGATGCCCTGCGGGATCTTCACGCGCAGCATGGAGAGGTCGCCCTCTTGCCGCTGGCCGTAGGTCCCGGATACCAGGCGGAAGGCGCGCCATTCGTCGGGGCTGATCTCGCCGCTCTCGAATCGCGCGAGCGTGCCCAGAAACGTGTCGATCTCACCCGCGCTGGCGAACGAGTTACGTGCCACACCGAATTCTTGCTGGCTCATGCGATGACTCCTGCTTTTCGATTCTCGAACGTGATCTCACGAAGCGCGCTGGCGAAGCGCACGGTCTCTCCAAGGACGAGCACACCCGGTGGTCCTTCCGGGATGACCGCATGGGGGAGCTCTTCAAGGGTTCCGATCCAGGTCGCCTCCGCGGCCGTGGAGGCGCCGCAGAGGATCGCGGCAGGATGGGTGGGCGAAAATCCGTTCGCGATGGCGAACGCGGAGATCGCCGCGCGCGCGTCGAGCGCCATGAGCAGCACGATGGTGACGTCCTGCGCGTGAAGGCGCGGGAGCAGCGACTCGTACGCTTCACGCGGCGTGCCCGTGAGCACGACGCAGCCGCGCGAAACACCCCGATGCGTGACGGGGATGTTCGCCAGCAGTGGAGCGGCGAAGGCGCTGGTCACGCCTGGGACCACGCTGACGGAGACGCCGGCCTGGGTGCACGCCAGCATCTCTTCGCCGCCGCGGCCGAACACGAACGGATCGCCGGCCTTCAGGCGAACTACGCGCTCTCCGCGTCGCGCAAAACGGACCAGAAGCTTTCCGATCGTCTCCTGAGAGACCGCATGTCGATTGCGCCGTTTGCCTACAAAAAGCCTGCGCGCGCGCCCTGCAAGGTCGAGCACGCGTGGGTCCACGAGCGCATCGTAGAGGACCACGTCTGCCTCCGAGAGCACGCGGGCTGCGCGTAGCGTGAGGAGTTCGGGATCACCGGGCCCTGCGCCCACGAGTGTCACGTGACCAGTCATGCCGTGCCTCCATTCGTACCGGCGTCGCTCGTCCACGCCCGCGGCGGCGGTGCGTACATGGCTTGCAGCGCGGAGAGGAGAAGCGGAGTGCGCTCGGCCAGGGGGACGCCCTTCTCCTTCAACGTCGCTCGCAACGACTCGGCCGTGAGTCGCCATTCCGACAGGTCGTCGGGCAAGAGCGAGTCCACGGCACGCCGCAAGAGAGCCACGAGCGAGGGCGCGCGGCCCGATGAGGAGAACGCGATCGACACGCCGCCGCGCTCCAGCACCGCAGCCCCGTACGCGGTGCACGCGTCCGGATCATCCACCGCGACCACGAAGCGATGCGCTGCGTTCCCCGCGGCGAGCACGGCGCGGTTCACCTCTGGTGTTGCCGCGGCGACGATGAAGAAGACGTCGCTCACGTCGCTCTGATGAAAGGCCCTGCGGTCGATGGTGACGGGGACGTCCTTGAACTCCTCCGTCACGTCGACCGCGACCACGCGAACGCGCGCGCCGACCGCAAGCAACGCTCGCGTCTTCTCCAGCGCAACGGGCCCTGCGCCCACGACCAGCACGGGCAGTCCGTCGAGCTTCAGGAACAGCGGGAAAAGAGCGCTCATTTGCTCTTCCTCCCGTGCAGGCCGCACTCCTTGTGCTCCGCGCTCTCCCACCACCAGCGACCTGCGCGCGCGTCCTCACCTGGCTGGATTGCGCGTGTGCACGGCGCGCAGCCGATGGACGGAAAGCCGCGGGCGTGAAGCGCGTGCGTCGGGATGTCGCGCTCCTTCGCGCGTGCCCACACCTCTGCCTCCGTGTAGCTGGTGAGCGGCGACAGCTTGAGGATGCCGCCGTGCGCGTCATCCACCTCCACCTTTGCGATCTCGGCGCGTGTGATCGACTGCTCGCGCCGGAGTCCGGTCATCCACGCAGAAGCCTTCGCGAGCGCGCGCGCCAGCGGCACCACCTTGCGGACGCGGCAGCATTCCTTGCGTGCGTCCACGCTCCCGTAGAAGCCGTTGGTGCCCTGCGTGTTGACCAGCGTCTCCACATCCAGTGCCGACGGCGCGTAGACAGTGATGGGAAGCGCGTAGCGATCTCGCACGCGCTCCACGAGATCGAACGTCTCTTGATGCAGTCGACCCGTGTCCAGAAGGAACACAGTGGGCTTGTCCTTGCGGTCGCGCGCTGCAGTTGCCACGGCGTCCAGCACCACCATGTCTTCCACGCCAAAGCTGCACGCGATGGACAGCGAAGCACCGAACGTGGCCACGGCCGCTTCGACGAACGGGTCCAGCCCCGATTCCGCCGCAAGCACGAGCGCCTCGAACGCGGAGCCGTGCTGCGCGCCGTGCTGCGTGGCGTCCACTACCTTGGGATGCGCGGTCACGGATGCACCGGCGTGGTGGTGACGATCACGTCGTGCGTGTCGACGGCATCAGGCGCGCTCGCGCCTCTTGCCTCTACCGATTGTCTGCGCTTCGCGAGCTTCCGGTACCAGATGACCTGCGCAAGCAGCGTCAACCGGAGCACGAGCCCAACCATGAAGCCGACGACGAACACTGGCTGGTGCGACAGCACGGAGTAGGCAAGCGCAAGCACACGCCCCGCCGCGTTGAGCGAAGGGAAGAAGAGACTCACGTCATCCGCGCGTTTGATGCGGAAGAGGCGCGCGATCTGGGGAACGTATGACGCCTCGATAGCCACGATGCCGAGGGAACCTAGAAACCACCACATGTGAGCCTTGCGCGCTTTCCGAGGCTGAATTAAAGCCTCTGGCAGAACGTCCGTTATAACGGATATTCGTTATAGCGGACGAATGTCCGTGATGCTAGACAAACCGCATGGCCTTTACGAACCCCCGTCTTGCTCCTGCGCTCGCCGCTCTCGAGGAAGAGTCCGTCCACACGATCCGCGAGGTGGTCGCCGAGCGTGAGCGTCCGGTCCTCCTCTTCTCGGGAGGGAAGGACTCCATCATCCTGCTGCACCTCTGTGCGCGCGCGTTCGCAGGCGAGAAGCTGCCGCTGTCCGTCATGCACGTGGATACGGGGCACAACTTCGAGGAGGTGATCGCGTTTCGTGATGCGCTCTGCGCGTCGCTCTCGGTGCCCCTCATCGTGGCGAGCGTGCAGAGGTCGATCGATGAGGGGCGGGTCACGGAAGAGCGCGGGCCACGCGCGTCCCGCAATCGATTGCAGAGCGTGACGCTCCTTGACGCGATCGCGGAGCACCGCTTCGACGCCGCGTTCGGTGGCGCGCGAAGAGACGAGGACCGCGCGCGCGCAAAGGAGCGCGTCGTGAGCGTGCGGGACGAGCTTGGCGGATGGGACCCGAAGAACCAGCGCCCCGAGATGTTCGACCTCTACAACCTGGACGTTGCGAAGGGCGGGCACCTGCGCGTGTTTCCGATCTCCAACTGGACCGAGCTTGACGTGTGGAGCTACATCGCCGCGCGCGACCTTCGCGTTCCGGACATCTACTTTGCGCACGAGCGCGAGGTGTTCGAGCGCGACGGCATGCTCTACGGAGTCACGCCCTTCGTGCAGCGCACCGCGAGCGAGGTGTCATTCACGGAGACGGTGCGCTTCCGCACGGTAGGCGACGCCTCGTGCACGGGCGCAGTGCGCTCCTCCGCGCGCACGCTTCCAGAGGTGCTGCGAGAAGTGCAAGACGCACGCGTGACCGAGCGCGGCGCCACCCGCGCAGATGACCGCGCCACGGATGCAGCGATGGAAGACCGAAAGAAAGAGGGATATTTTTGATGAGCACGTACTGCGATCTTCCGCTTCGTTGCGCAACCGCCGGCAGCGTAGACGATGGCAAGAGCACCCTCATTGGTCGTCTGCTCTTCGACACGGACACCATCTTCACCGACCAGCTCTCCCATGTGACGGACGTGAGCGCGCGCCAGGGAAAGGCCGAAGCTGATCTGTCGCTGGTGACGGATGGGCTCCGCGCCGAACGCGAGCAGGGCATCACGATCGACGTGGCCTGGCGTTTTGCGACCACGCCGCTGCGCCGCTTCATCCTGGCGGACGCGCCAGGACATGTGCAGTATACACGTAACACGCTCACCGCTGCGTCCACCGCGGACGTGCTGCTGGTCCTGGTGGATCCGACGAAGACCACCGACTCGTTGCTTCCGCAGACGAAGCGGCACCTTGCCGCGGGGCTCTTCCTGGGCGTGCCGAACGTGGTCATCGTGGTGAACAAGATGGACGCAGTCGGCTTCTCCCACGACGCGTTCGTGCGTGCGCGCGAGTGGGCGTGCGAGTACGCGTCCCGGAGTCCGCTGACGGTTGGGCGGCCTCGCACCGCGCTATCGTTCTTCCCGGTCAGTGCGCTGTCGGGAGACAACGTGGTGCGCGCCAGCACGCGCATGCCGTGGTTCGACGGGCCAACGCTCTACGCGCATCTCGCAGAGCTCGAGACCACGGCGCGGAGCACGAGCGAAGCGCGCTTCTCGGTGCAGTGGGTGCGCCGTCCGCAGGGCGTAGGCTCGCTTGCAAGGCGCGGCTATGTGGGCACGCTGGCCTCCGGTGAGCTTCGCGAACGTGACGTCGTGAAGGTCGCGGCAAGCGGTCTCACGAGTCGCATCGAGCGCATCGAGCTGCTGGATGGCCCGAGCCCGATGGTGCACGCCGGCCAGTCTGCGACAATCACGCTGCAGGACGAGGTCGACGTGTCTCGCGGCGACGTCTTCTTGCCCGAGGCGAGCGCCCTCGAGCCCGCACGCCAGGTGGAGCTCGATCTTGCATGGGTGGGGCGCGAGGCGCTGGTGCCCGGTGCGACGCTGCTCTTGAAGCATGGCGCGAAGAAGGTCCGCGCGACGGTCGATGCGATCCTCTCTGCATACGATGTGGAGGAGAACGCGGCCCGCCCTGCAAGCTCGCTGCGCTTGAACGACTTCGGTCGCGTGCGGGTCCTCACGAGTGAGCCGCTCGCGTGGGCGCCCTACGCGCAGAGCCGTGAAGGCGGTCGCGCGATCCTGATCTCACGTGGCACTGCAGATACCGTGGCGGCAGCGATCTTCAGGTCCTCGCCCCCATGACCGCGCCCGCGCTCGTAGCCGAGAGTGCCTACGTGGCGCCCGCGTCTGCGCCCGCGGCCGCAAGAGAAGAGTCGCCGCCGCTCGCCGGCTTCCGCGACGGGCTCTTCTACCTGCGCGACAAGGACGATGTGTTCCGGCTCTACGTGCAGGGTCGCGTGCACGTCGATGCGCTCGCGTCATTTGGACCAGGCGTGAACGATCTTCCAGCCGACGCTGGCCTGGGCTCCGGCATCTTCCTGCGTCGCGCGCGCACCGAGATCGGCGGCGAGTTCTTCGAGAAGTGGCAGTGGCAGCTGTCCGCAGAGTTCGGCCCCACGGCACTGGACAACGCCGGTGCGCATGCGGAGACGCGCGCGTGCTCGGTGGACCCAAAGACCGGCGCGCTCACGTGCGTGGACCAGAGCGCCGCCGTGCAGGCGCCACAGGTGAAGCCGGCGCCCACCGACGTCTTCGTGAACTTCGCTGCGTCCCCTTACTTCAATGTTCAGGTGGGTCAGTACCTGGTGCCGTTCGGGATGGAGGCGCGCATCAGCGACAACACCACGTATTTTCTCGAGCGATCCATGACCGCGCGTCTCTACGCTGCGCCCACCACAAGGGACATCGGGGCCATGGCATGGGGAGAGCTGCCCAGCCGCGCGCTCTACTACACCGTCGGCATCTACAACGGCGACGGTCAGAATCGCCTCAACGTGGACTCGCGCTACGATCTGGTCGCGCGTGTGCTCGCCAGGCCGTTCGTGACCCGCGGTCCGCGCATGCTGGCCGACGCGCAAGTGGGCGTCTCCTTCCGCGGAGGCTCGCGCGATGGCAAGAGCGTGGGCTACGACGTCACGCCGTTCACCACGCAGGGCGGTTACTCGTTCTTCCGTGCAACCTACAAGGACTCGGCCGGGCACCTGACGCACATCATCCCAAGCACGGACCAGAGCGCGATCTGAGCGGACCTCTACGTGCCTCTTGGGCGGTTTGATCTCTCGGGCGAGGTGGTCGTCCTGGACGAGAACACGCGCGAGGGGTGGGATGGCTATCAGCTCTACGGCTCGGCGCGAAAAGGCGGGCTGCGCGGCGCATCGTTCTACGCCCAAGCCAGCTACTGGGTCCTGGGCGAGCGCAGCCTCATCAACTACCCGAGCGTCGGCAAACCGCTGCATCTCGACTTCGAGAAGCCGCAGCGAGTACCGAGCCACGGCGTCCAGCTGGTCGCCCGATACGAGAGACTTCATGCCGGCTACGACGGCTCACGCCGCGGCGGCACGGACGACGCGCTCACGCCAACGGGAGACATCGACGTGCACGGCATCTCCTTTGGCGTGAACTACTGGGCCACGAGGCACGTGCGCGTGTCGCTGGACTACAGCGGCTACCTCTTCCCGGACAGCGCCCCCACCACAGCGAGCAACCAGAACGGCCCCGTCCAGACCTCGTCGCAGCGCGCCGTCGCACCCGGTCAGCTCCTCGCGAAGGGCGTGAACGACAACGCGCGAGACGGAGCCCACGCACTGCACGAGGTCCAAGCGCGCGTCGGCGTGCAATTCTAGTCGGGGTCGAAGCCAAGTCGAAGTCGAGGTCGAAGTCGAAGTCGCTGTCGATGTCGAAGTTCGTGGGGTCAGCTTCGGAGACGGACCAGGTGCCCTGGCCGCGCGCCGTTGAGGACGCCGCCGTCGGAGATCTGTTCGCCACCCACGAACGTCGCGAGGTAGCCCTCCGCTCTCTGCACGAGGCGACGGCCTCCTCCCGGGAGATCGTTCTGCATCGTGGGGCGAAGGAGCGCGAGCTTCTGGAGGTCCACCACGTTCAGGTCCGCGCGCATGCCCACCTCCAGCGTGCCGCGATCGTTCAGGCCGATGAAGCGCGCGGTGTCGTGCGCCTGCATCCTCACCACGCGTTCCATGGAAATTCCAGGCGATCCGGCGTTCGCTCTGTCGCGTGCCCAGTGCGTGAGCAGGAAGGTCGGCATGCTCGCATCACACACGGTGCCCACGTGCGCGCCGCCATCGCCCAGGCCCATGAGCGCGCGCGGATGCATGAGCATCTCGTGCACCACGTCCAGGTTGAGGCCCGTGTAGTTGTAGACCGGGAAGTAGAGGAGCGCCTTGCCCTCGTCCCGAAGGAGCGCGTCGTAGATCACCTCCAGCACGGGCGTGCCGGTGCGCGTGGCGTCCGCGAGCAGGCAGGTGTTCATCTTGGGCTCGTAGTCGGGGCGCTCGCCCATCGGGTAGAGCCGCATGGAGACCATGTCCAGGTTCGCAAGGAAGAAGTCCGCGAGCGGCGGGATGGCGGTCCCGTCGCCTGCGATCTTCTCGCTCTTCTCGGACAGGATCTTCGCGCGTAGCTCCGGCGTCTTCATGCGCGCGACGCGCTCCGGAAGCGAGAGCTGCGCGATCGCCTTGTACGAAGGGAAGCCCATGAACGGGTGGAACGTCGCCTCGAGACCAAGGAGCACGCCGATGCCGCGCGCGCCGACCTGACAGCGCACGTCGAGCCCGCGTCCGGAGGCTTGCTCGGCGCCCTCGAGGATCTTGCGCCACTGGTCCGGCGCATGATC
Source organism: Polyangiales bacterium (assembly GCA_038230375.1). Taxonomy (GTDB): domain Bacteria; phylum Myxococcota_A; class Polyangia; order Polyangiales; family Polyangiaceae; genus JANXLV01. Next base: position 240,945 of record JBBRNJ010000001.1, on the reverse strand, counting down.
GCGCTGCATCGTGGAGATGGACAGGGGCCGTCCGCCGGTCGCCTCCGCCATGTGGAGCAGAAGCTCGAGCTCGGGGCCGAAGCGCTCCGGGCCGCGCATCATGTCGAAGTCGCTCACGGCCTGAAGCACGCCATGCGAGAGACCCTGGAATGCGTGCGCGATGCCCGCGAGCTCGCGCCCGTCCACCTCCGACGCAGGCGTTGCGGCGCCGCGTGCCGTGCGGTGATTGTCGCTGCGGCCCGTGGTGAAGCCGGCAGCGCCCGCAAGGAGAGCGCCGCGGAGAAGCCGCTGCATCTCCAGGATGTCGTCGTCCGTTGCCGTCTCCGATGCAATGGCGCGCTCGCCCATGACGTACATGCGGAGCGGGTCGTGCGGCACCTGCACCAGGAAGTCGATCGCGTGGGGTATGGCCCCGATCACATCCATGTATTGTGCAAACGATTCCCAGCCCCACTTGATGCCCTCTGCGAGCGCGGAGCCGGGAATGTCCTCCACGCCTTCCATGAGCTCGATGAGCTTGTCCTCACGGCCCGGGCGCACCGGCGCGAAGCCCACACCGCAGCTTCCCATCACGCACGTGGTGACGCCGTGCATGGACGTGGGCGACAGCTCCTCGTCCCACGAGACCTGCCCGTCGTAGTGCGTGTGGATGTCCACGAAGCCGGGCAGCACATGCGCGCCGTTCGCGCTGAGCGTGCGACGCGCGCTCTCCTTGCACTCACCCACGGCGACGATGCGCCCGGCGTCGATTCCCACGTCTCCCGTGAAGGCGGCGCGGCCGGTGCCGTCCACGATGGTGCCGCCGGTGATCTTGAGATCGATCATGTCAGAACGTGACCACCGTGCGGATCGAGTCGCCCGAGTGCATCAGATCGAATGCCTCGTTGATGCGCTCGAGCGGCAGCGTGTGCGTGATCATGGTGTCGATGTCGATCTTCTTGTCCATGTACCAGTCGACGATCTTGGGCACTTCGGTGCGGCCTCGCGCGCCGCCGAACGCAGTACCCTTCCACACGCGCCCGGTGACCAGCTGGAACGGACGCGTCTTCACCTCCTGGCCCGCTGCGGCCACGCCGATGATGATCGACTCGCCCCAGCCGCGGTGGCAGCACTCCAGCGCCTGGCGCATGAGGTCCACGTTGCCCACGCACTCGAAACTGTAGTCCGCGCCGCCCTTCGTGAGCTCCACCAGGTGCGCGACCAGGTCGCCCTTCACGTCCTTCGGGTTCACGAAGTGCGTGAGGCCGAACTTGCGCGCCAGGGCCTCGCGCTTGGGATTGAGGTCCACGCCAACGATCATGTCCGCGCCGGCGATGCGCGCGCCCTGCACCACGTTCAGGCCGATGCCGCCAAGGCCGAAGATGACGACGTTGGCGCCCGGCTCCACCTTCGCCGTGTTGAACACCGCGCCCAGGCCCGTGGTGACGCCGCAGCCGATGTAACAGATCTTCTCGAATGGGGCGTCCTTGCGGACCTTCGCGAGCGCGATCTCCGGAAGGACCGTGTGGTTCGCGAACGTCGAGCAGCCCATGTAGTGGTGGATCTTCTTGCCGCCGATGGAGAAGCGCGACGTCCCGTCCGGCATCACGCCCTTGCCCTGCGTGGCGCGAATGGCCGTACACAGGTTCGTCTTCTGCGAGAGGCACGATTTGCACGCGCGACACTCCGGCGTGTAGAGCGGAATGACGTGGTCACCCATCTCCAAAGTCGTGACGCCCGGCCCTACGTCCACCACGACACCAGCGCCTTCGTGACCGAAGACGACCGGGAAGAGCCCCTCGGGGTCACCGCCTGAGCGCGTGAACTCGTCGGTGTGGCAGATGCCGGTCGCCTTGATCTCGACGAGCACCTCACCGGCCTTGGGCCCTTCCAGGTCCACGGTCTCGATCACCAGAGGCTTGTTCGGTTCGTAGGCGACGGCAGCGCGCGTTCTCATGCGCCCAACATACACCAACCCACAGAAAAAGTACTTGACACTTTATCAAGGAGTCCCATGTTCTCTCGTATGAGCACCGCGGCACGGCAGATAGAGAGGGCCCTTCATGCCAGCGCGCCCGAAGAGCTGTTCGGAGCGCTCGCCGGCACCCGCGCGGACAAGCTGGGGACGCTGTCGCACCGCTACCGCGAGCTCGCACACGTCATTCACCCCGACCGCGCCAGCGACCGCGAGCGTGATGCGGCGACCCGCGGTCTTGTCCGCGTGAACGCGCTCCGCCGCGCGGCGGAGTACAAGATCGAGCTGGGGCTCTACGGCGACGGACTGCCCGTGGGTGAGCGCGCGACCATCCGCACGAAGCGGCGCATGTACAACACGCTGGGCCCGGTGATCGAAGGCGACGTGTGCGAGCTCTACCCGGCCGACGGCGACGATCCCGAAAACCCCCGCGTGCTCCTGAAGGTCGCACGCAGCGCCGACGACAACGATCTGCTCGATGCGGAGGCCACAACGCTCCGCGCGCTCTTCGGGAAGGAGAAGACTGCACCGCGGTTTCTGCAGCAGCTGCCCGCGTTGCTGGACTCCATGACGATGGAGGACGGGCGGCGCGCGAACGTGATGCCGCTGTTCGGAGAGCATCGCGCTCTCACGCTGGTGCGCGGCCATGTGGATGTGCGCGACGTCGTGTGGATCGCAAAGCGGCTCCTGTCCGTGCTGGGTTTCGTGCACACCCGCGGGTTCGTGCACGGCGCGGTGCTCCCGCTGCATGTGCTTGTGCATCCGCTAACGCACGGCGCGGTGCTCACGGACTTCTGCTACGCGGTGCCGCGCGGCGAGAAGATCCCGGCGCTGTCACCCGCGCACCGCGCGCTCTATCCGGGAGAAGTGCTGAGGGGCGAGCCGGCCGAACCCGGAACCGACGTGTTCATGGCGGCGAAGACGCTGACGTGGCTCCTGCCCGCCAGTGCTCCACGGGAGCTGCGCGATTTCCTGGCGACGTGCACGCACGAGAAGCTCGCGCGTCGCCCCGATGATGCATGGGTGCTGCATGAGGAGCTCGATCGATTGGCGACGAGGCTCCTCGGCAAGCCCGTCTACCGGCCGCTGTTGCTGCCGGAGTGAGTCTGAACAGAGAAGAAATAGAAGGAGGCATGTCATGGGTGGAAGCCACTGGAGTGACGATTTCTACGCGGACCGCGAGGCCTTTCGGAAGAGCACCGGCAAGAGCGCGTTCGTCTACGACGCGAGCCTGCGGGCAGACCCGAAGGCGAAGAAGGCCGCGCACCCGATGATGGACCCGCGCGGCAAGACCCGCGAGTCGCGCGACTCGGATACGCATCCGAATTCGGTCGCGATCGGCGTGGTGTTCGACGTGACGGGCTCGATGGGCGGCATTCCCGTCACGCTGCAGAAGAAGCTGCCGCAGCTCATGGGTCTCCTGTCACGGAAGGGATACGTGCAGGACCCACAGATCTTGTTCGGCGCCGTGGGCGACCACAACTCGGATCGCGTGCCGCTGCAGGTCGGGCAGTTCGAGAGCGGCATCGAGATGGATGACGACCTTGGGCGCCTCTACCTGGAGGGCGGCGGCGGAGGTACCTACGAGGAGAGCTACCAGCTCCCGCTCTACTTCTTCGCGCGCCACACCAGCATCGACTGCTTCGACAAGCGCAAGAAGAAGGGCTACCTGTTCCTGATCGGCGACGAGATGCCCTACAAGGAGGCGAGCGTCGCGGAGCTCTCCAAGATCGTCGGTGACGACGTGACCGCGCCGATCCCCATCGAGAAGATCATCCGCGAGGCGCGCGAGCGCTACCACGTGTTCTTCATCATCCCGAACGGCGCGAGCCATGGGTCGGACCCCGCGCTTGCCGAGCGGTGGCAGTCGCTCCTGGGCATGGAGAACGTGCTCATGCTTCCGGACGCGGAGGGCGTGTGCGAGGCGATCGGCCTTGCGATCGGGCTCTGCGAGGGGACGGCGAACGTGGATGCGCTCGCAGGCGATCTCACGGATGGAGGAGTTCCGGCGGACGTCGCGCTGGGCGTCGCGGGCGCGCTTGCCCAGCTGGCCGCAAAGACCGCGCTCGCCACGGTTGCGAAGGGCGCCCTCCCGACCGCGAGGCGCGGCGCCTCACCCACCGAGCGAACGGGGAGGCTGTAGCCATGGCCAGGGTGACGCTCACGTGCGGTCTCGGCTTCGGTGACGAAGGAAAAGGCACGTTCGTGGACTCTCTCTCGCAGCGCGAAGGTGCGGGGTTGGTCGTCCGGTACAACGGGGGCGCGCAGGCCGCGCACAACGTCGTGTCGGGCGAGCGTCACCATACCTTCGCGCAGTGGGGGAGCGGCACGTTCAATGGCGTGCCCACGCTGCTCTCGCGGCACGTGCTGGTGAATCCAATCTTCGCGCTGGCGGAGGCGAAGAAGCTTACAAACGTGGGCGTTCGTGATCCGCTCTCTCTTCTGCACGTGGAGCGCGGCGCCGTCATCACGACGCCGTTCCACGTGGCCATGAACCGCCTGCGCGAGATGGCCCGCACGCAACGCCACGGCAGCTGCGGCATGGGCATCGGCGACACGATGAAGGACGTGGTGGACGGCATGGACGACGTCCTTCGCGTGGGCGATCTCGAGGAGCCGGACAAGGCGCGACGACTCCTCGACGCGGTGCGCATGCGCAAGCTCGTCGCCGCGCGCTCTCTCACTCTTCCCGAGCACGAGGCCGTGGAGCGCGAGCTCTCTCTCCTGGCGGATCCGGCGATGGTCGACCTTGCGCTCGAGCGCTACCAGGCGTTCGTTCGTACGGCTCGCATCGTCGGGCCGGAGCTGCTCGCGGGCGTGCTCGCGGGGCCGGGCCACGTCGTGTTCGAGGGCGCGCAAGGTGTCCTGCTCGACCAGGACCTGGGTTTTCACCCCTACACGACATGGACTGACATCACATGGAGGAACGCCGAGGATCTGCTCGCGGGCTTCGACGGCAAGGTGCTGCGCCTGGGCGTGCTGCGGGCCTACACCACACGTCATGGCGCTGGCCCCATGGTGACCGCAATGCCTTCGTGGAGCGCGCTGTCCGCGCACGATCACAACCAATGGGGTGAGTGGCAAGGCTCGTTTCGCAGCGGACCGCTCGATCTCGTCGCGACAAGGTACGCCCTTCGCGTGCTCGGTCGTGTGGACGGCCTTCTCATCTCGAACCTCGATCGGCTCGCTCTTCTGGGTGAGCGCGTCCCGGTCTGCGATGGGTACGACGGCACGGATGAGACGATGTGGGACGCTCGCGGCGAGCTTCGCGTGGTTCGGCCCGCCGATTTGCTGCATCAAGAGCGCCTTTCCCGCGCGCTCGCAGACGTGACGCCTAGGCTGTCTTCCTTCGACCGCGCGACCTACGCAGAGGATGTCGCCGCACGCCTTGGTGTCCCGCTCGTTGCGACGAGCAGCGGGCCGCGGGCCCGAGACAAGTGGTACCGACCCATGTAAGATCGACCGGTCGTGACCAAATTCTTGGATGAGCTGCTGAAGTCCTTTGACATCCCTGAAGTGTCGGAGCTGGTTCTCGTAAGCGACAGACGGCCGGCGGCGCGCGCAGGGGTTGCGCTCGACCCCGTCATGGAAACGAAGCTCACCGGCGACGACATCCTCACGCTGCTCATGGCGCTTGGCGGGAGCCGCTACGTCGAGGATCTGGGGTCCACCCCGAAGCAGTGGACGTCGCGCGTGATGGGCTTCGGCGTGGTCGGGCTCTCCGCGTTGCAGCGGGGTCAGGAGATCCAGGCGAAGATCACGGTCTCCAAGCGCGATGTGAAGCCCGATGCCAAGCCCGCCGCCAAGGTCGAGGCGAAGGTCGAGGCCAAGCCCGAGGTGAAGATCGAGGCCAAGGTCGACCGGAAGGCGCAGGCCGAGACACAGCCCGAGGTGAAGATCGAGGCCAGGGTCGAGGCGAAGGTCGTACCCAAAACGGTGCGGCGCGATGACCCTGACGAGCCACCGAAGCTTCCGACAAAGCCCGGTCTGGCGGCGCCATCCGATGCCGCGATCGCCACACGTGACGCTCGTCCGATCGCTGTGCCTGCGCCGTCCGCGCGGTCCGAGCAGATCGGTGCGTCGCTGAACCGCCACGCCACGCCCACGCCTTCGCCCACCGTCACCCGAGGGGATTCGTCGCCGCGCGCCATGGCGAAGACGGAGCTCGCCACGCCAGCCGCAGCTCCCACACCGCCGCCCGTGGTCGCTCCTCCCGTGATCGCACCTCCCGTGATCGCTCCTCCCGTGATCGCACCTCCCGTGATCGCTCCTCCCGTGATGGTCGCGCAGCCTGCCGACGGACCGGCGGTCTCTGCGGTGGCGTCCATCTCACCGCCTCCGCCGGATGGCGGCGCGATGTTCGAATCGATCCTCTTCGAGGCGCGTCGTCAGCTCGCCAGCGACCTCTTGATCATCGCTGGCCGTCCAGTCCTCTTCCGGATCGCCGGCGAGCTGCGTCCGATCGGGGAGGTGCTCGCACCAGCGCTGGTCGAGGCCAACGTGCGCCCACTCATTCCGCCGCGCCTCAAGGCACAGCTGCGCGAGGACGGGTCGTGCGACTTCGCGTACGAGAGCCCGCGGCACGGTCGGTTCCGCGTGAACGTCGCTCGTCATCAGGGCGGGCTCATGGCCGTGTTCCGGATCATCTCGCGCGAGCTGCCATCCATCGAGTCCCTTGGTCTTCCACCCGGCGTCGCGCAGGCTACCAGCCATCATCAGGGTCTCGTCGTGTTCACGGGGCCCACCGGCCACGGAAAGACCACCACGCTCACCGCCGTTGTCGACCTGCTCAACCGCAACACCACCCACCACATCATCACGGTGGAGGACCCCGTCGAGCACATCCACCCCAGGAAGCGCGCCTTCATCAGCCAGCGCGAGGTCGGGACGCACACGCAATCGTTCGGCAGCGCGCTGAAGGGCTCGCTCCGCGAAGATCCGGACGTGATCGTCGTTGGCGAGCTGCGCGACGTGGAGACGGTGCGTATGGCCGTTGCCGCGAGCGAGACCGGACACCTGGTGCTCGGCACCATGAACACACCGAGCGCCGCGAAGACGATCGACCGCCTCATCGATCTGTTCCCGCCTGCCGATCAGCCGCAGGTCCGGTTGACGCTCGCAGCGGGCCTCCGCCTCATCGTCAGCCAGCGCCTTGTCCCCAGCCCCGATCGCGCCCAGGTGCACGCGGCGCTGGAGCTGCTCCCGGCGTCGCCGCCGCTGTCTGCGCTCATCCGCGACGCAAAGACGTTCCAGATCCCGAGCCTCCAGCAGCGCGGGAAGGCGCTCGGGATCGTTCGTCTGGACGAGTCCCTTGCTGACCTGGTCAAGACGCGCCGTGTGTCGCTCGACGACGCACGCGCGGCCTCCGAGTCACCGAACGAGCTCGACGCGCTCGTGCGGGGAGGGACCTAGAGCCATGGCCCAGATCGACATGTTGTTCGACGCACTGCTCCTGCAGAACGGGAGCGATCTTCACCTTGCCGTTGGCCATCCACCCACAGGCCGGATCCGCGGTCAGCTGGTCTCCTTGCGCGACAACCCCCTCTCGCTCGCGGAGCTGCGTGGCCTGCTGTTCGAGCTCTTGTCGGAGGACCTCCGGCACAAGTTCGAGGCCGAGCTCGACCTCGACTTCTCCCACGCGTACGGCGACAAGGCGCGCTTCCGCGCAAACTACTTCAACAAGACCACGGGGCCTGGAGCGGTGTTCCGCACCATCCCCACGAAGATCCCCACGCTCAAGGATCTGGCGTGCCCGGACGCCGTCAGGAAGCTCGCGGAGCGCCATGCCGGCCTGATCCTGGTGACCGGGCCCACCGGCTCCGGCAAGTCCACCACGCTCGCGGCGATGATCCGTCACATCAACCAGACGCGGGCGTGCCACATCATCACGGTCGAGGACCCCGTCGAGTTCGTGCACACGCCCGAGAAGGCGCAGGTCACCCATCGCGAGGTCGGCGCGCATGCGGGCAGCTTCGCCGCAGCGATTCGTGCGGCCGGTCGTGAGGATCCGAACGTGGTGCTCGTGGGTGAGCTCCGCGGCACGGAGACCATGAAGCTCGCGCTGCAGCTCGCCAGCTATGGCGTGCTGGTCTTCGCAACGGTGCACACGAACAGCGCGCCGGCCACCATCGATCGCATCGTCAACTCGTTCCCGTTCGACGAGCAGCCGGCGATTCGCGGCATGCTCGCCGAGAGCCTGATCGGCATCGTCGCGCAGCAGCTGCTCCGCACGGCGGATGGCAAGGGCCGCGTTGCGGCGCAGGAGATCTTGCTCGGGACCAGCGGCATCGCCGCGATGATCCGCGACGGCAAGACGTTCCAGATCCCGAGCGCGATGCAGGCCGGCGGCAGCGTCGGGATGCAGACGCTGGACATGGCGCTCGAGCGGCTGCTCGCGCAGGGCAAGATCTCCGTGGAAACCGCGATCGAGCGCTACAGTGGCGACAAGGAAGCCGCCGAGAAGAAGCTCCGCGCCCCGCGCTGACCCTGGTGTAGAATCACCTGGAATCGATGGATCTCTTTGCCCACGCGCCGGTCCGCGCAGGCGACGTGCTCGCGAAGAAGTATCGCGTGGAGCGCGTGCTCGGCATGGGCGGCATGGGCATTGTCGTCGCCGCCAGGCATCTGGACCTGGACCAGGAGGTCGCGCTCAAGTTCCTGCTGCCCACGGCGATGGACAGCGAAGAGATGGTCAGCCGCTTCATCAACGAGGGTCGTGCCGTCGTCCGCTTGAAGAGCGAGCACGTGGCCAAGGTGCTCGACGTCGGCAGACTGGACGACGGCGCGCCGTATATCGTCATGGAACTCCTGCAGGGACAGGACCTGGGCGCCGTGATGAAGGAGCGCACCGTCCTCGGGATCGAGGACGCGGTCAGCTTCGTTCTGCAGGCAAGCGAGGCCGTCGCCGAGGCGCACGCCTCCATGATCATCCATCGCGACCTCAAGCCGCAGAACCTGTTTCTCACGCTCGGGCTCGATGGCACGCCGCTCGTCAAGGTGCTGGACTTCGGCGTCTCCAAGTCCCTCACGCCCACCACCGGCAGTGACGGAACGCCCATGACGCTCACGCGTACGCAGTCGATGCTCGGGTCACCTCTCTACATGTCGCCAGAGCAGATGCGCTCTTCCAAGAAGGTGGACGAGCGCTCCGACATCTGGTCGCTCGGCGTGATCCTCTTCGAGCTCTTCACCGGCCGCGTCCCGTTCGAGGCCGAGAACGTGCCGGAGCTGGTCTTCAAGATCGCGGAGGGAGATGCGCCCAGCCCGAAGGAGTTCCGCCCGGATCTTCCCGACGCGCTGTGCAACGCGGTCATGCGTTGCCTGCAGAAGGACGTCGACAAGCGCTACTCCAACCTTGCCGAGCTCGCTGCGGATCTGGAGCCGTACGCATCTCCACGGGACAAGGGCCTCGCGTCGCGTATCGGTGTCATGCTCGGCACGCAGCCGCGGCCACGCATGATGAGCTTCTCGGACACCTCGCAGCCGGCAAAGTCGCAGCCAGCCATCGCCGTCAGTGACGCGTGGGGCGCGACACACTCGGCGCCCTCGGCCACCGCGGCGGGCGAGAAGAAGAAGAGCGCCAGCGGTAGCCGCGCCATCACCATCGGGATCGGGGTTGTCGTGATTGCGCTGCTTGGAGTGGGCGCGTTCGCGATCACCTCCAGGTCGCGAAACGCGGCAGCGGACGGCCTTGCGGGCAATGCGCTCAGCGCCGTGCCCCCCTCGAGCGCAAGCGCCGCAGGCCCTGCCGGCGTGAGCAACCCATCCGCCAGTGCGGCGTCCATCGGGCCGGCGGAGCTGCCTTCCGCAGCGCCCAGCGCGAGCGCCGTGGTCAAGCCCGTGATCGCTCCCGTCGTTTCGGTGCGCAGGCCCGGCGGTAGCGCGAGCGCCGTCGTGAGGCCCACGCAGTCCGCAACACCCTCGACGAGCGGGCGCGGAGGGTTTATTCCCATACGGGAATGATGCGTCGTCTCGCAGCCGCGAGCCTCCCTTGTTGGCTGCTCTTCCAACCCAGCGTTGCGTTCGCGGCCGACCCGGCTGTCCCCCCTCCTGCTGCGCCTGCTGCCGGGGTGTCTCCCGATCAGCGTGCGCGCGCGCAGGAGCTCTTCGAGAAGGCGTACGCCGACGCGCAGAACGGTGACTTCGCCGCCGCGTGCCCGAAGTTCCGCGCCAGTCAGGACGCAGACCCGAAGACGTCCACGCTGCTCAACCTGGGCAACTGCTACGAGCAGAACAAGCAGCTCGCAAGCGCGTGGGGTGCGTTCAAGGAGGCGAGCGTGCGCGCCGCCGCGGCAGGTCGCGCCGACTGGGCGAAGATGGCGGACGAGCACATCGCGGTTCTGGAACCAAAGCTCGCGCACGTGAGCGTGGTGGTGCCGAAGGAAGCGGACGTGCCGGGATTGGTCCTCATGCGTGATGGCGCGAAGCTGTCGCCGGGCGAGCGCGGCGTGCCCATCCCCGTGGATGCGGGCGAGCACGAGCTCACGGCCACCGCGGAGGGCAAGATCACGTGGTCCACCAAGATCCAGATCGTCGACGCACAAGACGCAAAGGTCGCCGTCCCCGTGCTGCAGGACGCGCCCATGCCGCCTTCGCCTCCCGTCGTGGTCGTGCCGCCGCCGGTTGGTGAGATCGCAAAGCCAGCGGAGCCGCCCCCTTCGTACTGGACTACATGGCGTCTCGTGGGCGTGGGTGCTGGTGGCGCTGGCGTCGTGACCATGGCCGTCGGCACGGTCATCGGTGTCGTTGCGAAGAGCCACTACGACGACGCGAAGAAGCCGTGCATGGACCACGTGTGTCCGGCCGATGCAACGGCCTCCGTGAAGGACGGGAACAACGCGATCTCCACGGCCGGCGTTGCGACCGGCGTCTTCATCGGCGGCGCGGTGCTCACGGCGGCTGGCGCGGCGCTCTTCTTCCTTGCGCCCACGCTGGATGGCAAGACTGGGCAGCTCCAGATCGCGCCATCCGTGGTGGGCGTCCAGGGCCTCACTGCTCGAGGGACGTTCTGATCATGCGCCGGAGCAAGATTCACGCGGCGCTGCTTCTGGCCGTTGGCTCGGGCACTGCCATCGGATGCGCGAGCATCTTCGGGCTCGACGAGCTCACGCTTGCGGCGCCGGGGCAACCGGAGGCGGGCAGCGAAGCGGGGACGGACGCCGGAACGGTCGCGGATTCGTCCGCCACACCCGAAGGCGGTGTGAACTGCACGACTCCCGGATATCCGGCGCGGCCCACGTCCGACTCCCCCAACCTCGACGGTGGTGACCTCAGCATCCGCGTGGCGCTCAGTCAGCTCGACTTCGGGCTCGGGGGCACTGACGACGGTGGCTTTGCCAGCACCAGCTTCAACCTTGACGGCATCTGCACCGTCAACGCGAAGACCAGCTCCTGCGTCACGAAGGCGAGCGGCACCGACTTCGGCACCTACGTGGTCGACAAGTCCGCGACAGGCGTGGACAACGCTGGCGCTTCGCTCATCCAGTTCATCTCCATGCAAGGCCCCGTCTTCACTCCGCAGGCCATCAGTGCACGGCTCCGCTCGGGCGGGTTCGGTGGTGTCATCTACATCACCGGCTACAACGGGCACGCGGACGACACGACCGTTGGCGCGTTCTTCTTCCCGTCGTTCGGGATCTCGGTCGACGGCGGCGTCACCTTCGGCCCCACCGACCTCTGGCGTGTCGACAAGGGCGACCTTGGCGCCTCCGAGACGTCCATGTGGGGCGACACGAACGCGTGGGTCGCCGGCGGAAAGCTCGTCGCTCACGTTCCGCGTCTACCGCTTCGGCTGACCGTCGACCCGACCAACCCGTTGCTCACCCTCATGTTCGACGATGCGCTGCTCACCGCGGACATCGTGAAGGACGGCACGGGCACGTTCCGGCTCACGAACGGCGTTCTGGCAGGAAGGGTCGCGACCCAGCCGTTCCTCGATTCGATCAACCAGCTCTATTACGCCCCCAATGGGGCGAATGACTTCATCTGCAACAACGACACGTTCAAGGCATTCATCACGGCGACCATCTGCAACGCGCGCGACATCATGTCGAGCTCACTGAACGACAACACCGGAATGCCGTGCGATGCATTCTCCGCCGGTGCCGGATTCGACACGTACGCCGTGAACAAGCAGCAGTCCGGCGACGCTCCGTCACCCCTGGACTCCGGCTGCCCCGTGACGCCGGACTGCAAGTAGCGGGGAACCGAGACGGCGCGGGTCAAGACGATCAGCGTGTGGACGGCACCAGCGAGTGCTGGCTCTCGCGCGGCGTGCGCGGGGTCGACAGCTTGAGGAGGCGGCCGTAGGCGTTCGCGGGCAGCGCGCCACCGAGCACCGCACAGACCGCGGCGCAGATCTCCGGCACAGCGGTGGTCTCGGCGCACTGTCCCATGATCCAGCCAGCGGCGCCGGTGGCGAGCGCGATCCCGAGTGCGGAGATCGCTCCGGCTGCGATGGTGGTGGCGCGGTGCGCGAACGCGACGCGAAGAAGAACGAACAACAAGCAAGCGACGATGGCGGAAGGAAGCACGTGGAGCGAGAGGAGAAGCCATGCTGCAAAGAAGGCAAGCAAGGAGACGACACCGTTGGCGACGAGCGCGACCTCGGAGGCGAACGGATCCGGGGACTCGTTGAGGATGCTGCCGAACACCTTGTCGAGCGTTCCACGAATGGACATGTCCTCCACCTAGCGAGCCGCGTGCCTGGCCACGTCGCACGAAATGACACAGCTTTGCGGTCCACCGTGAACGCGACTCCACACGCGCTGCGGCCTCCACGGCGAGGGCTCATCCATCGAGAAAAATAGTGCGATTCGCGTTTGAATGTCCCGCCACGTGGCTACGTCCAATGGGCGTCGACCGAGGTTTTGCGCGCAAGCGGGTCCTCGTGCGCGCGATCCTCCTGTCACCTTCAGCCGTGATCGCATAAGGGTGCGCCCATGAGCATGAACAAGGCGATCGCGAAGGCTTTCGGTGTGACACTGCCGAAAGAGGTCGACGCGTTCCTTTCCAAGAACGAGGAAGACCGCACGCTGGAGCTCGTGAGCGGCTTCGTTCGCGGCACGTTCACCTGCGACTTCGGTGCGGAGGAGCTCTCGAACATCGAGGAGCTCGCGGAGCGCCAGTTCATCGACGAAGGCGACACGCTCGCGGACGAATGGAAGGACACGTTCGGGAAGCTGGTGCCGCTCGCCGTGCTCTGTGACGTCGAGGCCGACGATGACGACGAGCCGTACAAGGGCTTCCTTGCGGTGGATGCCGGCAAGCCGAGCGCTCCCGTCTTCCTCTTCGACTACGACGGCTGGAATTGCTACCTGCTGGCCGACAGCTTCAAGAACTTCCTTGCGGGCAAGGCCGCAGGCGAGGACACCGATCCGGACGGGATCGACACGTCCATCCTGGATCGCGACAAGCTAGCGACGCCCTACGAGACGATCGCCTGGCGTTGAGCGAGCGCTTTCTGCGTGGTCAGGGTGGCAGGAGTCGAACCTGCGATCTTCCGCTCCCGAAGCGGACGCTTTCGCCACTCAGCTACACCCTGGAAAAAGCGGCCCTGTTTTTCGTCTGGGCCAACGCACACACGCGCGACGCGAGAGCGCCGCACGGCAGTGCGCAAGACGGGCTGTTGTCAGTCACGCGTTCAGCGTGACATCGATGCCTGTGACATAGGCCTGCCAGAGGGCAGGTACATCACGGCCAATCGGCAACAGCGGCACGAACGGAAGCGACGTGGGGCGGAAGGGCTTCCTGCGAAGCTTCATGCAAGCCTCCTCCGGCGTGCGGCTGCCCTTCTTGTCATTGCAGCCGTAGCAAGACGTGACGATGTTCTCCCACGTCGTCTTTCCACCGCGCTGGCGCGGCACCACGTGGTCGTAGTTCAGATCGCCCGGCGAGCGCTTCTCGCCGCAGTACTGGCAGCGAAAGCCGTCACGCGTGAAGACGTTGGTTCGCGAGAAGCGAACCTTGTTCTTGCGAGAGCTGGACGCTTGCGTGAGGCGAACCACGGCCGGCGTGCGGAGTGTGAGCGACGGCGACCGCACCATCTCGTCCCAGAACTCCAGGACCTCCACCTTGCCAAGGTAGAAGAGCACGATGGCGCGCTGCCACGAGATCACACGGTGCGGCGCCATCCACGGAGTGAGGATGAGAGTGCGGGAAGACATGGGATCACCGATGAGGTTGAAGTGAAGGTCCGGGGTTGGGTTCTTGGTTGCGGTTGAGGGTGAGGGTGAGGTGGAGGGGTGAAGGAGAGAGAGAAGAATCGGGGCGACAAGAGTGCGTGGAACGTGGTGCCTTGCGGCACCGGCTTGTTTGAACCGGGTGTAGTTCCAGGCGGCATTCGCCCCTGAAGAGCGCAGCGACAAAGATGGCGGAGACGTATATGTGGCGCTCTGCTTTGAGCTACGGCCCTTGCGAGCCGGCGGGGCGCGAGCTCCCGCAACCTCCACATCCCTGTAGTCCCCGCAGCATTCGCTGCAGAGGTTTGAAAAAACGCAGCGACGAGGGTCGCAGGGACATGTTGCTCTACCCGACTGAGCTAATGCTTCAACGAAAGAGCATACGGGATTCGAACCCGCGACAGCCATGTAGTCCCCGCAGCATTCGCTGCAAAACCAGTGAAGTCTCAACGCAAACTCGATAGCGCCGAGGTGGCAAGCCGCACGCTTCGTGCAAAGCACGAAGTTGGCGAAGCCAGGCCGGGGAGGCTCGCAGCGAAGCTGTGAGGGGACCGAAGGTCCCACCAGACAAGTGGCCGCAGGCCAATGTAGTCCTCTCATTCATCTGCCGCAGTGAGCGAGCTCGGAATCGAACCGAGTTGACGTGTAGTGCGTGGTTTACGGCCCCGCCCCGATCCATACGGGTCTACTCGCCCAGGAAGAAGTCGTGCGCGCGAGAGTTGCCCCGAACGCCCGGATCGCCTTTTCGTTCAGCGATCCGGGCGTCGTTGCGTGCGTCGCGCGCGTCCGTCACGTGAGGGACACTGCTTCGATCGCACCCACCCAGTGCGCGGCGTCGAGGTTGCCCTTTGCAAAGAGCGACACGACGTCGAACACCGAGTCCGAGAACCCTCCGACGTTCAAGACGTCCGCTCGATCCTGTACCTGGGTCGAGGCGTACGGCTGAAGGTCGATGAGCACGAGCTTCGCGCCCGGGTTGCGACGCGAGAACAGATCCCACTCCTCTGCCATGACGGTGGGACGCGTTCCCGCGCCCACGCCGTGGCCCGCCGACGGAGACCGCGCGAAGTCCGCCCAGGACATGTTGTCCGAGACGTAGATCACGAGATCGCCCCGCGCGTGCGACTGGTTGAGCGCACGGAGCGGCGCCGAGCACGCGGTGCCTCCACTCGGCAAGCTCGCGAGCAACTGTGCGTTGGTCGCGATCGAGTCGAGCGGGTTCAGAGCGTGCGGCAGCTTCACCACGTCGTCCGAGAACGGAATCACTTCCGCCGTCGGGTTGCGACGAATGAAGGCAGCGGACACGAGCGCGGCGACGTCGAGACAGCGAACGGCGCTCGTCGCGCCCTTGCGATATCCCGTCACCGAGCTGTGCATGGATCCTGACACGTCCGGACAGATGTAGATGCGCCCTTCGAACGTCGGAACGTTCTCGGTTGC
Source organism: Polyangiales bacterium (assembly GCA_038230375.1). GTDB lineage: Bacteria > Myxococcota_A > Polyangia > Polyangiales > Polyangiaceae > JANXLV01. The sequence continues at coordinate 225,372 of JBBRNJ010000001.1, read as the reverse complement.
GATCTCCATGGCCGCCTGGAGCGCGAGGCCGATCTGCTTCGGCATGTCGGCGTTCTGAGCCTTCCATGCGTTCATGAGCTGATACGGCATCGTGCGTGAGCGCCGCACGAGCTCCGGGTCACGGAGCTGACGGGCGACGTGCTCCACCATCTCGGCGTCTGCGAAGACACCATGACGGAGAAGCGTGTTCAGGTTCATGCGGAGCTGCGTGAAGCTCATTCGCTTCGCGATCTCCGTCCACTCCGCAGCCGTGAGCGGCAGCGCAGTGAGCATCTCGAACGGCACGTCCGGGAGCCCATGCTGCAGGGTTCCGCCCGCGGTCCTCTGGTCCGACTTGTACGCCTCGAACACCTGGACGATGTCCGGGAGGTCCGTGGCGACGTGCTCCTTGTCGATCAGGTACCCGTAGAGGGCCTGGCGCATCGCGTCCGTCTGACCGTCTGCCTTCTTCGGAGACGGACGAACGAGCTTGATGACATCCTTCATGGAGGGCTCGCTGCCAAGCGACTGCCTGAAGATGGCCTGAGGAGATCGGGTGTCGAACCACGCACGTGCCGCACGCTTCGGTGCTGTACCGAGAGACTTGCGGCCCGTGGCGCCCGAGCGAACGATCTGGACGAAGTTGCGGAGCATCTTTCCGTTGTCGATCGTGCGCGGGAACACTTGCGCGAAGAGGCGGGTGTCCTTCCTCGACAGAAGGGCCGTGAGCAGCGCGGGCATGTCCTTCATGAATCCCTTCTCGCGCGCGAAGACCGCAGTCTTGGCCAGGAAGAGGGGAGACACCTTTTCGGACAACGCGAGCACGGTCTGGAGCTGGTCCAGGGCCGTGGCGTAGAACGTGTGGTTCATGGTGCCCGTCGCCGTGTACTGCGCGAGCGCGTGCTCCGGGGAGAACGCGTAGGCGCGGCCGCCGGCCTCGTTGAACGTGGTTGCCGACGCAGAGATGGATGCGGACCTGAATAGAGACTTGTGAGCCATGATGTCCTCCTTTCCGGAGTGGTGTGTTGTTGATTGCCAAGGTGAACGAAGCGAAGCATGACGCACCACCGGCCTGACACTGCAGGAAGGCTCGTGCGTCGGTGCGGGAAGAGGGAATCGAACCCTCATATGCAGTTTGGAAGACTGCCGTCCTGCCATTAAACGACTCCCACTAAAACAGCATCGCCTAGGGCGAGATGCATCCCGCCAGGCTTCGTTTCGAGCTGCGCGCGGTGCTCACGGACAGGAGTCCGTTCCGCTCCGTGCTCGCTCGAAGCCTCGCCTGACGGGCGCCTCTCGCCCTATGCGACGCTGTTTTCAAGTTTGCTGGTTGGTGGGACGGGCGCATTGCGCATGCCGTCGCGCCCACTGGGCCCGTTTGGTGGGGGGCTGGGGTGGCGCCTCGTATGGGGGTCGAACCCATCTGGCCTCCATAGACAGTGGAGGAACGACACCGGTCGTACCACGAGGCATGAAGAGAGCAGGGTGACGGACGGGGATCGAACCCGCCTCCGTCGGTCCACAACCGACCCTCGTCGCCAGACGAGTACCGTCACCAAGAGAGGCATTGCAACGGCCGTCCGCCGCAAACGCGCGGCAACGCCGCAAGTCCGCGCAACGCGGCAAACGGTGGTGGATTGGGCCGGGATCGCCCGGAAGGCGAGGCTTCGACCGAGCACGGAGCGGAGCGGACTCCTGTCCGTGAGCACCGCGCGCAGGTCGAAACGAAGCCTCCCGGGATGAGCCCGGCTCAAGCCGCCGCCGTTTGTGGATCGTCGTGGGGTCGCACCACGTTCTCCCGGTTTTCAGCCAGGCGCTATCACTGGACTAGCTCACGATCCGGAACTTCGATGCGCGCGCTTGCGCGGCTCCAGCGGAAGGAATCGAACCTTCGTCAGATCGGTTAACGGCCGATTGCTCTGCCACTGAGCGACGCTGGAAAAAGATTGGAGGCCACGCGTGCGTTGGCGCGGACTCGCCCCATGAGGCGACGAGCTGCGAACCACACACGCGTGGCTTCGATGATTGGCGCTGATTGTCAGGGAACAGGTGCCCGCAAGGCGGGCGCACACATGAGACTCGCGCTTGTGGAACGAGCCACGTCGCTCCGGGAGCAGGATTTGCACCTGCATTCTTGGTTTCAGAAACCAGAGTCCTCCTGTTGGACGATCCCGGAGTGGTTGGAGGTTGAGGTTCAAGGGTTGGGGAGGAATCAAAGGTCGAGGTCGAGGTCGAGGTCGAGGTCGAGGTCGAGGTCGAGGTTCACGTCGTTATCGTTGTCGTTGTCGTTGTCGTTGTCGTCGTTGTCGTTGTCGTTCGTCGCGATCGCGGTCGTCTGGTGGGCTCGGAGGGATTTGCACCCCCGCTTCATCGGTTAAGAACCGAGTGCGCTGCTGGTTACGCGACGAGCCCGAAGTAAGTGGGACGCGAGGGAGTTGCACCCTCATCTCTCGGGTTAAAAGCCCGGTGCCTTTCTGTTGAGCGAGCGTCCCTATTGCGAAGGACAAAGCTCTCCCGATAGCGCCAGACGGCGCGAAAGTAGTGCGTTTGACATGGCCTGTTACCGCGTTTGAATACGCAAAAGTATGTGGAGTGTTGGTGCTGTGAGTCCCGAGCTGCGCGCGGTGTCGTGTCGGAGGGGCGCCTTGCTGGGGGCCCTGAGGCGTGAGGGACGGAGAGAGGGCCACAAACGAAGAAGGCCGCCTTCGGGATCCCGAGGCGGCCTTTCATCGCACTGCACGGTCCTTGTGGGCCGCGGGTGCTTTTGAGAGCTCCGCTTAGGGGGTGACCTCCGGCGCATGATCGGAGGGCTTGTTGCTGTCCTGATTTCCAAAGCCCTGATTTGCAGAGCCCTGGCCGCCGAAGTCCTGGCCGCCAAAGCCCAGATCGCCATAGACTGGGCGCGTTTCGATGGCGCCGCCTTTATAGTCGTGCGCCCGCACCCAAGCCCGCACGCAAGCCGGCAAACAGATCGGCCGCAGGCTTGCGCCTTCGGTGCTCTGGAGCTGGTTTGTTTGGATGAGGGTCAAGGTGATCATGTTGGGGTGACAGCGGACCAGCGTGTTGCTGGGGCGATGCCTCGGTTTCTGGACGAACGAGAGACGTATCGCTCGCTCGTTCGATTCACGTTATGAGCGATCCTTGGCCATCGGTCAAGAAAATAGGTGCGCGAACAAACGCGGTAGGCGGGTGCGTCGGCATTGATGCGACAAACGCAATAGTTGTCTGGCGGCCCCGTTTCCCGTCGTCTCAGGTGCCGTGGCCGAAGCTTCGCGTGCTGAGCGGGCTGTCGGGCTCGAACTCGGAGAAGAGCGTGGCGTAGACTGCAAGGACTCCGGCACGCATGTCTGCCGCCGTCGCGAAGCGATCGTTTCGCGAGAACGCGAGCGCGCGATCGACGAGCGCGGCGAGCGGCGCGGGCGCCTCCGGCATCACCGAGTGCAGCGTGGGCGCTGGCTCCAGCATCGCAGCCATCAGACGATCGTCGCCCTTCATCTGTTCGCGGATGTACCGGCCCGAGAGCGTGCGGAACATGAGCGCGCCCATCGTGAAGACGTCGCTGCGCGCGTCGATCTGATCGGGCAGGCCCATGGCTTGCTCGGGCGGCATGTACGCCGTGGTCCCCAGCACCAGGCCTGCGGCTGTCGGTGTTGCGCCGGCGGAGTCGAGCCGCGCCAGCCCGAAATCCAGGATCTTGATCTGGCCCTCCGGCGTGATGAACAGGTTCGTGGGCTTGAGGTCGCGATGGATGATGCCCTTCGCGTGTGCGACCTCCAGCACGGACAGCGTCTGGTCCGCGAACGCGAGCACGTCGGGCGCTGGCAACCTGCCGCCCGAACGGCGGAGCAGCGTCTCCATGGACTCGCCCCCCAGCAGCTCCATCACCAAGAATACGGACCCATCGTCACCCTTCGCGTCGGCCAGGATCGTCACGACGCCCGGGTGATCGATCGTGTTGGCCACGTACGCCTCGCGCGTGAAGCGCTTCCGGATCGATCCCACGGCAGCAAACTGCGGAAGGAGCATCTTCACCGCGACGAGCGAACCATCGCGATCCTTCGCGGCAAACACCGCGGCCATTCCGCCCATGGCGATCACGTCGTCGAGCTGCCAGCGGCCCTCGAGCATGGTGCCCACCTTGGCGCGTGCAGCCGCGAGCAGGGCCTCGCGCATGGTCTGTGGCTTCTTCGGCGGCACGGCTGCTGTCCGATTCTACCTCGCCTCGGGAGGCATCGCCCCCTCTTCGATGCGCGTCCACAGCGCGGTCTGGTCGCCCTGGTAGACCAGCGTCTCCTTCTGGAAGAAGCGAAAATCGTAGCGCGCCAGCACGGTCTTCGCGCCGCGTCGCAGCTGCGTCGGCTTGCACGTGAGCGTGAGCGGATCGCCGGGCCGTGCGAGCGCATGGAAGCGCGCGCTCGAGATGCGCGCACCATACCCGACCCAGCCATCTGCATGACGGAGCCCGAGCACGTAGTACGCGTGCACGAACGCGACCATCCCGGTCATGTGCACCATGAGCCCGCCAGAGACATGCCGCGGGTGCCGGACGGGGTGCGCGCGTTGCGTACGCGTGATCGGCAGGTCCGCATGCGTGGGCATCGACACGGAGACGAACCCGTCGTCCTTGCGGATCTCCAGGATCTCGTCGATGAGGAGCCCTTCTTCGAGGTACGGGCAGTCGTCCAAAAACGCGCGTTCTAGCGGCATGTCGCCGGCGAGATGTTAGCCGACCTGGAAGCCGTGGTGTCAGCCGCGGTAGGACGCGCGCCACTTCGACGTGCTCCACGTCGAGAGCGCGATGACGGTGATGCCGAGCCCGGTCCATTCCAGCTCGGTCCGCGGTGCTACGACCAGGAGCTGCAGCCGACCCTCCTGCAGAGTCAGCTCGAAGACAGGGCACTGGCCGAGCGGGCTCTTCGTCACCTGCTGGAGGAGCTCGTTTGCTGCGTTGGCGTCGATGTCCTCGGAGTCGACGCGGATGGTCCCCGAGATCGCTCTGGGCTCTGGCAATCGGTAGCGCAGGCCGTGGAGCTCTCCGAGCCCGCTGCTCACCCGCGCGCCGAACGCTTTTGGCAACGACTCGATGGCGGTGCTCATCGTCGCCTTCCGTGCACGCAGATCGAGGGTGAGCTCGATGTCGAGCGGCTCGCCACAGACCATGAGCCTTCCTCCGCGGCGCAACGTGTCCCGCGCCGGAGATTCGAACACGATGGGCCCGCGCTCCGCGACGAACCGCAACATCGCGCGCCTCGACTCACGCCTCGCCTTTCGCTCCACCAGCGCGCCGGGACCAAGGACGACTGCGGCCAGACCGTAGCCCACCTTCTCGCCCACCCACTCCCAGAACGAGGCCATCACGAAGGGAGGATAGAGGCAGCGAAAGCCCGCCGGGGAAGTCTCGTGCTTGACGTTTTGTTCCGCTCCGGAAAGACTCGCGGGTCCATGAAAACGCGCATCATCGTCAGCCTGATCACGCTCTCGCTCATCACCGGTTGCGGTCTTCTCAAGAAGAAGGACGACCCCGGGACGACCGAGACGAACAGCGGCACCGGCACCGGCGGAGGTTCGGCTCCTGCAGAGACGGACAAGCCAGTGAACGCTTCTGGATGCACGCTCCCGGAAGGCGACCTGAAGGGGACCGTCACGCTGAAGAAGGGTTGCACCGTGAAGGTCACGAACCACATCAACATCACCGAGAACGGCACGCTCATCATCGAGCCGGGCGTGAAGATGGTCATGTCGCAGGGAATCTACGTCCAGCTCTCGGACGGAAAGATCGTCGCGAAGGGCACCGAAAAGGAGCCCATCGTCTTCACGTCAGGGAACGCCACGCGCGCGCCCGGCGACTGGTCGGCAGTCTTCCTGATGGACAAGACAGGCGCGGGCACCACGTTCGAGCACGTGAAGTTCGAGTACGGCGGTGCCACTGTCAACGATGGGCACGCCGTGCTCGACATCCGCGATCAACACTCTGCTGGGCGCGTGTCCGTCGTGAACTGCACGTTCTCCAACAACGACCAGGCCGCGATCACCAACGACAGCAGCAAGGGCGGCTTCGCCAAGTTCACTGGCAACAAGTTCGAGAAGAACAAGACTTCGCTCATCGCGCACGCCAAGGTGCTCGGCACGGTCGGCGCAGGCAATGTCTTCTCCGACCCGATCGTCGCGCGAGGTGAGGTGGACGAAGACACGACATGGCCCGCGTTCGGCGTCCCCGTGATCGTGGACGACAACATCAACATCCAGGGGGAGCGCTCCGCACCCAAGCTTTCCATTGCTCCCGGCACGATCGTGAAGGTCTCTGGCGGGCACTACTTTGGCGTTGGCGACAAGAGCGGCGGCAGCCTGGTCGCGCCTGGCGTCACCTTCACCAGCTCGAACGCGACCCCGAACGTGGGCGACTGGTCGGGCATCTTCATCTACCAGCACGCGAGCGTCGTGGATCTCAAGGGAGCCACCATCGAGTACGCAGGCGAGGGCAACTCCTCCTCGGCCGCCATCACGTTCTATGGCTGGAACGTGAAGGACGCAAAAGGCCTTTCGGTGGCGAACATCACCTTCAAGAACAGCGCGCACGCCGCGGTCTCCTCCGGCGATCACGAGTGTGCCGCCTTCGCTGGCGCGAAGAGTGAAGGCGCGCCGCTTTGCCGGAAGGACTGAGCATGAGCGAGCCCAAGATTCCTTCGCAAGCGCGCGTCGTCGTCATCGGCGGCGGCATCATCGGCACCAGCGTCGCGTACCACCTGGCTCACATGGGCGTGAAGGACGTGGTCCTGCTCGAGCGCGACAAGCTCACGTCGGGCACCACGTGGCACGCCGCCGGCCTCATGGTCACGTTCGGCTCCACGAGCGAGACCTCCACGGAGATGCGAAAGTACACGCGCGATCTCTACACGCGTCTCGAGGCGGAGACGGGGCTCACCAGCGGCTTCTTGCCCGTGGGCTTCATCGAGGTCGCAGGCGACGAGGATCGGCTCGAGGAGTACCGCCGCGTGTCTGCGTTCAACCGCTACTGCGGCGTGGACGTGCACGAGATCTCGCCGAAGGAGATCAAGGATCTGTTCCCTCTGGCGGAAACCGATGATCTCCTCGCGGGCTTCTACGTGAAGGAGGACGGCCGCGCGAACCCCGTGGACGCCACCATGGCGCTCGCGAAGGGCGCGCGCATGCAGGGCGCCACCATCCTGGAGAACGTGCCCGCGCTCGGCGTGAAGAAGAAGAACGGCGCCGTGTCCGCGGTGGTCACCCCCTACGGCGAGATCACGTGCGACGTGGTCGTCAACTGCGCAGGCATGTGGGCGCGTGAGCTGGGCGCGCTGTCGGGCGTGAACATCCCGCTCCAGGCGGCCGAGCACTACTATCTGATCACGGACAAGGTCCCCGGGCTCTCGCAGTCGTTCCCCGTGCTGGAGGATCCCGCGCGCCACGGCTACTACCGCGAAGAGGTCGGCGGGTTGATGATCGGCCTCTTCGAGCCGATCTGCGCGCCATGGCGCGTGGAAGGAATCCCGCAGGATTTCTCGTTCGGCGAGATCACGCCGGACTGGGATCGCATGGGGCCCTACGTGGAGCGCGCGATGAGCCGCGTGCCGATCGCGCTCGAGGTCGGCGTGAAGAAGTTCTTCTGTGGACCGGAGAGCTTCACCCCGGATCTCGCGCCCGTCGTCGGTGAGTCGCCAGAGCTGAAGAACTACTTCGTGGCCGCGGGCCTCAACTCGATCGGCATCCTCACGGGCGGTGGCCTGGGGCGCATGCTCGCGCACTGGATAATCAACGGCCGGCCCGACATGGACGTGACGGGCATGAACATCGACCGCCTGCACACCTACCAGGCGAACCCGGAGTACCGGCGCACGCGCACGGTGGAGTCGCTGGGCATGGTCTACCAGTGCCACTATCCCACGCGATCCATGCAGACTGCACGCGGTTCCAAGAAGTCCCCCATCTACGACCGCCTCGCGGCAGAGGGCGCGTACTTCAAGGACGTCAGCGGCTGGGAGGGCGCGGACTGGTACACGCCGAAGGGCGAGCCTGTGGAGACACCGAATCTCACGTGGGGACGCGGCCACTGGTTCTCCTACTGGGAGGCGGAGCACAAGGCCTGCCGCGAGGGCGTCATCCTCATGGACATGTCGTTCATGGCGAAGTTCCTGGTCGAGGGGAGAGACGCCGGACGCATCCTGAACCAGATCTCCGCGAACGACGTGGCCACCCACGACGGGATGATCACGTACACGCAGTGGCTCAATCACCTGGGCAAGCTCGAGGCGGACCTCACTGTCACCAAGCTCGACGAGGATCGGTACTGGGTAGTCGCCAGCGACACCGCGCACCGCCATGTGCACACGTGGATGAAGCGCCACATCGCAGAGGCGAACGCGCACGCCTTCGTGTCGGACGTGACGTCGGGCTACGCGCAGATCAACGTGCAGGGCCCGCGCTCGCGCGAGCTGCTCCAGAAAATCACCGGTACCGACCTGGCAAACGAGGCCTTCCCGTTCCGCGCAGCGAAGGAAATAGACATTGGCTTCGCGCGCGCGCTCTGCGTGCGCATCACGTATCTGGGTGAGCTTGGCTACGAGCTCTACGTGCCTGCCGAGCAAGCGACGCACGTCTACGATCGCATCACGGCGGCCGGCAAGGACGTGGGTCTGCGCCACGCCGGCCTGAAGGCTCTCGCCAGCCTCCGCATGGAGAAGGGCTACCGCGACTACGGTCACGACATCGACAACACGGACTCCGTGCTGGAGGCTGGCCTTGGCTTCGCGGTCGATCTGAAGAAGCCGGACGGCTTCATTGGCAAGGACGCCGTGGTGGCGAAGAAGGCGGAGGGCCCGCTGAAGCGCCGCATCGTGCAGGTGAAGCTCGGCGATCCGAAGCCGCTCATGTTCCACGCAGAGGTGATCCGGCGCGACGGAAAGCCGAAGGGTTATATCCGCGCTGCGTCCTATGGCTTCACCGTGGGCGGCGCCGTGGGCCTTGCCATGATCGAAGGCGGCACGGACGTGGTGGACTCTGCGTACCTGGAGAAAGGAACGTGGGAGGTGGAGATCGCGGGGAAGCTCTACCCCGCGTCGCTCTCCATGAAGCCGCTCTACGATCCGACGTCCGCGCGCGTGAAGATGTAGGGGCTTCGAGCCGACGCATGACCCTGTACGTCCTCGCGGGCGCGCTCGTCGCCATCCTGGTGCTGCGTGCGTGGCTCGGTGATCGTGTGATGGACATCAGCGCGCTCACGGTCGCGTTCGCGCCGGTCAATCGCGTTCGGTTTGCGCTGCGGCGAGCGCTCGGGTTCTCGCGCGGCGCACCCACGCTGCCGAACGAGCCGAAGGACGCGCTGTTCGCATACCTGGAAGGCGCGGCGCGGATGAAGGCTGAGGCACGGGCCGAGGAGCTCGTGCATGCCTACGGTCTCACGCGTCTGCGCGAGCACTCCACGCGCGTTGCGATGAGAGAGAACCTGTACGTGCTGGACCTGCTCGACAGGCACGCGACCGCGCAGCTCACCCGCGTGAAGGCCGCCTCCGTCGTGGATGTGGGCAGCAAGGACTTCGTCTACGCGCCAGCGCTCTTCGCATTCGCGGAGCACTGGTCGGAGGGGCCGCCCGCGCTGACCGGCGTGGAGATCGACGGACATGTAGTCTACAAGGATCTCCGCTCGCGCGCAGATCACGCAGCTGCGTGGGCCGCACTCGCAGGCACCACCGCCCGTTACTGCGTGCAGGACTTCCTGGAGCTCACGCCCGGAGTGCCCGCAACGTTGGTGACGATCTTCTACCCGTTCGTGACTCGCTTTGCGTTGCTGCGATGGGGCTTGCCCGTGAGCGAGTACAGACCAGAGGCGCTGCTCGCCCACGCCGTGTCGATCCTCGCCGATGGCGGCGTGCTCTTGATCGTCAACCACACCCACGAGGAGCGCGACCTCTTGCGTGCGCAGATGGAGAAGATCACCGGCGTGGTGCGCGCCCACGGCGACGACGTGATCTCCGCGCTCGTCGACTATTGGGAGGACGTGGGCGAGCGATCGGTGTCGGTGTATGTAAGAAGGTGAGCTTGTCGACCGATAGGCGCGCAGGTTTCGTCACCGGTGAAAGCACACCCTCAGTGATTGTTTCCGTCTGGGCCACAAAACGACGCACTGCGTTTTCCGAGCAGGCAACGATGTGCTCGAAACGCGGCACAGGACACGGACTGCGGCGCTGCTAGTTTGCGCGCCAATGAAAGCCGTTTCCTCGCTGTTCCTGGTTGTTGCTGCTGGTGTGATCGCCGCTTGCGGTGGGTCCACCTCGTCCACCTCGGATCCCAACGCCAACACGACGGGGACGACCCCCGACCCCACAAGCGGCGGCTCGACCACACCCACACCGACCCCCACCCCCGCACCGGATCACGGCGCGCCGAGCGAGAAGTACCCAGCCTTCACCCCGGAGGTTGGCCAGGTCGTGAACAACGGCGGGCCCGTACTCACGAATCCGGTGATCACCACGGTCACGTGGTCCAGCGACCCGAACGCAGACAAGTTCGAGCAGTTCGCCGACGAGCTCGGACCCACGGCCTTCTGGAAGGCGACCACCAGCGAGTACGGCGTGTCGTCGTCGACCAGTGGCGCCGCGCATCACGTCCGCATCACCACCGACGCGCCTGCGACCCTTGCTGACACCGAGCTCGAGGCACTCGTCGTGAAGAACGTCGGCGACCCGATGTCCGGCTGGCCCGCGCCTACTGGCGACGTCGTGTACATCCTCTACCTCGCGCCGACCACGAGCCTCATCCTCCAGGGATCGGACGCGTGTAGCCAGGGCGTTGGTGGCTACCACAGCAACGCCACCGTCAACGGCAAGGACGTCGCGTACGCGATTGTCCCGCAGTGCGGCGGCGCCGGCTTCGGCGAGACCACGCTCTCCGCATCGCACGAGCTGGTGGAGGCCGTCACGGATCCCTACCCGCAGACGAACCCTGCGTACGTCGGCTTCGACAACGATCACGTCGCATGGGATTTCTTCCAGCAGTTCCAGAGCGAGACCGGCGACGCGTGCGAGTTCTATCGTGACTCCACCATGTCGTCGTCCACGGACTTCCCGTTCGTCGTGCAGCGCCAGTGGTCGAACGCGTCAGCGAAGGCCGGTCACGATCCGTGCGTCCCGGCAGCGCATGCTACGTACTTCAACGTGACGCCGCTCGACCTCGAGACGATCGACCTGGACCTCAGCGCCGTGGGCGGCAGCAAGCAGAAGACGAAGGGCTACAAGATCCCGGTCGGTCAGACCAAGACCATCCCGCTTGGCTTCTACAGCGACGCCAAGATGGCGGACTGGACCATCAAGGCCGTCGAGGGCGGCGCTCTGGGGACCTCGCAGAAGGGTCGCCTCACCCTCTCGCTCGACGTGACCTCTGGCGCGAACGGCAAGAAGGCGTACCTCACGGTGACGGCCAACGTGCAGGGCAAGACGAAGGGTGAGCTCCTCTCCATCGTCTCCACTTCCAACGGCGTGAACCACTACATGCCCATCATGATCGGCTCGCCGTAGATCCGCGTACGAGGTTGTTTTTGGGCTGGATCGAGGTGGCTTTTTGGGTCGCCTCGATCGGCTTCTTTTGTCGCGTGGACCTGACGGTCCCTCATCGGCTCCGCCGACGAGCCTCCCCGCCTTGGCTATCGCCAACGTCGCTTTCGCGACGAGGTGCGGGCTGAGGCGACTGCTCTGACGCACCAGCCGTCTGGCTTCCGAAGTCGTCGCGGTCGAAGCCGAAGTCGTCGTCGAGGTCAAGGTCGAAGTCGAGGTCGAAGTCGAGGTCGATGTCGAGGTCGATGTCGAGGTCGATGTCGATGTCGTCGTCGAGGTCGAAGTCGAAGTCGTGGTCGTGGTCGAGGTCGAGGTCGAGGTCGTCTTCGGTTGGGCCGCGGAAAGTTCTTTCCGGTTGGCTTGCGGGGCGCGGAAATTGTTTTCCGGCGGGTGGCGGCGGGGGCTGAAATTGGCGCGATTTGGGGGGTGGCAGGGCTCTTGCTCGGGGGCGGGCACCATGACGCAACTCACTCGCTCTCGGGCCCTTGTCGCTTTCTCCGTCACCGCGTTCGCGTCGCTCTTCGCGGCAGCGTGTGGAGGGGGAAACGGCAAGCCGGCCTCTGGTCCGAACGACGCGGAGATCAGCCAGAGCAAGTTGATGAGCAAGACGTTCGCTGGCAAGAACAAGTGCGACCCGGCGAACCACACCCGACCGTTCATCATCGAGTGGGACGCAACGGACATGTCGTCGTTCCAGTCCTTCAGCGACAGCGACGTCATCATGGTGAAGTACGAAGGATGCGAGCTGCACGTCCTGGACGGCTGCAAGGACGACGCGATGAAGGGTGCCTACGGCGCGTACAAACCCATCACGTGGACGTCCGGTGGTGTGGAGAGCGTGGACGTTGCGAATGAAGGCGAGCTCTACGCGAAGCTTCCGCTCGGCGCCGCAACGCTGGCTCCACGCGTCGAGAGCGGCGAGAAGTTCCACATGGAGTACTACGTCAGCGGCACCCGCAACTCGACGCGCGACAAGATCTACAAGGGCGACCTCTCGAAGAACCCAGCATGCGCAGAGGCCACGCACTTCGTGTACGGCTACAACCTGGGCGCGTTCGCGCTTGCATCCAAGAGCAAGCTTGCCGGCGAGGTCGGCGGTAGCTACTTCGGCTTCGGCGCCGGCGCGAAGAAGTCGTCCACCACACAGGCGGACAAGAGGGGCGGCGATCTATCTGCATGCGCAGGCGACAGCGCGCGCGAGGTCGACACCTGCAAGGTGCCCATTCGTCTCTCCCTCCGTCCGGTCACCGATGGCGGAAACCCGGACGGCAAGGCGGCGCAGGCAGAGGAGACCCCGGAGTCGCTCAACCTGGCGGGCAAGCTGAAGGCAGAGACGGACCGCGAGAAGAAGGCGCTCGCGCTCATGCAGTCCGCTGCAGTGAAGATGAATGCGAAGGACGGCAAGGGCTGCATCTCGGATCTCGATCAGCACGACCGCCTGGACCCGCGGCCCGCAGGCCTCTCCACGAACGCAGAGGGCGGCTACACCGCAGTCATCCGCGCGCAGTGCCTCATGGTGTCGGGCCAGTGCACGGCCGGCAAGACGCTCTGGCGCCGTCAGGCCATGAAGAGCTGGGGTGACACGAGCCCGGAGCGCATCGACACAGCGACAGACGCCATGGCCAGTAGGTGGTGCCAGGGCGGTTCCCTCACGCCACGCGATCAGATCCTCAAGGCGCGCGCCACGCTGATGGAGGCGTCGAACAGCAAGAAGGAGCCGCAGGTCTGCAAGGAGAACATGGACACGATCGTTCGCCTCATGTCGACCGTGAAGGCGAAGGACGAGGACGACGTGATGATGACCGACCCGCAGCACTTCGTCGCCCACTACGGCCCGGCGTGCTTCGCGAAGGCCGGTGACTGCCCCAGCGCATTCGACGCATACAAGAAGGGCCAGGTCCTGATCGGTCAGACCAACGGCCATCCCGTGACCGGCACCGAGCCGTACATGCGCGCCAGCTTCAACACCAGCGTGCCGCGCTGCAAGGACGCGCTGGGTGCAGACCCCGTGGCAGTCGCACAAGCCAGCACCGCCGCGAATCGCGAAGCGGCGACTGCAGCCCACACGGCGGCGTCCGCGAAGGTGGCGAAGAAGGATGGCAGCTGCGTGGCCGACATGGACACGTTCGACCGCCTGCAGTCAGACCCTGCGATGAAGTCGACCAACGCCAGCTCGGGCTACGCGTCAACGCGCGTGCTCTGCCTGATGCTTGCGGGCAAGTGCGACGAGGGCGAGCGCCTCCAGCGCTCCACGCTCAAGGTCAAGAACATCAGCCAGAACATCATCGACCTGAACGCAAAGTCGATGCGCGACACCTGGTGCAAATAGGCGGGTGAATGCAGGTGCGTTCGGACGGGTTGGTCCGGATCCAACCGGTTCGCCCGCGATCCAGGGCGCGCGGCTTGATTGTCTCACGCACGCAACACGACGACCGACAACTGGTTGATATGTCGTGACCTCGCGACGGTCCGACTATTGCGACCAAGAACGACATGGGAAGCTGGCTTGGACGGGCGGCGCAGTTCATGGGGTGCCTCTGCATCGCAGTCGCGCCTGCATGCGGACCCGACGTCACGGAGGAGCATGTGGCCTCCGAAGGAGATGATCTCGCGTCGTGCACGAGCCCTGCGGAGATCTTCCTCTGGTCCTCGCGCGACTCGCTCATGCCCATCGCGAAGGGGCTCACGCCCAACCTCCCGTGCACGCAGTACTACGTGGTGCTCCCCAACCTGGTTTTGGACAAGACGAAGTTCGAGCCCAACGTGAAGGCCGAGATCGCCCAGATTCACAAGCTCGGGTCGAACTTCCATGCGGTCGCGCAGTTCAATCACGGCGCGTGGGAGTCGCAGCTTCCCGCGTCCGCGACCCCCGGCGATTGGCAGAAGGCCGGAGAGCGATTCCGCGCGGAGATGAAGGACCTCGGCTTCGACATTCACCCCGGCACGAGTGACACGTGGGTGGTTCAAGAGCTCCCGTCGACGCTCATGACGCCGAAGGCCGGCGTCGACAGACATGCTGTCCGCGGCAATGTCGTCGGCCTCGTCAAGGGCCTCACCGACGGCGATGGAACCGTGCCGAGCAAGATGGGCGGTGTCGTCCGTGTCGGCGTGCCGCAGACGCCGTCGAACGCGCAGAGCATTCCCGTGCATCACGCGAACATGGAGGACCTCATCCTCGACGAAGGCTTCTGGAACGGCATCCGGCCGTACGTACGGTGGTGGGGCGAAGAGGTCTATGCGGATGCCCACGACGTCTGCTCGAACGACGCGAACGACACGGTGGCCGCGCGGGCCGCACGCGTGAACAGCTACGTCAATCATCTGCCGCGCCTCGCCGCGGTCGGACCCGCAGGAGCAGAGGCAGCGCGGACGTTCCTGGCGAAGACCTTTGTGCCCTGGCTGAACGGTGCGTGGAATGCGGACGTCGGCTATGGCGACAACCGCATCACATCCGATCAGATGCAGGACCTCCTCTCGCTCCAGGTCTATGCGGCGCGGAGCTGGCAAAAATCCCACCCCACATCGGGCGCGGCGAAGCTCGCGTTCGCGTGGGTGCCCATCGTGTCGGCGGGCAACAAGACCGAGGAGGCCGCTGTGGCCGCACAGACCGCACGCCTTGTCTCTGCGCTCGCCGACGTTTACGAGAAGAACCAACCAGCAAGCTACGCTTGCAGCCCGAGTGGCGCCTACACCCACTGCGCGTGCAAGATGCCGGGGAAGAGCTTCGGTGCGAGCGCGGACGCCTGGGGGCCCGCGTTCGGTCGCTGGTGAAACTTTCCGTTTTCGTCGCCGCCAACTAGACTCTCCGCACGATGACGAAGCGATTCAACGTCGGGGTGCTCGGCGCCACCGGAATGGTGGGTCAACGATTCGTGTCGCTCCTCGCGAATCACCCCTGGTTCACGGTGACGAAGGTGGCCGCGAGCGCAAGGTCTGCCGGTCAGCCCTACACGGATGCGACGCGCGGTCGCTGGGCCATGAGCAACGCGGTGCCCGCGGGCGTCGCGAACCTGGTCGTGGCAGACGCGTCCGACGTCGCGAACGTGGCCAACGGCGTGGACTTCGTGTTCTGCGCAGTGGACATGAGCAAGGACGAGACGCGCGCGCTCGAGGATGCCTACGCGAAGGCGGAGACGCCCGTCATCTCCAACAACTCGGCGCATCGTGCCACGCCGGATGTGCCGATGATGATGCCGGAGCTCAACTCCGAGCACGCGCAGGCCATCGAGCACCAGCGGCAGCGTCTGGGTACGAAGCGCGGCTTCGTGGCCGTGAAGCCGAACTGCTCGCTCCAGAGCTACTTGCCCGCGCTCCATCCGCTGCGCGATCTGGGCTTGAAGCAAGTGGTGGTCGCCACGTACCAGGCGATCTCGGGCGCTGGAAAGACGTTCGAGACCTGGCCAGAGATGGTGGACAACGTCATCCCGTTCATCAAGGGCGAGGAAGAGAAGAGCGAGCAGGAGCCCCTGAAGATCTGGGGCAGCGTCGTGGACGGCGTTGTCGTGCCCGCGCGCACGCCCATCTTCTCGGCGCAGTGCATTCGCGTTCCCGTCTCGGACGGTCACCTTGCTGCGGTCTCGATCAGCGTGGAGAAGAAGGTCCCCCATGAGGAGATCATCCGTCGCTGGCGTGCGTTCGAGGGCAGGCCGCAGACGTTGAAGCTGCCATCGGCGCCCACGCCGCTCATCACGTACTTCGAGGACGACTCACGGCCGCAGACGCGGCTCGACCGCGACGTGGGGAACGGCATGGGCATCACCGTAGGCCGGCTGCGTGGCGACGCGATCTTCGACTACCGCTTCGTCACGCTCTCGCACAACACCGTCCGCGGAGCCGCGGGAGGGTCGATCCTCACGGCGGAGCTACTCGCCCACGACGGGTTCATCCCCCCCCATACGTGACTTCGCCGTCAGGTTGTGGCGCGGCTCTTTCGCGCCAGATCGTGACCGGTGTAAGACACGGCCCGTGAGCGAAAAGCACGAAGGTGGGGACGAGCACGGGAAGGACCCGAAGGCGAACGCGGAGGCGCCTGCGAAGGACGCGCATGCGACCGATGCAAAGGTCGACGTCCCGAAGGACGCGCATGCGACCGATGCAAAGGCCGACGCCCCGAAGAAGGTGAGCACGAAGCCGATCGGCGTCACCATGGCGTTGCTCGGCGTGATGCTGGCGTTCTGCGCCGCGATGGTCGGGGCCTCGCGCACGGAGCTGATTCGCAACACCGTCGAGCAGTCCAATCAGTACTCGGAGCTGCAGGCCGAGACCATGAAGTACCGTGTGCTGCAGGCCGACTACGAGCTGCTCCACGCGGTGACACCAAACCGCGCGGAGATGGAGAAGTTCGGCAAGAAGCTGGGCGACGTGCGTTCGAAGAGCGGCAAGGCCGACGACGAGGACACGGCGGAGATCAAGGAAGCGATCGACGTGTCCACGCGCGAGCTGATGGACCTGCTCACGCCCGACAAGGAAGACGAAGAGCGCATCTTGAAGAAGATGCACGTGTACGCCCACGACATGAAGGAGGCGAAGGAGGACGCGGAGGCCTACGACCTGATCCTTGACGCGTACGGCGACGCTGCGTCCGGCTTCGAGAAGGCGCAGCTCTGCATGGAATTTGGGCTGGTCATCGCTTCCATGGCGCTCTTGCTAGGAAACCGCGCGCTCTGGGTCGTGTCGCTTGTCATCGGCCTCACCGGTGGAGGCATTGCGGGCAAGACGCAGAAGGAGAAGAGCGATCGCATCGGCGCCGCCGAGCAGAAGATCAAGGCAGCGGCCGCGCACACTGCGGCGCTCGCCAACGAAGAGGCAGACGAGGAAGAGAAGAAGCCGGCGCCCGCGCCGAAGGCATCCGAGACGACCCCGAAAAAGGAGTAGCCCGGAACATTTCTTGTAACTCGGCGGTTCGCCTCGCCAGGTACCCTCGTGGCCACGCTTCCTGACGTCCTTTCTGCCTCGCTCGCTCTCGGCGCGGCGCGGGATATGGAAACGGAGGATCGAGCGGCGTTCACGTTCCTCTACGAGAAGCACGCGCCCCGGATCCATCGCTTCCTGCGCGACTTGCTCGGCGACGCCGCGCTCGCGACCGACGCGACGCAGGAGACGTTCGTGCGGGCCTATGCACATCCTGAGATCGTGCGCGAGGTGGAGCGGGCCGTGCCGTGGCTCTTTGGGGTTGCACGCAACGTGTCGCTGGAGCTGCGAAAGGCACGTGCCCGGCGCGGCCGGGTGTTCACCGAGGATGACGACGACCAGGCCAGGCACGCGCCGTGTCCGCGTGCTCAGTCACCAGAGGGGGAGCTGCTCGATCGCGAGGCGCTCTCGGTCGTGGATGGCGCTCTGGCCACGCTGTCCGAGGATCGCCGGGCCATGCTGCTGATGGCGCTGGACCATGGACTCGAGTACGCGGACATCGCCACGCTCATGGGCTTCTCGCTTGCAAAGGTCAAGGTCGAGATCTTCCGCGGCCGCGAGATCCTGCGGGAGACGCTCGCCGCCTACGAGCGCGACGCAGAGCGCGCAAGCAGCCGAGGTGGTCGATGAACGGCAGGCTCTCGATGGACGACGACTCGTTCGAGCGCGACCTGTTCCGCGAGCGCGCCCAGCGCATGGAGCTCCCTGCGCTGCCATCCGTCGACGCGGTGATCGCTCGCGGTGAAACGCGGCGATGCGTGCGCGCCGTTTCGCTCCTTCCCGGCGGCTCGCTGAAGCGCGTCTACCGGGCGTTGGCCACCACGGTGGCACCAGTGGCCATGCTGCATGCCGCCGCTGGGCTCTTCGTCCTTGTCGCGTGGGGGTCTGGTGTTCACGGCGAACGTGTTCACACCGACGCGCCGCCGTCCGAACGCCCGCCTGCGATCTCGCTCTCCATGTCGGGTGAGCCCGAGGGTGACCGCGGTACGTGCGGCCCTGCGTCGTTCTTCGGGCTCACGTGCGAGGCGTTGCCGGCGAGCATGCCCGTCGCATCGCATGCTGCGCCTGGTTCATGCGATGCGCCTCTCGAGAGCATTGCCCTGGTTGGCTCGGGAGGCGCGCGACTCATCTCGGCTGCCTCCGTGGCGGGCGTGGGGGATGCGATCTGTGGCTGCGGAGACTTCGTAACTTGTGCCGACGACAGGCCATGAGCCTGCGGAGGCAACATGACGAAGAACTCGATCGCCTGGGCGCTCGCCAGCACGCTGGCCCTTAGCTGCGGACAGAAGACGGAAGACCCGGCCGCGCGCGAGGACGCGCCCGCTTTTGCGGCACCGCAGGACATCGCGCCAGCGCAGGCGCCATCGCCGGTGAAGGACGCGCAGAAGAAGGAGGCGCCGAAGATCTATCGGAGCGAGGTGCTGGTCGACGGCCTTCCAATGATGGGTGCGACGGACGCCAAGGTGACGCTCGTGGAGATGACGGACTACGAGTGTCCATACTGCGTGCGCGCAGAGGCCACCGTGCAGACGCTGCGGCGTACCTACGGCCGCGATCTTCGCGTCTTCGTTGCGGAGTCACCCTTGCCAATGCACGAGCGCGCGGACGACATCGCGACCTTCGCGCTCATTGCGAGCGAGGCAGGTGTGTTCGAGCAGGCGCACACGCTGCTGTTCGCGGAGCCACGCAAGCATTCCGACGACGATCTCGCGGCGCTGGGAGCGAAGCTCGGAATGGCCTCCTTCATGCGGTCGCAGGCGAGCCAGACGCGCGCAAAGAAGGGCCTGGAAAAGAGCCAGGCGCTGGCGCGCGGAGTGCACGCGACGGGCACACCCACGTTCTTCGTCAATGGCCGCGCCATCACCGGCGCTCAGCCGATCGAGACGTTCCGCACGATGATCGACGACGAGCTCGTGCACGCGAACGAGCTGCTGGAGTCGGGCGTCGCACGAAAGGATCTCTATGGCGCGCTCATGCAGGAGGCGCGCAAGAATCCGCCGCCGCCCGGCGATGGGGAGGTGGCGGAAGACACGTTCGTGGCAGATGCCGTAGGTGTTGGTGGCCTTCACATGGCTGGTGACAAGCGCGCGCATCACACCATCGTGCTCTTCACGGATCTCGAGTGTCCGTTCTGCGCGCGCCTCGATGGACAGCTACGTGGCTTCGTCACGTCGCATCCCGACGTGAAGGTCGTGGTCAGGCAGAGGCCGTTGGCCATGCACCCGAATGCGCGGACGTGGGCCCAGGCAGCGATCGCCGCGGACGCGCAGGACAAGCTCCCGGCGTTCATGGAGAAGGCGTTCGCCGAGCGCATGGATCGCAGCGCTGCGGCCCTGGACCGCGTCGCACAGGAGGTGGGCCTGGATGTGGTGCGGCTCCACCGCGACATGGAGTCTGCGTCCACGCTGGAGACCCTGCGCGCGGACGAGGCGCTCGCCGACAAGCTCGGCGCGCGAGGCACGCCCACGTCGTTCTTCGATGGCCATCGCGTCGTGGGGGCCCAGCCGAACGCGCTCTTCGATGAGACGTTGAAGAAGGCCGTCGCCAGACACTGAGTGGCATGGGTAGCTGCACACTGCATGGAATATGCGCCCGATGAGCGTCGACATGTAGGTGAGGAAGAACTGGCGCAGCGGTTGCGTATCCACTTCTGGCATCATTGGGTGCTCGGAGGGATCCCATGTCGATGTGGAAACGGAATGTGGCGCTGGTCGTGGCGACGGGACTTGCAGCGGCGTGCGGTGGAGCCGCGCAGCAGGGCAAGGCGCCCGAGGCACCGATGGTCGCCACGCAGGTCGCGGGGCCAGCATGCGTTGCGACGGTCGGCGCCGTTGCGCAGGCGACGTCTCCGACGGGTTCGAGCTCCACCATCGTCCTCGCAGAGATCAGCGGCAAGAAGATCGCGTACGTCTCCGACGAGGACGTGCACGCCATCCTCACGGTCGACGTGGACTCCAAGAAACAGCTCGCAAGCACGCCCGTGGATGGCGTGCCGGGCCACATGATCATGACGAAGGATGGGAAGCTCGTCGTCGTCATGCGCGACAAGGCTCGCGTCGTTGCCTTCACTCCGGGCGCCGCGGACAGGCCGCTCGCGCCTGCGTGTGCTGCGGCAGTGGCAGAAGAGCCGTTCGCCATGGCGGTCACCCCGGACGGGAAGAGCCTGCTCGTGACATCTGCATGGGGACGAACACTCTCCATCCTGGATGCGGTGTCGCTCGTGAAGAAGAGCGACGTGCGCTTGCCGCGTGAGCCACGCGCCGTGGTGATCGGCGATGATGGAAAGACGGCGTTCGTCTCGCATGCCGTGGGCTCGCACATGAGCGTGGTCGACCTCTCACAGGGAACGGCCAAGGAGCTCATCATGCGGGGCAAGGACCCCATGATCGCGACGCGGAGCCGCGCCTCTCGGTTCAGCCCGAAGCGCCTGAAGGCCGCTGGCGTCAAGGTCACGCCGGAGATGGAGCAGCGCATCAAGGAGATGGAGAAGGACGCGCAGGCAAAGGAAGAGGAGACCGGGCGGATCTCCTGTCAGGGCTACGCGCTTGCGAAGACGATGGACCCGAAGGGGCGTGTGCTTGCGCCGCAGGTGTTCGTGGACTCTGGCGATCCGAACCAGCGCGCCGAAGGCTACGGTGACGACGACTCCCCCACCGAGGCGCCGAACGTCGCCGTCATCGATGACGCGACCGGCAGCGCACTGGACACGTCGCTCGCGTTCGAGCGCGATCGGATGTTCATGGGCGGCACAGATGACCCGCGCGACCACCACGAGCCATGTCTCTTGCCGCGGGCCGCCGCGGTGGACCCGAACGGCAAGAGCCTGCTGGTCACGTGCTTCGGCATCGACGACGTGGTCGAGTACGACGCGGCCGCTGCGAGCCCGGTGCGTGCAGAGAAGCGCCGCTGGGGAGTGGGCGCTGGCCCCACTGGCATCGCCGTGGACGTGGCCGCGAAGCGAGCGGTGGTGTGGTCGCAGTTCGACCGCATCATCAATGTGATCGATCTCGGTGCGCCGCAGATGTCGAGCGCCAAGACGAATCCGCGCGAGAAATCAGCACGGATCGAGCTGCCCGACGCGCCGAAGAAGATCTCCGCCGAGATCGCCATGGGCCGCCTCCTCTTCCACGCTGCCGGTGACAACCGCATCGCGAAGGATGGGCGCGCGTGCGCGAGCTGTCATCCGGACGGTCGCGACGACGCCATCACGTGGGCCACGCCCGACGGGCCGCGCCGCACCATCCTGCTCGCAGGCCGCGTCGGCCAGCCGCCGTACTCCTGGAGCAATCCCGAGCACACACTGCGCGAGCACCTGGCCACCACGTTCGACAGGCTGGACGGCGCAGGTCTTCGCAGCCTGGAGCTGGACGCGATCGTCGCGTACATCACGACGATGGCGCCTCCGAACGCCGCCGCCAATCATGCACCGGCCGACCCGAAGGTGGCGCGCGGCAAGCAGATCTTCATGTCCGCCGAGACGCAGTGCTCCACGTGCCACACGCCGGACACGAACTTCGCGGATGGCATGCAGCACGACGTGAAGAGCAAGGCCACCGCCGATCGCAAGGGCGACTTCAACACGCCTTCACTGCGCGGCGTGGGCGGCGCGGGCCCGTGGTTCCACGATGGTCGCTACAAGACGCTGGGCGCGCTGCTCCGCGGCGTGGACGGCAAGATGGGCAAGACCTCTCATCTCAAGGACGACGACCTGGATTCGCTCGAGAGCTACCTGAGGACCCTGTGAGGCACGCCATGATGAACAAGAAGCTCCTTCTGGTCTCTCTCGTCGCCGTCGCCTGCTTCGTTCCAGAGGAGCGCGCCAGTGCTGACACGTTGCGCGTGGCCGGCCTTCCCACGGGGACCATCACGCAGTTCCCGGCTGCAAAGGCGCCCGATCGGATTCCAGCGAATAGCAAGGTGCCGGGGTTCTACCCCGTGCGTCCGCCGGCCGAGGGCAAGATGAAGATGATGAACCGACAGTTCATCATGCTCTTCACCAAGGAGGAGACCGCGCGCGAGATGGGCAGTGGGCGCGGATTCTCCGGCTTCGACAACGGAATGGACGAATGCTTCTCCGACCGCGCCGTCGACGTCGACATCGACCAGGAGGGCGGCCCCGCGGAGTGGAGTCCGTCGCTGCAGCCGCTCGTCCAGCTTGCTCCTCACTTCGAGTCGGCGGAGCACCGCCGCGGGGCCGGGCGCAACGCGCCGAGTGACGTGACGCCGGTGCATCGCGAACGCTTTGTGATCGAGAACGGGGAGGCGAAGCTCGAGACCGTGGACGCGTGGGTGGATCCCACGACGATGGGCGTTCGCCTCATCGGGCGTGCCTCGCTCGCGCTGAAGAAGGTCGGCGAGGCGCCGGGTGACCTCACCATCTATGCCGCGCAGGAGCGCACCCACGTGCAGCTGGTGGTGCGCAGGCATGCGCCGGACGACGACAAGCCGATCGATCCATCGGACTTCACCAATGCGCGCGCGATCGCGCGGTCCCGCCAGATGCCGCTCATGGTTCACACGCCCAGCGGCGTGACAGAGGGAAGCCAGTGCGGCTTCGTGCGCGTGACGTTGCACGCGGAGAAGGGCGTGGGCGAGATGGCGCGCGTGGAGAGCGCCGCCGTCAATGTGTTCCCGGCCGAGGAGCAGCCGAAGACGAAGGAGTCCGTCCTGGGCTCGCTGATCGGCAACGGAAACGCCGCGCAGGATCTCACGATGCCGGAGGTCCGCGTGCGCCCGATATCGATCAATCTCTCGTCCACGTGGCTCACACACGACGCAGAGCCGGTGCTCAGTATCAGCATGGGCTGGGCAGGCCGCGACCGGAAGATGTGAGAAGGTCGAAGTCGAGGTCGACACTGACCGATGAGCGACCTGCTCTGGTGGCACCGTATGGCGACCGCCGCGCCTCCCTTGGCCACCCGTCTCGTGAATCACCAAAAACCGAGTACACCCACCAGGTGTATAATTTCGGGTGAATTTGCGGTTTTGTCGGCATTTCATGGCGCGCCGTACACCTGGGAGGTGAACGTTTCTGACGCCCAGGGCGGGAGGCCCAGTCCGCGCAACGGAGACGTTCGCCCATGTGCCCGGTCTAAAGTGTCACCTATGTTTCCGGTTGCTCAGCCGAGGAACGGGCGGCGAAGGCCTTCCAGGATATGGCGTTCACGCCCTTCACTCCGAGGACGTCCGGCCCTAGGCTCCGACGATGAGCGACATGCCGTATCCCGCAGCGTGGACCGTGGCTCGCGCACTCGACGAATACCTGCGCGAAAACGGCTTCACGCGTGAGGAGTACGACAAGAAGACGACCCCCGCGTCGTTCCTGGGCGTGAAGTTCTCCGTCCCCAACACCCCCACGCATAGGTGGGCGATCATGCTGCACGACCTGCACCACGTGGCCACCGGGTTTGGCACGGACCTCGTAGGTGAAGGCGAGATCTCCGCATGGGAGGCCCGCGGCGGCCTGCGCAAGGTCGGCCTCTACGTCGGTGGCATCATCACGTCCGGGATGATGCTCGGGTTCTTCGGCGCATTCAGGCGCGCGCTCGCCGCATTCCGCGCAAGCAAACGCGGGCGCGTGCTGTGGGCGATCGATGCAAACTACAACGATCTGCTTGCCATGACCGTGGGTGAGCTGCGCACGTTGCTCGCACTCCCACAGGAGGGAATTGCGACGGTGCCCCGCAAGAGGCACGCGCACGCGCCGTCCTTTGAAGCGGCGGTCAGCTAGAAGAGCGATATCCTCTCCTCATGCTCGTTCTCCGGACCTTGTCCGTGTTCGCTTGTGTCGTCTGCGTCGGGGCCTGCGGGGGGCCGCAAAAAGAGCCCGAACGCGCGCCGCGTGCGTCTGCCTCCGCCTCCGAGCCCGTGTCGTCCGCCGTGGCGAACGCTGCAACGACGGCCACCGCGGCTCCACATGCAGATGCCTGCGTGCCTGCGCCTCCCGAGGCAGCTGCGTTCCTCGCGGAGGTGACCGGCGGCTCGCGCATGGCGTTCGATCAGCGGCCGATATATCGCAGCGACGTCGCACAGCTCCCGCGGTTCCTCGCCGAGATCCACAAGCACTACATGGTCCGCTCGATCGCAACGACCGCGAGCGTTGGAGCGCACGGACCCATCTTCGTCGCCACGCTGCTCGGGCGCGACACACCCACCGCTCCGATGCGCGCTTACCTTGGCTTTCTGGGCGCGGCCTGCGCGGGCGCAGACCTCACGCTGGTCTCCGCTCCCGTCGCGCTCGGCGCGGTCGACGCAACACTGGAGCTGGTAGAGCCGCTCCAGAAGCTCCCGCCGCCTCACGACGCGCCCCTCACTTCGGTGGACGTCTCGATGGCCCCGGAGCTCACGACTGGTGCGCTCGCCATGTCGCGTGCTCAATTTACGAACGTCGTGAGCTTCGTCGTCGGTGCGCCTGCTGGCAAGCTCACACTGTCGACCGGGGGCAGCGGCACATTCGGAGTCCTCGGTCGTATCGACGAGCTGAGCCGCGATCTCCCACCGCTCGCGGGCGTCAAGCGACGCGAGGTTGGGCTCGGCGGCTCCGGCTGGTACCCGATCGATGGTGGCGTGGCGTTCCTGTCAGTTCATCATCAGGAGCTCGAACGCGGCGCGCTCTGCCAGCGAAAGGACGCCTCCACATTTGGCTTCTCCCCACCGCAGCTCACGCTCCGCGCGCGAATCGACGCAGATGGGTTCACCACGGAGCCAGCACGCCTCGGCACGGCCTACGTCGTTGCAGTCCCGGAAAATCAGCCGCTTGCCGCGATCTACGACGACCCGCTTCATCGTTGTCGTACCGGACCGGCAGCCGCACACGAAGGCTACGCGCAAGCCAAGGCGCAGTGGCTCTACGGACTGTTCGGCAAGAAGGAGGACGCGTTGTCGCGCGCAACGTCGCTCGGATACAAGACGGGCGTCCTGTATGCGACCGAAGGTCCCGTCGCCGACAAGGCAGGTGCGCCCCCGTCGCGCATCGCGGCAACGCCACGTACGGGACGGTCGCTCGAGTGCGCGCTCGACGGCCGCTTCTGAGCTAGAACGTCCGGATCCGGTGCGTGATCTCGCCGGTCTTCGCGTCCAGGACCACGAGCTCCGAATCCGCGACCAGGAACGCGTCGTCCTTGTCCGCGCTGAACCACTCCAGAAAAGAGCCCTGGGCGAGGTCGCCAAGCTGCACGTCGTACTGCAACGCCCCCGTGGCCAGATCGCGCGACAGCATCCGATAGGGGCCCTTCGCCAGCTGGTAGATGTGCAGCACCCGGCCGCGCGCGATGGTCGTCCATTCGTTCGGCGACGTGCGTGTATACATGTCCACGTTGCGCACCTGCGCCGCCGGTAGGAGCGGCGTCACCCAGCGCACAGTGCCGTCGGGCGCCAGGTGTGCCACGTACTCCACGGAGTCGTCGTTGGGCATGATCGCGCTCGCCACCTGGATCTGGAAGTCGTTCCCCGTGATCGTCGATGCGAACACGTGCTTCGCGCCGGTTGCCTTTGCCAGGAGCTCCTCCACTCCGTCTGCGGCGGTCGTCAGGCACGGCGCCTGGGTGTCACTCGGGCATGGTGGCACCGGGCGCGGCAAGAACGGGTCGACCACGTCCTTCGGTTTGCTCACCGACCGCGGTCCCATGAGGCCACGTGCAAGATCCACGTCGGTATCGCCGTTGGCATCCGTGACCTGGAGCAACCCCGCCACGCGGCTCTTGTCGAACGACAGTCGTTGATCGCGCGGACGAGCGGTGAAGGGGCCCGCCCGCCACACCACCTTGAACGTGTTCCTGTCGAGCGCTGCGAGATAGATGGGCTCGTCGTCACGCATTTCGTGCCAGCCAGGAACCACGATGTCCTTCTGGCCGTCCATGTTCACGTCCACGAGGAGCGGGCCCATCCTGGAGTAGAGCGCCATCGGCGCGAGGGAGAGCTCACCCTCCGCCGGCAGCGGTCGTTTCTCGGGCGCCTCCTGGCGGACTACACGGTACTGGCGGGCCGACTGGGACGCCGACGCGACCGTGATGGCGAACACGCCAATCACGAGCAACGCAACCAGGTGAGCCGACGAGCGCGGCGCACGAGGCCGCCCATGTTCGGCGATCTCTTTCTCGAGCGCGCTGACGCGGGCGAGCGCTGCATCGAGCGCGGTGCCCTTTTTTCCGTTCGTCATGGCGCGTCGCTCCGCGCGAGCAGCATGCCCGTGCTTGCGTCGTATCGGTCCAGTCGCTCTTCACGCGCCACGTAGATGCTGTCGTCGTGGACGAACATCGACGTGACCTGGGTACCGATTCCGGCGTGATCCAGCAGTCCGTCGAAGCGGACCTTGCCGGTCTTCGCGTCCAGCGCGCGGAAGCGACCAGGCCCACTCGGCCCGTCGTCCAGCACCACGAAGACGCCCGCACCCAGCGTCACAGCCGCGTTATTGACGCCCCCGGGAATCGAGAGCGGTGTCTTCCACTCGAGATCGCGCGTGGACGCGCTCCATCGGGCCGCGACGTAGCGCTGCGGGACAGCGTCGTCTCCCGTCGCCGTGAGGTCGATGGTCCCGAGCCCCACGCGCGCATCGCCGTCGCGGTAGACGGCATAGGACTGCACGTCCACGTCCCGCTTGCGCGGCGCATCCGCATCCACCGAGGAGACGCGGCACGGGCCTTCCTCGTGTCGCCCGCAGTGGTCGGACCAATCGCAGAACGTGTGGATCGAAGCCGGCGCTGTCTTTCCGGTCGCAGGGTCGATCAGGACATTCTGGATGCGTGCGATCTCGTGCCTCATCATCCCCACGAGCGGCCCTGGCGACGCGCTCCACGGGATGCCCTGGCGAGCGACCAGCGCACGCTGTGAGCCGTCCGGCGCAGGGCACGCAGCATCCACGGGGAAGCCGAGCGCGATCTCCGAGCGCTGCTTGCCCGTCGCCGGCTCGAGCACATGCACCACGCCATGCGCGTCGCTCACGAGCACGCCAGCCGGCATCACCACCAGATGTTCCACGGGCTCGGGCCCATGTGCGCGATGGCCGAAGTAGCCGTCGCTCGCCCACTTTGGTCGCAGCGTCTTCGCATCGAATGCAACGACGTGGAGCCCTTGCCCGCGCTCGTCGATCGCTCGGTCCCACGCAAGGCCGATGAGCTCCGGCTTGGCGTCGCCGTCCACGTCCATGAACTTCTGTCCCTGTGTGCCGACGCTCGAGTGATCCGACAACCACGCGAGCCCCGTCCGCGGGCGCGGCGGATCGGCTGGCAGCGGCGCGCTCGGAATGACCTCCACGTTGCGCCTCGCAGCGTAGATGGTGGAGAACCCGGCGGTGGTGTACATCCAGAGCGCCGCGGCGCCGACAAGGGTGACTGCGAGCACAGTGGCAAGCCGTCCGAAGGAGACGCGCGGCGTGGTGTCGCCTTCCTTGGGTCCCAGCCGCACGAGCTCCGCTTCGAGCCCCGCGATGCGCTCGTTCACCGCCTTTTGCTCACTGCGGTACTCACTCATCCGTAGGTGATCATACGCCTGAGCGGCGCGTCTTCTTCCCGTCAGTGGACCTGCACGAGCTTCGACGGGTTCTTGGGGTCGAACGTGTAGCGCTCTGTCTCCGTTGGCTTTCCATCGGGGCCGTTCGTGGTGACCGTCATCCCGTGCAGCACGTCCCCGTCGGCGACCGGTTCCACCACGCGTGGCTCGCCACCGCAGACGTCAGCCATGTCGGTGCGCGAGCCGCTGATGGTCGACTTCTCGACGTTCGTGCCATGGAGCACGCGTACCTCGGTCGCGGTGTCGCACTGGCCACTCGTGGAGGTCTGCACGAGCACGGCCGCCCCACCCGGTGTGCGGTACACAGCAAGAGCGGTGCCCCCGAAGGCCCCTTCCAACCTTG
Source organism: Polyangiales bacterium (assembly GCA_038230375.1). Classification (GTDB taxonomy): domain Bacteria; phylum Myxococcota_A; class Polyangia; order Polyangiales; family Polyangiaceae; genus JANXLV01. Next base: position 197,070 of record JBBRNJ010000001.1, on the reverse strand, counting down.
TCCACGTGCACCCCACGCGAACGACAGCCATGCCCCACGTGTTGGAGTCGCCAATACCGCCCGCGTCGGTAGGAGTCACGCCACGGAAGAAGAGGAGCGGCTCACCGGTCGGTAGCTCATAGGCTGTCACGTCGTCTGATTTCGTGCCGTCGCCGCGGGCCTCCTCGGCCACGACCGCAGCCAGTCTTGCCTCCTGCTCTTCTTCGGAGATGCGCTCGCTCTCGGGTGTGAAGACGCGTCCGAACTGGATGAACTCGCGCTTTCGCGCGACGAGGTCGTCCTTCACCACGGCGTGAGCGAGCTTGCGATCGCTCCAGTACGCGCTCTTCGTGCCGGGCGCGAGGGGGCAGACCTGGGCGCGCTCGGAGTGCCCGGCTGGTGCAGGTGTGGACGCGGCGACAGGCGTGACGCTGACTGCGCTTCCGGGCCCTACCACAGCACCTCCGCACCCGCCCAGCGGCGCCAGCAGGGCGAAGTGCACGACGCGAATCAGCCCACGCACCGGAGCACTCCATCGGTGTTGATCTCGATCTTTCGCTCCCGGAAGAGGCGGCCCACGGCGCGCTTGAATGCCTTCTTGGAGAGCCCGAAGCGCTTGCGGAGCTCCTCGGGGCTCGCGCGCTCCGACACCGGCGCGCTCCCTTTCAGACGCAGCTCGGCGAGGATGCGCTCCGCGTCACCTTCCAGCTCCTCGTGGGCGTGTGCCCGGAGCGAGAGCTCGATCTTTCCATCAGCGTGCACGTGCGTGACGCGGAAGCGCGCAGCCTGCCCGCGCGAGAGACCATGGTGCTCCTCTTTGGGCAGGAGCCCCACGCTGCTCTTCTCGACGATCACGAACAGCCCGACCTCCGGCACCTCCCGCCACGCCTCGCCCATCATCCACGCGTCCACACCGACGTCCGCCGGGTGCAGCATCTCGGCAACGCGCATGGTCCCGGCAAGCCGGCCGCTCGCGTCCACGTAAAGGCCGACGGCGTAGGCCTCGCCCACGCGCATCTCGGTGGTCTCCTCCTTGAAGGGCACCAGCAGCTCCTTCGGCAGCCCCCAGTCCACGAACGCACCCACGTTCGTGCGCTGCGTGACCTTCAGGAATGCAACCTGCCCCAGCTCCACCTTCGGGACGCGCTTGGTCGCCAGCGGTCGCCCCTCGGAGTCGCGATGGATGAAGACGGTGAGGACCTTGCCTTCCTTGTCCGTTGGTTCGAGCTCGCTGCCAAGGAGGAGGATCACCTCGGACTTGGCATTGTCCGGATCGAGGGCGAGAAAGGCGCCCGGCGTTCCTATGCGCAAGATCGGCAAGCGCACCGTGCGGCCAAGCATGGCGTCGAATGCGTGGAGCTCCTCGGTCACGGACTCTCTTTAGCCCACCCCGACCGCGAAACCTAACGCGTACCGTTCTCAGTTCCGGCAACTGATCCGTCGCGCCGCTTCATGACCAAAAAACCCATCACGGTGCGGTCGTAGACGAAGTCGCGGTCGATCTCTGGCCGCAGCTCCTTGCGCCACGCCGACACCTCCACGATGCCAGAGATGTCCTCCGGCACGGGGTCCAGGAATTCTGGTCCGTTGATCATGCAGCGCACGTGCGGGTCTCGTAGATCCTTCGCCCACATGTCCGCGGAGAAGATGCCGCGGCGAACCAGGTAGCTGGTCTGCCACAGCGGCACGAGGATGCGTCCGTTCAGATCGAGCTCCAGCGTGAGATCCGATACGGCCGCCACGTCACCGGCCGCCAGCGGGCAGGCCTCGCGCATGGCCGACAGGAGCTCCACGCGGCGCAGGGAGACAGCGTGTTCGTTCGTGAAGCCAACGAACGTGGCAACGGCGGTCATGCACGTGAGCGTTGCCGTGGCGGTCCAGCGGAAGAGGCGTTGCCACGGGCACACCACGCAGTCGACCATGCTCACCGCAGCGACGCATGCGATGCTCGGCTCGATGAAGTAGTGCGAGCCGCTGCCGTGCTTCGCGAGCAAGAAGGTGGAATAGCCGAGCGTCACAACGAGGGTGGAGCGAAGAACCGCGTTGGCATTCCCGCGGAACGCGAAGCCGATGACCACGAGGTGCGGCAAGCCCAGGAAGAGCCCGCGCCCGCCCAGCTCGGACACCAGGCGGTCCAGCGATATCGTCTGTCCCGTCGCGCGAAACATGTGCATCGGCCACATGCCGTGGCTGAGAACGAAGCACACGATGATCCACGCGGTGCCCACCGCGGCCATCACGGCGAGCGAGCGCCATGCAGCCCACCGCTTCACGATCGCGTGTCCGATGCAGACACCGACGGCGCAGCCGATCACGCTGGGCTTGATGAACGGCCCGGTGGCAAGGAGCACCGCGGACAGCGCGTCCATCTCGCCCTTGCGCGCCGCGCGCACGAAGGCCACGCCGACGATCACGCACGCGATGGTGTCGGGGCCCGCGAGCGATGCCTCGCGCGAGAGAAAGAATCCGCCGGCCACCACGGCGCACGCGATCAGCGTTGGCGTGCGACGAAGCTGCGGCGTGCTTCTGTACACCCACCCGAAGAATAGAAGCCACGCCGCCGAGTTGACCACGCGTCCCCCGAAGCGCAGACCCTCGAGCGACGCGGAACCGAGCCACGCAAGGATCTGCGGCCAGATCGGCGTGTAGAGCACGAAGTACCGCGTGGGAGGCGCGCCGTATTCGCCCGCGCCCACGCTCGGATCGAAGTACAGCGGGAAGCCCTTCCGGACGCGCAGCGCCTCGAACACCATCTCCGCCTCGACGGGGCCCCAGCGCCGTGAGCCAAGCGTCGTTGCCACACAGAACGCCGCGATGGTGACGCACGCCACGCCGGCAAACAGCGCAATGACGGACAGCACGCGGGTCATGCGATCCGCGCGGCGCACCATCAAGCTCGCGGGTGCATCCACTACAGGCGGCATGAGCGGCGCGAAAGTGTCATTCCGCGGCCCGTGCCGCAAGCGAAACCGGCCCCGCCGCAGATTTGTAGGTCTTTTCGTCCGGCTCGCGTGATGGGCTCAAGTGATCTGCACATGTGCCGTTCACACCGCTCATGAACGTCGGCTCAAGCACCTCCGCTCTCGCATCGCGCATCAGCGCGCCCACGTCCGATGTTGCGTCGCAGGTACAGGCGCAGGCGCAGGTGTCGGTGCTGAAGAGAGCGAACGATGCTCAGGCAGACATCGTGCGGACATTGATCGCCGGGGTCGGCGGCAAGCTCGACGTGCGGGCCTGAGCTCCTGCGTCTCGACTACTGCGAGACCTTGATGGCGAACTTCGCGGGCGTGAACTGGTTGTCCAGCTCGCCGTCGACAACGCGGAGTGAGTCGGTGTCGGACGCGGCCTGGAGGAGCGACGAGTAGCTCTCGCCCTTGCCGTTGAGCAGCGTGTCCGTGAAGCGACCGAGCGCGAAGCCGCTGCGCCATGCCGGCGCCTCGATGCCGTTCGTGATGAGATCCAGGTTCTGCGTGCCGCCCTGCTTCAGGGGGATGTAGTCCTTCTCGTAGTAGTTGTACGAGACGCAGCCGTCGACGAACATGATCTGGTAGCTGGACGGGAAGTCGTCCGCGGTGAAGTTCGACGGGTCGAGCGGGCCGAAGCCGATGTACGAGTGGCCGTTGTAGAGGAACACGTCGCTGTTCTTGATGACCTGCTTGTGCGGCGCGTTGTCCGTCTCGGCGCCGTAGTACACGAGCATGTCGAGCGAGAAATCGCGGGCCGCTTCGTTGTTGATTGCAACCTTCTCCGTCATCTCGATCGTCACGAAGTGCTGGTAGAACTTCATGGCAGCCTGCGTTGCCAGGTCGTTTGCGTCCGTGCTGGAGAGGCCCTTGGGCGCGGCGCCGTCGACGGTCTGGCGAATCAGGTCCGACAGCGTGATGCCGGTCACCTTCTTGCCTGACTTCAGCGTGTAGCTCGTGAAGTCGGCCGCGGGCTCGCTCTTCACGATCTTGAAACCGGGGCGCGTGCGCGTCACCTCGTCCAGGTGGGTCATGAGCTCGTGGTAGTTCGAGTCGGCCGCGGGGCCGTTGGTGTTGTCGTGGTCGATGAGGCCGTACACGAGGCCGACGACAAGGTGGTTCTTCTGAACGCCGCCTGCGTAGAGGCGCTGGTAGTCGGGGTAGGTCTGGCCCTTGTTCGTCTTGTCGGCGCCGAGCTTCACGGTGAGCGGGATGTAGAGCTGGTCGACCTGCGACTGCGTGACCTCGGTGGCGGGGTTCTTCAGCTTCGCGCGGTCCGCAGCGATCTGCGTCTGCTCCTTCTTCATCGCGGGCGCGCAGGTTGCGACGCTGGGCTCGAACACGTACCAGATGGAGCCCTGGAACTCCTTGGCCTCGCTGTCGTTCGCCGTGCACTCCGTGAGAATGCGATCGAGCTGCGACTCGTACGACGGGTTCAGCACCGCGATGGGAGCCGACGAGCGCCTTGCATACGACTTCGCGACGACGCCGTTGTCCGTGTAGACGTAGGTGACTTCCTGCATGGCCGTCTTCTTGGTGCCGTTGACCAGGCTGACCGCGCGCTTCTTGATCGACTTCTTGTCGACGCCGCCCTTGAGCTCACGGTTGTTCACCGCGATGTTCGAGGTGCGCAGCGCGCCGAACGCCGTCTGCGTCTGCGTCTCGATCGAGCTCATGACGTCCGTGTCGCTGGCGCCCGCCGCGACGTAGACCCTTCCCTGGAACGTGACCGTGCGCGCGAGCGCCGAGATCGAGGTGAGGTCGTTGTCCGTCGTGTCGTCGGTGTTGTCAGCGGATGCTGAGCAACCGACGGCGAGAACGGAAGAGGCGGCAAGAAGAAGGGCGGCGATGGAGGAGCGACCGAGGTTCATGACAACCAACTGTCGCAGGATGTGTGCCTGTGTATTCCTGAGGCGCGGGGAGGAAGCGACCCAGAATAGGATAACGATTCCGCACGGCAGTCCGGAAGATCCCTACAAGGGGTGAGGTGTAGGTGATCCAGGAATGGACCAAAAAGGTACCACCGAGTTCTCGTCTGGCGTGGCTAGCGCCAGCCGACGCAATGGCCGGCCCCGTCCGCTTTGGCGCTACTCGATGTGGAACTCGACGCGGCGGTTGTTGCGGCGGCCTTCCGGCGTCTTGTTGTCGGCGATCGGCTTGTCCTGTCCGAACCCTTGCGAGCCAAGGCGCGACTTGTCGATGCCGTGCGCCGCAAGCCACTTCACGACGGTGTCGGCGCGGTTCGCGCTGAGCGTCTTGTTGCGGTTCACGTCGCCTTCGTTGTCGGTGTGACCTTCGACGCGCACCTTCTTGATCTCGGGGTGCTTCGTCAACACGTCGGCGACGGCCTGGAGGACCACCGAGGTCGCTGCGTCGCCCTCGAGCGCGGCGCTCGCGGTCTTGAACTTCACCTGGTCGGTGATGTTGATCTTGCCCTCCTTGACGAAGGCGACCGGACAGCCGTTCTTCTTCGGATCGGGATCGGGCTTGCCGGGCTCGTCGGGGCACGCGTCGGTGTCGTTCGGAACGCCGTCGCCGTCGCGATCCTTGTTCTCCGCCGGGCAGCCGTTCGTCTTCGGGTCGGCGGTCTTCACCCCCGCGATGGTTGGGCACGCATCCAGGCCGTCGGGCACGCCGTCGCCGTCGGTGTCCTTCACCTTGCAGCCATGCGCGCGCATGTCCGGGGACATGACACCGGGGTCGTCGGGGCACGCATCCCACTGATCTTGGATGCCGTCGTGATCGCGATCCTTCGGACCGCAGCCGTGCAGGCGCATGTCCGGCGATGCGGGGCCGTGCTCGTCGGGGCACGTGTCCAGGTGGTCCGGGATGCCATCGCGATCGCGGTCGGCCGCGGGAAGCGGACAGCCGTTGGTCTTCGGGTCGTCGGTGTGAACGCCCGCGACGTCCTTGCAAGCGTCCTCGCTATCCATGATGCCATCCGCGTCCGCGTCGGACGGCTTCGGCGGCTCGTAGTGCGGCGCCCAGTCGAAGGAGCCCAGGATGCGGAAGTCCGGAGAGCCATACGCCGTGCCGAAGCCCGGTCCCATGCCCGCGCCCGCGCGGAAGTCCTGCATGAACGTGTAGTGACCGCCGAGGATGATCTCGATGGGCGTGGCCTCACCCGGGAAGAGATCCTTCGGGTAGCTGGTCTCCCGGCTCATGTACATCTCGGGGCCGACCAGGAGCTTCTTGTCGAGCAGGCGCACGCCGCCCGCCGCGCCGAACATGAGCTCGTCGCCGATGCGCTGTCCGGCATACGTCACGTGCAACGCGCGCGCATGGAAGCCGAGACTTGCAGAATACACCCACATGCCCTGTTCACCGGAGAGCAGGACGCGGCCGATGCCGTGCGGCTTCTCGTCGCCCGTGTAGAGGTTTGCGCTGCCCATGGGCATGAAGAACTGCGCGCCAATGGCGATGGTGATGGGGTCGCCGTAGCGGCCGTACGCGCGCACGTCCATGGTGAAGCGCGAGTCTGCGATGCGCGTGCTGTCGGGGGCGCGGAACGTCTGCGCGCCGAGCACGCCGGTGTCGCCGTTCTGGTAGAAGACCATGGGCACGTTGACGCCCAGGCGGAAGCGCTCTGCCACCACCAGGCTTCCGCCGAAGTGCGTGGTGAACTGGTTCTGCACCACCGTCGCGTGGCCGGAGTTCGTCGGCACTGCGAGCGGCTTGAACGCCCAGTCACCCGTCAGGCCGAGCGCAGGGCGAACCGCGCCGCGGAAGTCCAGCGTGTCGAGCGAGAACCACTCGCTACCACGCTCGGCGGGGTGGTAGCGGTTGATGTCGAACGCGGGGACCGTCTGCGCGAACGCGTTGCTTGCCGCGAGCAGCGGCAGCAAACCTACGAGAGACGAAGCCAGGAACTTGCGCATGGAGAAGGCCTTTTCGCGGACGCGTCGCGCCCGTGGCAAAGAGGAATTTCTTTGCCGACCTTACTCTGAAACCGCGCTGGGCTACCAGTTCGTCTTGCCCTTGATGAAGGCAGTCAGTGATGCCGCGGCGTTTATCTGGTACGCCGCGTTCGGGTGCTGCAAACAGCCCGTTCCGTCCGCCATGCTCGCGTTCGGGAGGTTGTCGACGTAGAAGACCTTCGCGTCACCCAGGGAGGTCACGGCGGCGGGGATCGCGGCCTTGCAGATCGTGAGGCCGTTGTTCGGGTCTCCGACCGTGGCGCTGTTGTCCTGGATGCCCGGCGTGTAGGCCGCGAAGATGTACGCACCCGGGTTCTTCGCGCGGACCTTGACCAGGAGCGCCTTGTACGCGGTCTGGAATTGCATCTGCGTGGGCGGGGTGCCAACGCCCGGGTTGTTGAAGTCGTCCGCGCCCAGCGCGACGACGACCGCGTCCGGGATCGGCTTGAAGCCCCACGTCTGCGCGCCGTCGTCGACCTTTGTCATGCCGTACAGATCTTGCGTCGCGTCGGTGTTGCCGATCATGAGCTGCGTGTCCGCCGGATCGAAGTTGCGGGTGACGCCCTTGCCAGAGAACCCGATGACGATTCCGTCCGATGCCAGGTTCGCGGCTGTCACGCCCGCGAACGACTTGTGCACATTCGTGAGCGTGTCGATCAGCGGTTGCTTGTCACAGTTCGCCGGATCGCCGCCCGTGCCTTCGACGCCAAAGCCCACCGCGACGGAGTCGCCGATGAACTCGATGAGGTGCTTGCCCGGGAACGGAGGCGACAGGATGCCACCGTCGTTCGGGAACGTGAACGGATGGAAGGTCTCGATGCCGTCGTTGCCCTCGCTGCGCTTGTAGATCTCCACGGTGTGATCCGCGAGCGGTAGGCCGGTGGCGAGCACGAAGGGGCTCATGGCGTTGGCCGTGTTGACGACGATCTGCTTCGTGACGACGCCGTCGACGATCACGTCGTAGTTGCTGCTACCGAGCGAGCCGCCGATCGTGATGCTGGCCGCGGTCCCGTGGAACTTCGCCATCGCCCTGCAGCCCGACCAGTCACACGTGACGTCTGTGCCGTTCACCGCGAGGCGGCCGACGTAACGCGGCCCCGGGGGACCTGCGTCCTGGCCGGTGGTGCCGCTGTCCTTGCCTCCACCGCCGTCCGTCCCGATGACGTTGCCGCCGTCCGAACCGACGGGGTTGCCGCCATCCTTGTCCGGGTTGAGGGAGCCGTCAGTGCCAGGGCCACCGTCATCTGTGTTGTTGTTGCCGCTCGATGACGAGGAGCATGCTGCGATGATGGCAGCCAGTGAGATGGCGAGCGAGCCGGCGGCGGCGAGACGGAAGCTACGAACAAGGGAAGAATTCATGGTGACCTCTCAGAAATGATTGAACCAGTTCCACATCGGTACTCGGTAAGGTTGGCGCAGGTCGTGTTTGTAACCCTGCGGGCTGATGTACATGTCTTCGCACCACGAGACGGTGGTGTTGCCTGGACATCCATCATACTGCACGCAGCCCAAGGTGCCCGCAGTTGAATCGTTGAACCCGAAATCGTTGAGGGGTTTCGAGGTGCTCTGGCATCCGTTGATCCCCAGCCAGTTGTCGCGGGCCTTCTTCCCGTTCGCGACCGCCTCGTTGTCGTCCTCTGTGCGGTGATAGACCAGCACCGTGGTCTTGCCGCACGCAGCAGGCGAGCCAACGAAGCCGCCGTCCGCCGGGATGAAGGCGCGGATGGTGTCCGAGCGCTTGCACCCCAGCAAGTTCACCATGTACGCGCCGAAGCTGAAGCCGAGCACGAAGATGCGGCGCTCGTTGATGCAGAGTGTGTCCTCCAGGCTCTTCACCATGGCGTCGAAGAAAGCCAGATCCGTCATGCCGTTCGTGTCCCACTTGCCAGCGACGGCAGTGGGGAACACTGCGATGGCCTTGCCCATCGAGTACTCCTGCATCTTCACGAACTGGGCCATGTCCGCGCCGGTGGCGCCGATGCCGTGGTAGCTCGCAACGATCGGATATCCATTGTTCGGGTCGTAGCCCTTCGGCACATAGAGGACGAACGAGCGCGCGGTGCCACCCACCATGACCGTTTTGTTGTCGCCGTTTGCCCCACTGGGCGTCGCCGCCATGCCGCATCCGGGGCTCTTCAACGGCGCGCTGGCCCATGCGGGCTGTGGACCGTTGTCACCGGCGTCGGTGCCTGGTTTGGTGCTGCCGTCCGCACCCATCGCGAGGCTCCCATCAGCGATGGAGCTGGCCTCGGCACCCGCGTCGTCGGCGGATGACTTCCTGTCGTCGTTGTCACCGCATCGCAGGAGGAATGGAAGGAGGCTCACCAGAGAGGCAGAGAGCAAGAAGCGGCGCATCCCTTCAAGAGGAAGGAAAAACCAGCGAACCGTCAAGCGGTTCTCGCGCCTACCTCTGACCACCCTCAGGCCCGGTGGCAGCAGCGTTCATTTCACGACAGCGCCGATCTCGAGCACGTCACCGCCGCTTCACATTTGCCCGCAGATCGGGCATTCATTCGCCCGCGGTCGGGGCTCTCTCGCCGCTCGAAAGGATCCGGAAATGCGGTTCGGTGTCCGTGCTCTTGGTGCTGTCTCTCTCCTCTCCTTCGCTGCCCTTGCGGGCGCCTGCGGAAGCGATGGCAGCTCGTCCTCGGGTGACCCGGGCAACGACGCCGGCGGTGGAGGCGGCGGCAACAACGACAGCGGGAGTGGCGGCGGACCTGCCGATGCGGGCCCCGTTGCCAGCGGGCTCCTTGGCGTGTGGCAGATCTCGGGCAAGGACTCGCGCGGGGCGTACGACGGCCAGCTGGAGCTGCGCCAGGACGGCGCGAATGCGACCGTCATCCGGATCGTGCATTATACATCGATCACCGTGGAGGACGCGCGCACGCTCTGGACCGCGTGGACCGGCACGGCGAAGCAGACGCAAGCGGGGTACAGCGCGGGCGTCTCCCTCCTCAAGGCCGACTTCGTGCGAAGCCGCGGCGGGCTCACGCGCGCAGAGGCCGACAAGACGCCGCTCTCAGTCATGGGCGATATCAGGCTCTCCGCGAACGGCACCGCGAGCGCCACGTGGAAGGGGTCTGACGCGGACGCGACCGACACGCTCACCGCGCGCAAGGACAGCGGGCCCGCGCCCATCTTCGCGATCGACCGCACGCGCACGCCCGTGAACACCGCGCCCACCGGCGCCGCGAAGACCAGCACGGACGCGCTCTTCAAGAGCTACCGCGATCTCCCCGCTGTCATGCCCTACACGAACGACCCTGATTTCAAGGCCGGCGTGGGCTACGTGCTCGTCGACAAGACGGACTTCGACTTCTACCAGGCACACCCCAAGGCGCTGCGCGTGGTGAACAAGGTCGTGGACGCGCCCGCGCTCGGTGAGACGCTCGCGCGCGCCACCGCGTTCGGTCAGAAGCTCGTGGACAAGGCCGCGTACTACGACAGCGAGGTCCCCTCGAAGCTCATCGACTCCACGGGCTCCATCAATGACGATCTCACGAACGGCGTCTTGAACCCCACTGGCGATGGCTCGCTCTGGACCGCCAGCTACGTCGCAAGCCAGGTGTACCGCTATCTGGTCACGAACGACGCCGTCGCGCTCGCCAACATCGAGAAGTCCACGGACGCGATCGAGATCTTGATGGAGATAACGCCGGACCAGACCACGTTCGCGCGCACGGTTCGCCCCGCGACGGGCGCCGCCACTGGCAGCTGGCATGCAGGCGTGGGCGCGTTCGCCGCCTACGACTGGCTCGAGGGTGGCAACAACGACATGTTCAAGGGCCTCTTCTACGGCCCGCTCATGGCGTACATCGCCATGTGCGATCCGGAGCTCCCCGGCAAGAGCGCCTTCTGCGCGCGCATCCGCACCAACGCAAAGCACATGGTGAAGGATCTGACGCTCGCGCAGAACACCATGGACGCGAACCACCTCATGAGCGTGTGGCTCAGCGCCTACGTGAACAACGACAGCGGGGACCTCACGTCAGCGCTCACGTCGTGGACCGCGCTCCAGTCCTCCATCGAGCAGGCGAACTTCCAGCAGCGCGAGTACATGACCGGCGACTGGTCCGGCACGCACCTCACCTTCGCGCAGTTCATCGCCATGCACTGGCTCGCCACCAAGAAGCCCATCCCCACCGTCAACGCCGACACGTCCGTGCGAAAAGGCTTCGACAAGATGAAGGCGGATTTCTCCCCCTTCCGCATGGGCCTCTGGAGCGTGGTGTTCTCCAAGCTCGCAAGCGCATCCGCTCCCGTCGACGTGGACAACGCCCGCTGGCGTCTGCGCGAGATGCCGTCGCCGCGCTCCATGCTCGACGTCGACCATCGCGTGAGCGCGTCGTTCGTGATGGCGCCGTACCCGTCATTGCCCTGGAAGAACGACTGGACCACGACGGACCGCACCGAGGGGCTCTTCGGCTACCCGCTCTTCGAGACGCCGCTCGACGTCTACGCGTGGCGCTCCGGCCCGTTCGACTACCGACAGAACACCAGCGCAAGCGAGTTCCCCGGCGCGGACTACCTGCACGCGTACTGGCTCGGGCGCTACACGGGCCTCTTCACCGCGACCGAGTAGTCGCACTGTAAACAATGCGCATATAGTCGCGTCCGCAAAATACGGACGGACAGCGCGACCTGCGTTGCTACAAGCCTTCTCGTCGCTGGCACCTCGTCAGCGGGTTCGAAGGAGTCCTGGGTCATGCGCAACGTGAGCTTCCTGATCTTTGCTGGTTCTGGTCTCGTGCTTGGTGGTCTTGGTTGCTCGACTCCGCAGGAGTCCGGCTCCACGGCGAGCACGGCCGATGGCACCAACGAGAGCGATCTCTCCGGCGCAAAGGCGAGCAGCGAGTGCACCCTGGACACGCTGTTCATGTCGAACGGCTTCCTCACGGAGCTGAAGTCCTCCGTCGGCGCCTCGTACATCCACAACTACGGTGGCCAGTACTACCCCCACGTCGAGATCCCGGGCTTCCTGGACGCGGCGCTGCCCAACACCGACGAGTTCGGCGAGACGCTCTACACCATCGTCGGCTTCAACTTTGGCGCCGAGGACCTTCCGAGCGGCTCCACGAAGAAGGCGCGGTTCGTCGCCACGCTCGAGGCCGGCCCGGGCGCGCCCGCTTCACTGCCGTTCGCCGCGAAGCAGTACGCTGCCGCGAAGGCGATCTTCAGCGCGCTCACCCGCGCCACGGAGACCACGGAGAACCACCTGGCGCCGCATGCGGCCTACGACCGCAGCTGGAACAAGGTCACGCGAGCGTCGGTGGGCGGTCACATCGTGTGCACCTCCACCGTGTATCCCGACAGCGGCGAGGCGCGCCCCACCTACGCGTGCAGCTTCTACGACTTCCAGCGCAACATGGTGCAGTCGTTCGACGTGAAGGATGCCGGCGGCAAGTGCCTCGCGAAGTGACCTGACCTCGGAAGCGCACGCCTTGATGGCTCCCGCAGCTGAGCCGTCGGTCGTTCCAGATCTGCATGCGACGCGCAAAACCTGCAGCCACGAGCGTGGACAGGAACCCACGCTCGATCACGCGAGATGGTATATTTGAGCTGCCTGCCCCGACACAGTCGCGGGTACTACACAGGTACGGGTCTTGATGAGAGCCAACCTAGTGCACAACCCAAGAACGATCCTCGCTCTCGCCCTCCTCGGTGCTTCGTTCGTTGCTTCGGCGTGCACGCCCGTGCCGCCGTATCAGCGCGGTCCGCTGGCGCATCCGACCATGAAGACGTCCGACCCGGCCGGTGTCGGTGAAGCGCACGCGCGCGCCATCCAGGAGGGCGCGATGGGAGGCGGCTTCGAGGTCGGCGGCGGATGCGGATGCAACTGACGCAAGCGGTCCACGCCTGCGTTGTCGTCTCTCTTTTCATCACGCTCCTCCCGACGGTCGCGCACGCACAAGAAGTAGCCGAGCCTGTTCCGGAGCCCGCGCCCGCGAGCAAGGACAGCGCATACGACGTGGCCGCAGGGAGCGAGCTCGCGACATATGCGGACAATGATCACGTGTTCGTCGTGTCGCCGTCCATCGCCGGCAATGTGTCGAAGCCCGCGTCTGGCTGGAGCGTCGGCGCGAACTACCTGGTCGACGTGGTGTCCGCCGCGTCTGTCGACATCGTGTCTACCGCGTCGCGTCGCTTCATCGAGACACGGCAGGCCGGCGGCATCAATGGCGCAACTCAGTGGGGCAAGCTGGGAGTGTCCGCAAACGGCAACGTGTCGGTGGAGCCCGACTATGGCTCGTACACCGGCGGCGCCAGCGCCACGTACGATCTGTGCGACAAGAACTTCACGGCGCTCCTGTCGTACTACCACGGCTACGACATCGCCGGCCGCCACGACACGCCGTGGAACGTGTGGAACCACCAGATCAACACGAACGGCGTGAAGCTCGGCGGCACCATCATCCTGACCCGCGCCACGTACCTCGCCATCGTCGGTGATCTGATCTTCGAGGACGGCGACACGTCCAAGCCGTATCGCTACGTGCCCATGTTCGCGCCGGGCACCGTGGTCACGAAGGGCGAGTCGATCGCCAACGTGAACAGGGATCGCCTGTCCGCGCGTGCGCTCGAGCAGCTGCCCACGGATCGACAGCGCTACGCGCTCTCTGCGCGGATCGGACACAGGTTCTCCTGGGCCACGCTCCGCATGGACGAGCGCCTCTACACGGACGCGTGGGGCCTCAAGGCCACCACCACGGATGGCCGCTTCATCGTAACGCCCACGCAGCGCCTCGAGGCCGGCCCACACGTTCGCTTCCACGCGCAGGGCCCCGTGGACTTCTGGCAGCGCGCGTACACGATGCGAACGGGCCTGGATTTTCCAGCGCTGCGCACCGGCGACCGGGAGCTGGGCCCGCTGGTCAACCTCACGGGCGGCGCCACCGCGCGCGTGCTCATGGGCCCCGCAACGAACCCGCGCAAGTTCGTGCTTGGCATCGACGCGAACGTCACGAGCACCAGCTACCTCGATGACATCTACCTCTCGCAGCGCACGTCCGAGGTGATCGCGCTCGTCGTGGAGGTGGCGCTATGAGACACCACAACGCCATCCTGGGAATCTTGATGGGCCTCGCGGGCGCCCTGGCACTGTCGTGCGATCCGGTTCACGACAACGGTGTCGACGCGCTTGGTCCCGAGACGCCCGGCGTCCCCAAGGGTCCCAGACATCGCCCAGGGCAGCCGTGCATCGTGTGTCATGACGGCTCCTTCGGCAGTCCTCCACACTTCACGGTGGCAGGCACCATCTACTTGAACATCGGAGACCTCACGCCCGCGAACGGCGCGACGGTCACGCTCAAGTCCGCGGATGGCAATGGAGCGACAGCGAGCACCAACGAAGCGGGCAACTTCTACCTCTCGCCACAGCAGTTCACGCCCGTCTACCCGATGAAGGTCACCGTGGACTACACCGGGCGCAAGCAGGCGGTGATGGGCGGGCACGTCGGGCGAGATGGCTCGTGCGCGGAATGCCACACGGACCCAGCCGGCCCAGCCAGCGCAGGGCACGTCTTCGTTCCGGTCGACGGGAAGACGCCATGAGCATGCGCTCCTTCTTCACGCGCTCCTCGCGCTCCTCGCGGCTCGGTGGTCTCGCCTCGCTGTGCGCGCTGCTCGTGCTGTGCTCCGTGAATGCGTGCAATGTACCCGCATCGGACAATCGCGTGGTGGTCGACGCGCCCGACCAGGCCACGTTCGCGCCCGTGTCCACGCTCCTGGAGCTTCGCTGCGGCTCGCTGGATTGCCACGGCCAGAGCTCGCGCAACCTTCGTCTCTACGGAAGCAAGGGGCTGCGCCTGTCACAGGTCGGCGACGCGGGGCGCCCCAGCTCCGAGCCGGATTTGACGACAGATGCAGAGAGGAACGAGAACTACCTGTCCGTCGTCGGACTGGAGCCCGAGCTCATGAGCCAGGTGGTGCGCGAAGGCGCGTCCAATCCACTCAGGCTCACGCTGCTGCGGAAGCCGCTGGGCACGGAGAACCACAAGGGCGGCACTCTCTTCACAGAGGGCGATGACCAGATGATCTGCGTGACCTCATGGCTCGCAGCTCAAGCCGACGCGGATGCGTGCAAGCGGGCGAAAGACAGCCATCGCTGACGCAAGCTCGCCAGCGCCGGCGACGAGAAATGCGGCATTGGAGCCCTGGCGCCACGGCGGAATGTTTCGGTCGGAGACATTTCGCCTTGCACGTGGCGACCTACAGTGTCATACACCGCGCACTGAGACACACCCCGTCGGTTTGACGGAGGTATCAGGAGAAAAACCATGAAGATCCAGCTTTTGTCCGCAATGTTCCTTGGCGCCCTCCTTGCTGTCGGTGGCTGCGCCGCCGATACCAGCCAGGACAACGGAGAGCAGCAGGCCTCGGAGGAGGAGCTCACCGCGTCTGCCTCGAAGCTCGTTGGCGCCTACCAGGATGCCGCCGGCTCGGTGCGTCCGCCCACGTTTCGCGGCCTGGTCTTCAAGTCGGACGGCACCTTCTTCGCTGACATCGACACCGGCATCCGCTGCGTCCGCGCACCATGCCCGTCCGAGCAGAAGATCTCCGGCAAGTACACCGCGACCAAGAACTACGTCCACCTGAACCAGGGCGTCGGCGCCGAGGCGTCCAGCTTCTACGGTCGCTACAGCTACAGCCTCACCACGAAGAAGCTCTCGCTCAGCCGCAGCGACTGGAGCGGATGGACCAACACCATGTCCCCCGAGATCTCGTACTGTGTCGAGACGAAGGACTGCGACGGGCAGGGCATCATCCACCCGATGTGCGTGGGTCACTTCGATTGCGCAAGCAACACGTGCGGGTACAAGTGCGGCATCGCGGTCACGCCGATCTGGAGCGCCGCGTCGACCAAGCTCGTCGCACAGAACGCCGGGGGCGGATTCGTTCGCCCGGGCCCGGCAGGTTCGACCTGCGCCACCGGTCAGTCCAAGTTCACGCTCGACGTCGCCAACAGCAGCCTCGCCTGGGAAGAGTGCAACTGGAACGATCTGGGGCTCCCGCTCCACACCACGTCGGGAACGACGGCCTTGAGCGCCGCCGACATGAAGAAGGTCAACGCCGCGATGAACGCGGTCGCGATCTCCAAGGGCGACATCTGCGGCGCCGACAAGCCGTACCTCTCACTCAAGGTCACGTCGCCCGCCGGTGACAAGACCTACAACGACAGCTTCTACAGCTGCCAGGGCGGCAACAAGGTCTACGTCGACAACATCGACGCGGTCTTCGGCGCGCTCCGCGACGCCGCTCACTGAAAATCATTCCTTCGGCGCGACAACAGGCCCGGGCTTCGGATTGACTCCGAGTCCGGGCTTCAGCGCGCCCGTCGTGCGCTTCTGCTTGTGCTCGCTGTAGCGCGTGGTCAGCACGTCGACGTTGCCGCGAAGTAGCAGCGTGAAGCGAAAGAGCTCCTCCATCACGTCCACGACACGGTCGCGATAGTCCGAGGGCCTCATGCGACCCTGGGCGTCGAACTCCTCGAACGCCTTCGGCACCGACGACTGGTTGGGAATGGTGAACATGCGCATCCACCGACCGAGCTGGCGCATCTGGTTCACCGCGTTGAACGACTGGCTGCCGCCGGAGACCTGCAGGACCGCGAGCGTGCGGCCCTGCGTGGGTCGTACGGCGCCGTCGGCCAGCGGGATCCAGTCGATCTGATTCTTGAAGGCCGCCGTCATGGCGCCGTGCTGCTCGGGCGAGATCCACACGTGTGCCTCGGACCAGACGGACAGCGCGCGCAGCTCCTTCACCTGGGGGAGATCGAACGAGGCGCGATCGAAGACGGGGAGCCCGCGCGGATTGAACGTACGCACCTCCGCGCCGAACGCCGTGAGTACGCGCGCGCACTCCTCGCTCAGGTAGCGGCTGTAGCTCTGCTCCCGCAGCGAGCCATAGAGGATGAGGACACGCGGCGGGGTCGTGCTCGGAGGACGCGCAAAGCTCGCGAGCGTGGACGTCAGGTCCACGGGCGGCAGGTCGCTCTCGATGAAGTCGGTGTTCGGCTCGGTCATGCGCCGCGCACAGTGACAGAATCTGGTTTGACCCGGCGCCGCAATCGCGCCATATCGGGCGAATGCGGTCGCTGCTCCTCGCGTTCCTCGTGGTCTTGCTGGCCTCCTGTTCGAGCACGCCAGCGAGCGATGCGCCGCTCACCGTCGCCGACGGATGTCAGCCGCTCTTCGCTGGCGAGGCTTGTTTTCTGCCGTTTCCGTCGGATTTCTACACGGCCGCGGACCCGACATCGCCCACCGGGCGACGCGTGATCATGAGCGGCGCGGGCAAGCTCACGTCGGTCGACGGCAAGGACGCGGACCTGGTGAGCGGGGTTCACGCGGATGGGTTCTCGCTCCACGCCACGATCGTCGCGACCCTCTTCTCCGAGCTCGTGGTCGACGGGCTCCCGAACCTGATGGATGATCCGGCCGCGAGCGCTACGCCCGCGAGCGCGACGCTCCTCCTAGAGGCCGACACCGGAAGGCTCGTGGCCCACTACGTAGACCTTGATACGCGCGCGAGCGATCCTGCGCAGCGCGCGATCTCGATCCGCGCGTTCGCGCCGCTCTTGGAGAAGACGCGGTACATCGTCGCGCTCGTCAAGGTGCAGACTCCCGACGGCTCGCTGGCGCCTCCGCCCGAAGGCTTTCGAAGGCTACGGGACGAGCGCGCTGCGGCCGATCCCAGCCTGACGGCGCTCGCGTCACACTACGACGCGGCCATCTTTCCGCCCCTCGAAGCCGCAGGCGTGCATCGCGCAGAGCTCCAGCTCGCGTGGGATTTCACGACGGGGACGCGCGATGCGCCGCTCCGCGACATGCTCGCGATCCGCGCGAAGACGCTGACGGAGATCGCTCAGAACCCGCCCACCGTGAAGATCACGGCGTCCGCGCCCGGCACCGGCAGCGTCTGGAAGACAATACACGGGACGATCACCGCGCCCATGTTCCTGGACTCCGCCGAACCGGGCGCCCACCTCCTTCGCGACGCGAGCGGCGTTCCCGTGATGAACGGCACCGTCGTCGTCCCGTTCTACGCGACCATCCCCACGGCCGTGCGTGATGCGTTCGGCCCCGGGCGCGCGCTCACGTACGGCCATGGCTTCTTCGGCGACACGACGGAGCTCGACGGCATTGGCGGCACGACGATCGGCACCAAGCTGTCCGCGGTCGAGTTCGGCATCGACTGGTGGGGCATGTCGAAGCCAGACGAGGGGCTGGTCGTGAACACGCTCGCCAGCACACCGGCTCTGACGCTTCTCTTCACCGAGCGCGTACATCAAGCGATGGCCAACTGGCTCGCGCTGACCGCCGCGATCCGTGGCCCCCTGACGAAGCTCCCCGAGCTGTCGCGCAGCGCGGCGGGCCCCGACGTGCACACCGAGAACGGGCAGTCGAACGCGTCCGCGCTCCTCTACGATTCGAGCTCCGTCTACTACTTCGGCGCAAGCCAGGGCGGCATCCTCGGGACCGTGATGGTGGCGCTGAACCCCGACATCTTGCGCGGCGTCATCAACGTTGGCGGTGGTCCCTTCAGTCACCTCATGTCGCGCGCGGGGCCGTTCGCTCCCTTCTTCCTGGTCGCCAACGGCACCATGGGCAACACGCTGCGTGCGCAGGCGCTGATGGGAATGTTCCAGGCCAAGGTCGACACGATCGATCCCGCTGTCTACGCGGCTCACATCCTCACCGATGGCTTCGACCCATCCGCAAAGGACAAGCGCGTCCTCTTCCAGGCAGGCCTGGGCGATCAGGGCGTTCCGAACCTGGGCACCTTCTATCTCGCGCGCGAGCTGGGTCTCCGGATGACGACGCCAGCCGCGGCAGTGGAGTTCGGCATCCCGGATGCGCCAGCCGAAGGCCTCACGAGCGCCCTCACGCTCTGGGATTTCGGTGTAGACCTCACGCAGTATCGGAAGCCGGGGACGATCGCAGCGAACCCCGTGCATGACAGCGTGCGCTTGCAGCCGACGGCGCTTGCGCAGATGGATGCATTCTACAAGAGCGGCGCAGCGTCCAGGATCATCCATCCGTGTCCCGGGCCGTGCAAGGGCCAGTGACGTCGCGCTGATGCCGCGTGGCGCCGGGCTCAGGGCTTCGTGTGGGCCAGCGCGAAGGCCCAGCGGTCCGCGCCCTTCTCCACTTCCGCCTTGCGCAGGTCCGCGCCGCCGTGCCCGCTGTTCTTCTCGATGCGCAAGAGGACGGGCCCGCCCTCGCTCGCCGCCTGGATCTGCGCCACGAACTTGCGCGCGTGCATCGGGTCGACGCGGTCGTCGCTGTCTGCGCTGAGCATGAGGAGGGGCGGGTACTTGGTCCCGTCCACCACGTGGTGGTACGGCGAGTACGCGAAGAGCGCGCGGAACTGGCTCTCGGACTCCGCGGAGCCGTACTCGCTCACCCAGGTCTTGCCGCTGCCGAAGCGGTGATAGCGCACCATGTCCAGGAGCGGCACGCCGCAGAGCACGGCCGCGTACAGGTCTGGTCGCTGCGTCATCGCGGCGCCCATGAGGAGCCCGCCGTTCGAGGCGCCGTAGATCGCGAGCCGTGTGCGATCCGTGTATCCTTCATGTATCAGGTACTCGGCCGCACCGATGAAGTCGTCAAAGACGTTCTGCTTCTTCTCGAGCATCCCGTTCTGGTGCCAGTCCTCGCCGTACTCGGAGCCGCCGCGAAGGTTGGCGACGGCGTAGATGCCGCCGCGCTCGAGCCACGGGATGATCCCGGAGTTGAAGCTGGGTGTCTCCGTGCTCTGGAATCCGCCGTATCCGTAGAGCATCGTGCGCTGCGGCTTGCCCTTCACCATGTCCTTCCTGTGCACGATGAACATGGAGATCTTCGTGCCGTCCTTGGACGGATAGAACACCTGCGTGGTCGTGTACGGCGTCGCATCGAACGGCACCTTGACGGTCGAGTAGACCTCCGTCTTCCCGGTCCTCGGGTCCAGCGCGAAGCTCTGCCAGGTCTCGGTGAAGGACGTGTACGAGAACCAGCTCTCGCTGTCGTCGGGCAACCCGGATACGCCGGTGACGCTGCCAATTCCCGGGAGCGTGACGTCGCGCTCGATCTTCCCGTCGAGCGCGCGGAGCTCGAGTCGCCCGAACGCGTTCTTCAGATAGGTGACCGTCAGCTTGCCGCCGCGGATGGCGACGCTTCGGATCGACTCGTCCTTGGGCTCGGGGATGATCTCCTTCCACGCGGCGCGATCGGGGTTCTTCGCGTCCACGCGGAACACGCGCTGGTGCGGCGCGCCCTCGTCGGTGGTGATGTAGAGCTGGTCCTTGTACTCCTCCACGTCGTAGTGGGCCTTCTGTCCAGGCGCGAGCTCCGTCCAGCCTGCGCCCTTCTTGCGAAGGTCCTTCACGAAGACCTGCTCCGACGCCCAGCCGTGCGCGAGCTCGTGAAACAGGTAGTTGCCGTCCCACGAGAGCCAGCCGTGGAGGAACGTGGTCGCGTCGTTCGTGCGCTCGCGAATGACCGTGTCGGTCGCGGGATCGGTGCCGAGCTTGTGGAAGCGCACCTCCGAGTAGCCGGGCCGCTCGGCGGGCGTGATCGCTGGGTCCGTGGGGAGCCACGTGTAATAGAAGCCGTCGCCCGTGGGCGTCCACGATGCGCTCGCGTACTTCGCGCCGGGGATGACGTCCTTGTCGAGCTTCTTCCCGGTGGCCACGTCGATCACGTACATCGTGGCTTCGTCGGAGTTGTTCGCCTTCACGGTGTACGCCATGTAGCGACCGTCGTGCGTGGCGGCGGTGGAGCCAAGCGACGAGCTGCCATCCGCGGCCCACTCGTTGGGATTGAGGAGCACGCGGTCCGTGCCCTTCTTGCCGTCACGCACGTAGACGATCGCCTTCTCGTCCTGTGCCTTCTTCCACGTGACGAAGTATCGGTTGCCGCGGTGCCCGGGCACGCCGAGCGAGTCCACGTAGTAGACCTCCTTGAGGCGCGCGGCGACCGCATCGCGCTCGGGGAGCTTGTGGAGCACGGCGCGCGCTGCGTCGTCCTGTTCCTTCATCCACGCGCGCGTCTCGTCGCTCTTGCCGTCTTCGAGCCAGCGGTACGGGTCCGCGACGATCTTGTCGAAGACGGTGTCGCTCGTCGCCTCACGCCGCGTCTCCGGGTAGTGGTGACGGCGCGTGTGATGCCCACGCGGTGCGTCCGTCACGATGGGCTCGTTGCCCGTGACCAGCGCCATGGTGGGCAGTGGAAGCTTCGGAGGCGGTTCGGTGGTGCAGGCACCGATGGTGGACACCAGCACCGAGAGGGGCAACCAGGCAAGCGTTCCGGGCGTTTTCACGCCGCAATCATACACGCTCCAGGTGCCAAGGTCTGCGGCAAGCCCGCTATACTCGGCCCACCCCATGGGGCACGAGCAGGGCATCGCCAGCGCCATCGTCGGACCGGTCCTGCGCGCGCTCGTGGAGGACCTGGGCGTCCGCATGCCCGCACATCCGCCCGCCGGCGCATCGCACGTGCCTGGTGACGCCGCCGACGCGCTGATCGACGAGGCCGCGCGCGCCGCGAAGAATCCGCACCTGGCGCTCGACCTTGCCACGCGCATCCCCATCGGCGGACTCGGCGTGCTGGACTACGCACTCTGCACGAGCCCCACGCTGCGCGACGCGTTGCGAAGGACCGCGCGCTACTACGGTGTCGTGACGGAGCGCGTGAAGCTCCTCATGGTCGAGGACGCCACGCGGGCCACGTTGACGTTCGAGCGCGGCGGCACGCGCACACACAGCCGCCACTGGGCAGAGTTCGGCGTGGCCATGGTGGCGATCCGCGTGAAGCAGACGCTGGGGCGTCACGTTGCCTTCGAAGAGGTGACCTTCACGCACGCCGCGCCGAAGGACGTGGCGCCGTACACCGCGTTCTTCGGACGCGCCGTCACGTTCGGAGCCGAAGCGGATCGTCTCGCGCTGGGCCGCGAACTGCTCGGCCAACCATTGCTGACGGCCGCTGCGTCATTGGCAGAGGTGCTGGAAGAGAACATGAAGGCGATGACGCCGCCGGCTGACGCGCCCGATCCGTTCCTGGGTCGCGCGCACGTAGCGGTGGGGGACCTGCTCGCTTCGCGCGACGTGTCGCTGGAGTCGCTCGCCGGCCGGCTGCATCTCACGCGCCGCACCCTTCAACGCGAGCTGCAGCGTCGCGGTACGTCGCACAAGCGGATCCTGGACGACGTGCGCCGAGAGCGCGCGCTGCGGCTCCTCACGCAGGGCAGCATGAGCGTGACAGAGGTCGCGTTCGCGCTCGGGCTCTCCGAACCGAGCGCATTTTTTCGGGCGTTTCGTCGCTGGACCGGCACCAGCCCCGCGGCCTTTCGCGAGCGTGCCGACAAGCAAGAGAAGTAGCTTCTGCGCAGGGCTGGCGCGCAACGCCAGTCGATTTGGCGCGCGAAGACCTACCCTGGCGGCCTGCGGTCTGGGAAGAGAGCTGCCATGCGATCCATGCTCCGAGCCTTTCCCGCCGTGCTCCTTGGCTGCATCGCGCTCGTCGCATGCAGTGACAGTGGTGTGGGCACGGACACGTCCGCCACCACCCCCGCGGGGGATGACGGTGGCGCGAGCGCGGTGGACGCAGGCGGCGGCGCGACGGGTGCGGGCAGCGATGCGGGCGGAGGCGCGACGGACGCCGGCCCCGTCTTTGGGTGCACAGACGGACCGACCGAGACGTGTGCATTCTACAACACGCGATCTCACTGCGTGCAGACCGCCGCGGGTTCGTCGTGGGTCACCGAGACCTGCGCGGCCGGCTGCTTCGCCGGCAAGTGCTCCGCGTCCGCATGTGCCGACGAGTGCGTGCTCGGCGCGAAGAGCGGCGCGAACACGTGCAAGCTCTGGAACATGGGAACGAAGGCGTACGCGAGCGCGGACCCCGCGGGAAACGAGCATGATCGCGCGCGCGACTACGACAGGCTGCTCCGCGCCGGGAACCTGCCCGAAGGCGCCGTGATGAATGCACGATACACGGATGCCACCTTCACCAAGGTCGGGAGCTACAGCGGCTATCACGACGCTGCCATCTGGACCGGCAGTGCGCTGGCCGCCGAGGCGTGGCGGCTCATGGCAACGGGCTCCCCCGACGCCGCCGCGCAGGTGAAGGCCCTTGCGAACACCATGCATCGCGATCTGGCCGTCACGGGTGAGCCGGGCTCGCTCGCGCGCGTGGTCGTGCCATCCGCGTCCACCACGCCGCTGGATGTCGCGAACCGCTGCGCAGATCCAGAGTGGCACTGCGGCGTGAGCCATGGCGGCGCGATGGTGGACTGGCTGGGCGGCATCAGCCGCGACCAGTACACGGGCTTCATGCTCGGCGAGTACGTCGCGTACATGGCGTCGCCTGACGAAGCGGTGCGGAAGATGATCCGCGAGGACGTGACCGCCGTGGCCATGGAGCTCACGAAGGTCCGACCGGCTGTGCCCGCGTCGATCGTCATCAACGGCGTCCCGATCCAGAAGTCGCTCGTGCTCGAGAACGTCATCCTGGTGCCCAGCGAGATGACGAACGGACACGTCCAGATCACGCTCGATACCTCCAGCGCTTCGGACGCGCAGATCCACGGCATGCGCGAGTTCTTCCCGGACTACTCCGTCATCGCGAAGCAGACGCTCGGCCTGAACGTGCCCATCAAGCGGCCGTCGAGCTCGGTCATGCTCGGCGCGATGGTGAAGATGGCGATCGTGATGACGGACGGTGTGCCCGCGATGAAGACGCAGCACGACGCGCTCGCAACGTACTACGCGGCCAACGCCGCCGCGTGGCTGGATGTGGCCGCCACGTGGACCTTCAGTGCGAACTGCGGCAATGGCTACTTCGCGAACCACATCGCGTTCATCATGGCGTACGCGTACGCGTCGATGGAGAAGGATCCCGTGCTCGGCGCGCGCATCAAGGACGACGTGATGGACAAGGCCATGTGGAAGGCGCTCAGCGGGCACAAGAGCGCCTACTTCGCCTTCCTCTGGGGCGGCACGCGTACGGGCGCGGACCCCACGGCGATCGCCGCTGCAAACGCGCAGCTCGCGCAGTTCTCGGCTGGCCCGCGCGTGCATGTCGCGCGCGACACCTTGGCGGTCGCCGCGTACACACCTCACGATTCGTCATGCACGTCTCCCACGCTCTGCGATACGGCGACGCGAGCGGTGGACGTGAAGGACCGCGTGGTGGACGACTTCATCTGGCAGCGACAGCCGTGGCAGCTACAAGATGGCGGCGATCCGCTGCTCGTGTATCCCGGCGTCGACTACCTCGCCGCGTACTGGTCGGGCCGCTACCACGGCTTCGTGACGGAAGATCACGCGGGCACGTGCACCCGCTACACGCCGTAGTGGGTCCGAGTCGAAGTCGAGGTCGAAGTCCACGTCATTCTCCTCGTCCTTCTGGGTTGTGCTTCTTCCCCATCCCGTCGACCATCGTCCCCCATGAGCCTCGCACGCGACACGTTCTGCTCCTTCTGCGGCGTGAAATACGAATCCGCGGCGGCCTACCCGCGCTCTTGCTCTGGCTGCAAGACGCAGGTCTGGGCGAACCCCACGCCGGTCTCCGTTGTCCTCCTCCCCGTGAAGCGCGGGGACCGCGAAGGCCTCCTCACGGTGCGTCGCGGCATCCAGCCCGGGCTCGGAAAGCTCGCGCTCGTCGGCGGCTTCCTGGAGGAGCACGAGACCTGGCAGCAGGGCGGCGCTCGCGAGCTCGTGGAAGAGACCGGCGCAACGGTCGACCCCGCCACGCTCACGCCGTTCTGGTTCACCTCCACGGAGCCGCGCCCGAACCGGGTGCTGTTGTTCTCCGTGGCGTCGCCCGTGGATGCGGCGAGTGTCGCTGCGTTCACGCCCAATCACGAGACGCAAGAGCGCGGCCTCATCTACGGGCCCGGCGGACTTGCGGACGTCTTCGCGTTCCCGCTGCACATTCGCGCCGCGGAGAAATACTTCGCGTCCGTCGGCAACACGGCGGCACACGGCTTCGAGGCGATCTGATGGTGCCTGCTCCGCCCGCCCAGTCCAGCCTGGGCGATCCGAACCAGCCGCTGTTGAATGGGCAGCCGCCGCCACCGCAGTTCGCGACCACTCCGCCGCATGCACTTGGTTGTCCGAAGTGCGGTGTCGGCGCGCAGGCCGCGACGGGCATCCTCTCGTGCGCCGGCTGCGGCCTCGTGTACGCATTGCATGCAGGCGCGCGTGCCGATTCGCGCGTGGTCCCGTTGCCGTTCGATCCGCGCACCGAGCGTGTGAAGGCCGTGTCGAACGGCATCGTGCTGCGCAAGATGGCGCTCGTGGCACCAGAGGGCGTGAGCGAAGGCACGCTGGATCCCGTGACCGGATACATTCCGATCGATCAGAACGGCGTCTACTTCGGTGACATCTTCACCATCGCCGTGTGGCGCAAGGTGGACGTGCTGAAGCTCGTGGCCACCGCGATCCTTCCGTTCCCGCTCGCGCTGCTCTTCGTGTCACTCGGCATCACGCAGCACCCGGTGTTCCTCGCGTTCGGCGCGCCGTTCGTGGTGGGCACTGCGTGGATGATCTATCGCGCGTTGAAGATCAAGGTGCACATGGCCCGCATCGTTGGCTCGTCCCGCACCATCGAGGTCCGCTTCGACGCACCCATCTGGCGCCGCAAGAAATTCCACGACGAGATGCTCCGCCGCGCAGGCATCGCACCATCTCCCATTCCCTGAGTCTCGCGTGGGTTTTCGCTACTCGAACGCCACGCGCTGCACGGCGACCGCGGTATCGTAGATGTCGTCTCCGACGTCGGAGACCCCGAGCACCAGTGTGATGCGCTTCCCGGCGCAGCCGTCGACCGGGATGCGCTTGGTGCGCGTGCCCGTGATGCCGTTGAACACGCCGTTCTCGGCCGCTGACATGCCCACGTTGCCCACCTGCTTGCCGAAGTTCTTCCAGGCGCCGGCGTTGCCGCTCACGGTCTCGGCCACGAGGAACCGCTGGTCACCAGCGGCGTATGCAACGAAGAAGTCATTGTAGATGGTGCCGACCCAGTTCGGGTACTCCTGGGACATCACGTCGTACTCGATGACAAGCGCCTTCACCCCATCGGGCACGGTGAGCTCGCGGACCATGCGGCTTGCGATGCCGGAGCGCGAGCCCGCGCCGGTGCTGAGGAACGCGAACCTCGTCTTGCTGGAGCCGGGGAACAGCGTGCTCATCTGATCGCTCACGACTGCCACGTCGCCCTCGGCCTTCCACGGCTCGAACGCCCCGCTCTCGAAATCCCCGGCGCCAGGGGCGACCGCAGGCGGCGCCTCCAGGTCAATGTCCGCACCGGTGAGGTTCACGGCGTCGAGTCCCGCGATCGGCGTGTCCTTGCCTTTCGTCTGGACCGGCTTGTTCGTCTTCGGGTTGGTCTTCCCGCCCTCCTCGACCGGCAGGAAAACCTCCCCTGTTGCCGATGTCGACAGTTCGTACGCCGCCACGCCGGCGTTGCCGCGCGCGAGCGGCAGCGTGTATCCGCCATGTGCGTCCGCAACGGTGAGGAACGGGGCGCTCGTGCCGATCGCGACCGCTCCCGGGACCTTCGCGCCGCTCTTCGCGACGGTGCCCGACACGAAACCGACCGGGGTCTGCGACACGAAGAAGGCGTAGAGGCCGGGGCCGTCGACCTTCATCGCGCCGCTCATCTGCGCGCGCGCGGCCGCCGGGAGGGTCTCGATGAAGCGGGCGCCGTTCTCCTCTTTCACCGTGCCGACGTTCACGAAGCGAAGCGTGTTGTTGCCCTGGAACGAGGCGACCTTGGCGACGAGGAGCGTTGTGCCCACCGAGAGCCCCACGTCGGTGCCGCCAACGGCGCTCGGCAACGGCACGCGGACGTCCTTCGTATAGTCGGCGCCGGTCTCGTCCTTGCGGAGCGCCGCTGCGATCACGAAGTCCGTTCCTTGCGGCGCGCTCCCGATTCCAGCGCAGTCGAGGCCGAGGAGCACGTCGGCGTCCATCATTGCAACGTCGGATGCAGCGCGCCCGATCGCGCTTGCGACCGTCTTCAACGGGATCGTCAAGCACAGGCTGCCCGGGACCGGCTGCGGTGGAAGGTCGACGGGCGCAGGGATGCCGCTCGACGTGCATGAGAGCGCCGCAGCAGAGGCGCCAGAGCCGGAGCCGGAGCCAGAGCCAGAGCCAGAGCCAGAGGAGCCCGCGCCGTCGCTGCCGGTAGGAGGCGCTTTGACGAAGCCGTCGCTGGCGGAGCATGCGACGAGAGCCGTAGCGAACAAGGCGAAGACGGAAGAATAAGTACGCATGGCCCGCGCCGGTGCAGCGCGCGTGCCAGGCGCGCTTTTCCCGGAGTCCCACGCTCTTCGGTGTTTCAAGCAGCGCGACAGACTCGACGGGGGCATGACAGCGAGATCACGCCATCGTGAACTCGACCCATCTCCGATCCCCTGACGCATCCGAGCTTCAGGAAGCCGGCGGGCTGTCGTTCCCCGGAGGATGGGGACATCCTTGCGTGCGAAGTTTTCGGCCTTCACTGGGCTTGCACTCGTCGTCGCGGGCGTCTCCATGACCCCCGATGTGCACGCCGACCCAGCTCGCGCTCCCGACGCTCCGGCCGTGGTGTCTCGATATACCGAGCAGGGCCTCCTGGGTTCGTTTCGGCTCGGACCCACCGTCGGCGCGGGCGCGCCTGATGGCGCTCGCCTTGGGCTCTTCGGGAAGTGGCGAGGATTGCTCGGCGCTGGCGCCGCGTTCTCCTACTTGCCAGACACACCACTTCCGGGAACTGCAGCCACGACGCGCCGCGCGTCGGCCGAGGCCTTCGCGCGCGTCTTTCCATTTCGCAATGCCTTCTTTCTTGGGGTGGCGGGGGGCTATGCGCAGACGAAGGGGACCATGTCCGAGGATCGTCTCGCCTTCCGCCAGATGCAGAAGGTCGATGCACATGCCTACGCCAGCGTCGTCTACATCTCACCTCATGCTGGTTTCCAGTGGATGCTGACGCAGCGATTGACCCTTGGGTTTGATGTCGGCGTGGAGCTCCCCATCGTGAGCGACGCACCCAGCTTCGACGCAGCGAAGTACGGACTCGTGGTCCCGATCGAAGGCAAAGGCAGCGTCGCTGACGCCATGCGCTACACGGCGAAAGCACCTGTCCCGGTCATCCACCTTCTCGAGATCGGATACGCACTATGAACAAGCCGGCGAACCAGAACCGCATTCAACCCAACCGACGGCGGGAAGGGGCCACGTTGAACGCGAGGCGATCGATCGCGATCGTGACGGGTCTTGCGGTCGGCGCTGCTCTGATGGCGAGCGGATGCGGCACCAACCCCGAGCCGACCTCGGTCGTATGTACGGATTTTCGGGCCGGCGCGGATCTCTCGAAATCCACGTTCGGCGTCACTGGCGATCTCCAGCGCTCCTACGGCGCGTTCGCGCAAGCTGCGAGCGACCTGGCCGCGGTGGCGAGCCACATGCTGCACGAGGTGAGTGGCGCGTGCTCCGGCCTTGCCGTGGAGCTTGGAGCCAATCCGGCGGATCCTCGCATCGCGGGAAAGTCGGAGCCAGACGCGGCGCGTGAGTGGTGCAAGATCGCCGCCGAGCGCGTCGCGAACGTGCGACCACGCCTCGACCGCTTGCACTTCGCGCTTCAGGTCATCACGCCGCAGTGCACGACCGACACCAGCTTTCAGGTGGCCTGCGAACAGAAGTGCGTCGCGCAGGCTGGGTGCACCGAGGCATCTACGGAGGAGCGCTGCCCTCGAGATGCGCGAGAGGGTGTCTGCGCCGGGACCTGCACGGGAAAATGCATAGGAGCAGAGACCGCCCCCGCATCATGCACAGGCACCTGCAACGGAGCTTGCGTGGGCACCTGTGGCGCGGTGGCCGACGACGCCATGGACTGCACGGGAGGCTGCACGTGCAGCAGCGTGTGTACGGGAACATGTACGGGCGACTGCGCTCTTCGCGACGCCGGGGATCATTGTGACGCCATCTGCGCGGGGACGTGCAGCGAGGCGATGCTCGCGCAGACCTGTACGAAGCCGCTTGCCGCGCCAAAGTGTTCGGGAGACGTCGACTGCCAGAAGAGCTGCAGCGCGAGCGGCGCGGCGCGCGCGGCCTGTCCCGATGGATCATTCGCGATCATCGTTGACCCGGGCGCGCGGTCTGACAAGGAGGTCGCGCGCATCCTTGGCGCGTTCGAACGCCATCTCCCTGTCGTGTTCCTGGCCGCACGCGGGCGCGCGAAGGTGCTCGCTGATGGAGCATCGGATCTGCTGGATTCGGCCGGGCACATCTTGAACCACTCCCAGGAGCTGGGCGCGATGGGTGCAGCGTGCGGAATGCTCATTGGTCAGACCGGTGATGACGCGCGCAAGAGCCTCAACGCCGCACTCGACGGATCGCAAGATCTCGCCCACGCCCTTGGCAACAGCGCGCCCCCCGCGTCCAAGTGACCATGGAGCCGCCGTAGGCTACGCGCACGCACGAATTCGATTCGCTGAGGCACCGAGAATTTGGCTGCAGAACCCCAGTGCAGGCGCCTGCACTCGTGGGTGGATTTTGGTCCTTTTCGAGGCGTCGTCTCCTTCGGTAGTATTCGTGAATGGCGAAGGGGACGGTAGTGGTTCAGAAGGGCGCCGCGGTTCGTCGCGGTGAGGAGCTCTGCGACGCGGTGGCCACGAACAAGGTCATCGCTGCGAAGGCGTTCTACGAGATCGGCGCGGCGCTCCTGGAGCTCGACAAGAAGGAGCTGTGGCGCGCGCTCGGTCATGCTTCGTTCACGAACATGCTCGAGGAGCGTGACCTCGTCCGCCGATCGCAGGCCTTCAAGTTCATGCGCGTCGCTCGCCACTTTGCGCCGCACACGGCGCGGGTGCTGGGCGTGGAGAAGTCGGATGCGATCGTGAAGTACGCAGAGGCGACGGCGGCGCTCGATTCGCCTTCGGCGCTCCTCGAGACGGGGATCACGATCGACGGTGAGGTGCACCCGATCGACGCGCTCAGCGCTCGCGAGATCCTGCGCGAGGCAAGGAAGACGCGCCAGAACCGGAAGAACGCCAGGCGCGACCCCGCGCGGAAGTCTGCGCTCATGCTCTCGCGCGCCGCCGCGAAGGCGCTGTCGGACCTCCTCGGCGAGCGCGTCACGGCGAAGCCGCGGCACGTGGGCGGCAGCTGGCGCGTCACCCTCACGCTCAGCATGGCAGGCGTCGAGCAACTCCAGCGGCGCGCCGTGGGCAAGACCCGCAGCTGACCCGACGCCCAGACTTCCAGCCACCGACTTTTCTACCGAGATCCTCATCCAGATCCGCGACGAGATCCGAGCCACCAGCGGCCGCCTCGACAACACCAACAGCCGGCTCGACGCCTTGGTTGCACGTCAAGCTACAGTCCTCTGTGTCGCGGTACTGGTTGGTCTCCAGCTTCTTCAGCGCCTCGCGGAGGGCCGGGGATCACGCCATCGCGACACTTCCAGGGCCTTGCCGACGGCGCCGCGGTTCGATCCCCTGAATCAGGAGCGCCGCGCGGGCTGAAACTGGGGGTGCGCGTTGATCGTGCGCATCGCCTCCGCGCGCGCTGGCTCGTCGCTCGCAACATCCGTAGGGAACGGCGCCGAGGAGCGCATGAGCCGCTGAAGCCAGCGCGTCCCCAGCGGCTCCGTCAGGTCCTCCCAGTTGACCGCACCGACGGTGGTCTGCCCCTGCTCCCCGCTGGGAGGGCCAATACCCACCGCAAACCCGGAAAGGAGCAGCGCCGAGCGAGCGGAAGTCGCTGCCCTGTAGGTGTGCAGCGTGGCCCTCGCTCTGCACAGCCGCCTCACCGCGCGAAACGCGGAGACCGTCCACTGGTCCAGATGCACCCCGCTGGAGAACATGTCCCAGAACACCACATCCGCCGTTGCGTCCGGCTCGGCTTCGAAGGCTCGCAGGGCATCCCCAAAGCTGAGTCGCCACAGCGTGCGCGGGGTCTCATGTCGACCATGAGCGACGATCGCGCTGGCCGCTACGTACGCGTCCGAGCCCACGGGGGAGAACCCGAACGCCTCCACGTGCGCGGGCGTGAGTGCCAGTTCGAGGGCGCCCAGATCGTGCTCGAAGCTCACGATCTCCAGGCGTCGCGCGGAGGCCGGAAGCGACTCGGAGAGCCGCCACGCGCAGATGGCGTTGGACGCGGCGCCAAGACCCACGTCCAGGAGCACGAGCGGCTCGCCACCTTCACGCAGGCGCCCTTCCAGGCGCGCGGGACCCACGTACACCTCCTGCGCCTCCGTCGCATGCCCCATCGGGTGCATCACCTCGCCGCTGACGCGATCGCGAAGCGCGGTGGCTCCGTTGCGCGTGACGACGACTTCGCAATCCAGGAGTGACATCAGCGAACGGCGCCGCTGCGCGCTCTTTCGATCATGTGGGTACTTCGCACAATGCCCGTGTCCGTTCAACTCCGCCGTGCGCCGGTACGCGTGTTCTTCTCCGATGACGGCGGCCATACGTTCGAACGGCTTGCCGAAGACGTGCACGCGACGCAGATCAACTTCGTGCACTTCGGCGCGGACGACCGCACGCTGCTCGTCGAGTTCTGGCCCGACGTGAACAACGGCGGGCCGCCGACCGCAAACAGCCCCAGGCCCACCCGCCACATGCTGGTCATCGACGTGGCGGGAAGGGCTCGGACACGCGGAGAGGTGGAGCTCGGCGATCTACTTCCGTGGGGCACGGCCGCGGGTGGCGCTCTACCTCTGTTCGTCGATCGGCAGAACCATTGCATCATGGGCGTGGATGTCGCGGCGATGAAGCTCAAGGAGCTGCGGTGTTTTCCGCAGGCAAGAGGCCAGTTCTCTCCGCACTTCTCGCCAAACGGGACCTTCGGTACCTACGCCGAGGCCGGGCCCAAGCCGTTCGACCTGGTCTTCGCCATGGATGCGCCCACCGAGCCCCGCAAGATCACCGACACCTTCGTCGGCAATCTGATCGGGCCGGACGATCGGGGGCGTATCGCGTGGCAGCGCACGCCGCGCGCCCCCGGCTCCGCGAGCGCGGGGAACCGTCTCTGGAGCAACGGCGGATGCAACGCTCGCCGACGTTGAATGCACCTTGATCCGCCGCGTGGGCGTCGCCGATGGCAAACCAGCGCCGTAGGTCGTGCGCGCGATCGCCGCTCAGGTCCACCAGACGTGCAAGCGATCGTCCCCGGACTCCGAGTTGGTCGCACGCTCCGTGAGCGCGTCGAAGATCTGCCGGAGCGCGGGCCGTCGGTCCTCCGGCACCTCGTTGATGTAGACCTCGATGCTGTCGATGCTCACGCGATAGTCCGTGCGCTTCGCGGAGACGGCATACCCGTTGGCCGTGACCTCGGGATGGTCCTTCATGAGCCCGAAGAAGTCGCCCGCCGACGGGCTATCGTTCTGCGTACCCGTGAGATCGATGAAGCCTTCGTCGACCAGCGTCTGGAGGCGCTTCACGTCGAGTCCTTCGAAGCGGAGGATCCCACCGTTGTCGCGCTTCGTGATCTCGAGGAGCTCACGCCTGCGCGTATCGTTCCCGTTGAGGGCCTTGCCCATTCCCAGCAACGTGAAGACGAGATCTTGCTCGCGCGCTTTGACCTCCGCCGAGCCGACGAAGGCGAGCGCACGGGCGGCCTCCTTGCGAACCTCCCTCGTGGGGTGATCGCTCCACAGCGCGAAGAGCTGCGGGACGGCGGCGACGAGCTGGCGCTTTCCGATCGCGTAGAGCAGGTGGGTCGCGCGCAAGAGCGGCTCGAGCGGGGCGTCGAGCGCGGCGAGGAGCCGCTTGTTGGTCTCCTTCGCGCGCTGGCGGACGAGCGCATCGGCGGCGGCGAAGCCCACCGTCTCGTCGGCAAGCGATGCGAGCAAGAACGTGATGGCCGCTGGCTCTGCGACCTGCGCGACGGCGCTGACAGCGGCCTTGCGGACCTCTGCCGACTCATCCCTCGCCAGCTGCTCGGCGAGCGCGAGGACGCTCTTCGGCTGCACCCGGGAGAGGAGCTCGAGACCAAGGACTCGCGCGAGCGGCTCCGCACCGTCGATCGCCGCGGCCAGCGCCTTCGGGCTGGACCAGATGGTGCCAAGGGCACGGCCGTTCGGCGCCTTCAGAGCCGCCACGCCGGGGTAGAGCGCCGCTGCGCCCACCGCCTTCATCGCGGCAAGGAGCGCGCGATGCGTATCGTTCATGGGCCCGACGCCAAATTGTTCCGCCTGCGTGCGATACGCTCTCCGCACGAGCTCCGGAGCGGCCAGCTTCGCCTTCACCCATCCCACCGCGTCCACGATCCGAGCGGAGATCGCCTCGTCCTGCAGGAGCTCCTGGACGGATCCCCAGCCCGGCGCTTCGTCGTCGGTTCCCTTTGCGATCGCGAAGGACAACGCGGCCTGCTCCGTGGGAAGAACGAAGCGCGCAGATCCCTTCGCGCCGGCGAGCGACGCAAGGCGCAGCGCAGTCGCGAGATCCTGGTGAAACCGCGGGGAGTGCTGGCCGCTCAGGAACCCGGAGACCAGGCCGCCTTCGATGTCGAGAAAGCTCGGGGTCGCCGGGTCCTTCGCGAAGGTCGCCTCCATCGCATCCAGCAGCGCGCCCACGGTCGCGGGCGCCTCCGTTGCGCCTTCCGCTGCTGGGCGCTCGCCGCGGAACACGGGCGCGACCGGGGACCACGTGAGGCTGCGCTCCGTGAGAGAGAGCGCGCGCCACCTGGTCATGCGCTTGGGCTCGAGATCGAGCTCCGCAAGGACGATGATGTCGACCGGTGGCGCAGGCTCCAGCCTGAACAGCGCGTGAAACTCCGCGTTGCCGACGAGCGCCGCGAAATCGGGGGACGTCTCGATACCCTTCCATCCTGCGTATTCGTACTTCTTGCACAGGCGGACGTACGCAATCGCCTTCGCCACGTTTCCGAGACGCAGGTGGAGGGCGCCGGTGTTGTCGAAGACCGTCGGCGTCTCGCCGAGACGATCAGCATCCGCTTCGAGCACGCGGTCCACGTGATCGGCGGCGCGCTGCATGAGCGCCGTGTCCTTGCTGATCCACGCGCCATACGTCATGCCGGTGTAGCAGCCGGCGGTGAGCTCGACGTCTTGCTCGAGCGCATGCTCGGTGATCAGCACCGAGTCGGGCCCTCGGCCCACGTTGTTCAAGACGATGCAGAGGTTCTCGAGAAAACCGCAGTCGAGAAACGCCGCGTTCGAGCGCGCGAGCTCCAATGCGAGATCGAGGTATTTCTTCGCGCTCTTTGCAGGAAGAGAGACGTCTGGATTGAACGCGTACAGGAGGTTCGTGAGGATCGCAGGCGTCGCCTTGCCGCCCCCTTCGAGATACTCCGCAAGGTACTTCTGCGCGGTCGCCTTGTCGCCTTTCGTGGCCAGGGCGTGAGACCGATTGAGAGCGGCAGCTTCAGCCTTCGGGACCTTGGTCATGGCCGGATTCTGTCATGCCCTCGCGCTTGGTTCGAGGGTTCAGGAGTCCTCTGGTACGGTCGCTCGATGGTTGGGACGCTCATCAGCCCACGTCTCCGTTTTGCATACAGGCCCAACGCGTTCTCACTGAGCTACCGCGCGAGCGACGAGCCGCAGCTCCTCACGATCGATCTGCTCGCCGGGGGAAAGGTATTTCCCTTTCCGTCGACCATCTCCCTGCGCACATGGATCACGCACGCGCTGTCCACGCCGAGCGCGACGGTCGACGTTGTTAGATCAATGGTGCGCTTCCCGTAGATGACTCGCCGCTCTCCGTCACCACGGAGCTGATGAAGAAGTGGCTCAAGGATCGCTCGGCCTACGTGCGCCGCCCATCGTCGCTCCCGTTCGCGCTGACCGAGAAGGCGGTGAAGCGAGGGCATCAGGTACGCGTCACATTCATTCGTGCGCCGAACAAGAACCAGCTCGAGTGCGTGAAAGGCGTGATGAGCGACTGGCGCAACGCGATCGCTCGCTATCCGAACGTGGCGGGCGATCGATGCGCTCCTTGGCGCGCTCGTGCGGCTTCACGAGAAGGTGCTGCCCATCGCGTCGGTCGCCGTGGAAGCCTGACGTGCCCTCGGTAGGGCGAAGACGTGGTCGGGGTTCACTGCAACGATGCATCGATCGCGTAGATGAGGCCGTTGCTCGCGTCGATCGGCGGCATCACCACGGTCGCGCGCTTCGCGATCCGGAACGTGTCGTGGTCTGGTCGAACCTCGAGATAGTCACCGAGCTGATTCTGAAGCTTGCCGAAGCCGTCAGCGCTGCTGACCCCATCTCGGATCGCCTTCGGGGTTCGCTTGCCGCCGACGATGTGCGTCTGCATCACCTGCTCGAGCAGCTTCTTGTCCTTGCGCCACTTCTTGACCTCGTCGGGGATCTTTGCGAGCGCCGCGTCCGTGGGAATGAACAGCGTGTAGTCGCCGGATTTCAGCTTGTCGCGAAACGTGCTGGTCGCGAGGAGATCCAGAAACGTGGTGAAACGGCCGTCGCGGCTCGCCGTCACGAGCAGATCGTCCGTTGCCGCAGCTGGATCCGCGGGCTCTCGGGCCTCGGCTGAATCCGCGCGGCGGCGTTGGTGCTGAGGAGTTGACGGCTCGCCCTTGGCGTCGGTTGCCGGCGTGGAGCCCGGCTCGCGATCCACCGCCCAGATGAAGTAGCTCGGCGCGACGCCGGTGCTCCGTGAGAGGTAGCGAGTGATCACCACGTAGCGCGTGTCGGCGGCGATCCCGGGCGCGGGACCGCACCACCTGACCTCGTAGACGACCTTGTAGCCGGGCTCGATGCCGGCGGAGCCGGAGAGGCCGGATGCGCGATCGGAATGCGTGCGCTTCACGACCTTCGCTTCGACCTTGTCGATGCTGCCCTTCGGCGTGCTCGAGGGCCACTGCGTCGCCTCCGTGATGTCGTCGAGTGACTTCTTCGCCTCGACGACCATCGTATCCGCGCCAAAGCCGTTCTCGATGTGTTCGCGGTCGTACTGCTCGGCGCGGTTCTCGCCGTCCTTGTACCAGCTCTTGGCCTCCGTCGTGACGCAGAGCCGCCCGTTCTGCACGTCCTCCCACTTGAGGTCGTAGCCCTTGTTCGCCGCCTGCGCGGTCGAGTAGCCGGGCACCGTCTCGCCCGTCGGAGTGATGCGCCCGAGCAGGGGGTCCTTGTCCTTCTCCGTCGCAAGGACGGTCTTCACCTGTGCGAGCGGCATGTATTCCTTGCCGAACCACGTTGACTGCGCGCAACCGACGAAAGAGAGGACCACTGGCAACGACACACGGAGAAAGGGACGCATGCGCGAATCCTAGCGCAAGACGACACGCTCGGTAGCGTTTGGAAGTTGCCGCAGCGCGCCCTGATCTGAACGCCGTCTTCTCTCGCAGCGCACACGGCACGGGCGCTGGGCGTGGAGAAGTCGGATGCGATCGTGCGGCCGGCTCGACGCGGTGGTCGAACGTCAGGCCTCATCCGAGATTCGCGTCGCGACGGAGCTCGTTGCCGTCCGCGACACCGTGCAAACGCTGGTTGATCTCTTCCGCGCCGATCGAACGCTTCGCGGAGACGCGGCCGATCTGAAGGAGCGCGTGACGGTGCTCGAGCGAAAGACGGGCTGACCAAGAAGCCGTCTTCGACCTAGTTCGTCTCTAGCTTCTTCAGCGCCTCGCGGAGCGCCTCCGTGCGCTCCTCCAGGGCCTTCGCCACCGCGTCGCGGTTCTTCTGCGCCGCCGCATAGCGATCCTCCGCGTCGACCAGGCGCTTGACCAGCGGTGTGGCGACCACGCCTCCTGCGTTCGCTGCGCCTCCGTTGCTGCCGAGCGCCTTCAGGTCCTCGCGGAAGCGCTCCAGGTCGGTGTTCGTGGTCCCGACCGTCTTCTCGATGGCGCGGTAGTTCTTCGCCTCGCTCTCCATCGCCCGCACCTTGTCCATCGCGTCACGCAGCACGGCCAGGTCCGCCGCTGCGATCATCGACTTCGCCAGGATCGCCTTCGCGCTCTTCTCCGTGAGCTGGCCAGTGTCGTAGGTCGTGGAGAGGCCCTCCGTGATCGTGAACGTGCGCGTGGCCTTGGTCTTCGGCGGGACCACGAAGACGGCGATCGCGCGCTTGTTCACCTCGTCGAAGTCGACGCGGTCCGCGCCGATGATCTTTGCGTTCTGGCTGGCCGCGACCACGACGTAGAACGTGCGCACCTGGCCGCTGCGATTCTCGACCTCCCAAGCGAGCTCGCTCGTGCGGATGAAATGCTCCTCGAGGCGCCGGGCATCAAAGGTGAGCCGCTTCGGTTCGTCCTTGCGCGTGACCTTCTTCTCCGTGACCTCCGCGTCCAGATCGTTTCCGATCTCCAGGAAGCGGCGCTCGCCGGGCTTCAGGCGATCCAGCGACGACTCTCCGGTGAAGCCGCCCGCGCCGAACACGGCAATCGTCCCCGCCGGCAGTGTCTGCCCGGTGCCGTTCACGAAGCGCAGCGTGGCGCGCGCCTTCGCTCCGATGCCGCCGAAGAACGCGATGCTCTCGACCTCCACGTTCTTCTTCACGAAGGGCACGAGCGCGGAAGAGCGCGCCGACAGCGAGAACGCCGTGGGTACCGCGTACACGAAGAGCGCGCCTTGCTCGGTGCCCGTCGCGGGAGCCAGGTCCGCAAGGTTGCCGACCGAGAGCAGCGAGCTCTGGCCCGTGGACTCCGCGGACGTCGCGCCCTGACGGAGCGTTGGAGAGCGCGTGGTGTGTGAGCCGCCAAGCCGACCATGCCCCGAGCCGAAGCCCTGTCCTGAGCCCGTACCCGCGCCGTGCCCATCCAGGTGCTCACCCCAGAGCGCGTCGGCGGTGGTGCTTCCCAGCTGGGGCAACGTCGAGAGCGGCTCGTCCGGATGGATGAGCGCGCGGCGTGCATAGCGAGGCGCCGCGAGCGGGAACAAGAAGGAGTCAGGCTCGCCGTTCACCAGCTCCAGGTGCACGCCTTGCCAGTTCTCGTCCGTGTCGTTGTGGATCAGCGCCCAACCTTGCAGCTCCGCCTTGTCACCCATGACCAGCCGGTAGCTGGTTCGCCAGAGCGGAGTCTCCGCGATGTAGCCGAACGTCACGTCACCGCGCGCATCACCAAGGAGCTCCAGCGCGCGCGAGTTCTGCGCGTTGCGCGTGGAGAGCGCGTCCATCGCGGCATCCAGGCGCGCAGCGAACGCCGGGTCCACGGGGCGGATCGTGGCGATCTCATCGGCCGGGAGCTGCAGCACCGCTCCAGCCGTGGTGAGCACGGACACCACGAGGTGCTTCGGCGTGGCGTCGAGCTTTGCATCCTTGTGCGTGAGGATCGCGTGCATGAGCGCGAGATCTTCCTCCATCGTCACCTCCACGACGCGTCCCTCGATCGGGCCGCGCGCGACCTCGTGCGGGGCAGGCCGCGCGGCCGTCACGCCCTCTGCGTCCTTCGGCGGTGGCTCCGGCGCCACAGCTTGCTCCTTGCGCACGATGACGACGCGCTCGCCCTTCATGCTCGTCAAGAGATCCTGGAACGCGACCGGCGAGTCCGGATCCTGCGGCAGCCCCGCGCGCGTTCGCGCCGTCGCGCGCGTCACGCTGCTGGTGAACGCAACGCCCGTCACGCGGCCCGCGGCGCCGCCGTTCAGCACCACGAGCGACTTCAGCGCGTCATCCAGGTGTCCCGCGGGGACGGGCAGGGCGCTCGCCTTTCCACCCAGCGTGCCGGACCGCTCGAAGTAGCCCATGCCGGTCTCGTACAGGCGCAGCGACTTGAGCGGCAGGATGCTCGCGTTCTGCGCGGTCGCCGTGGGCGCCGCTGGAGGTGGCGCGTCTGCCGGCGTGCACGCGGCGCCGATGGAGGCACCGCCAAAGAGCGCGAGCAGTGATGCGAGCGGAAGCACGGACGAGCCGAAAGACCGGTGACGGATGGATGAACGCATGGCATCGCGACATATACACCAGCCGAAAGTTCCGCGGGCTTGCGCCTTCACCGCACTTTCGCTCAAGTAGGGAGCCATGATCGAGCTGCACGGCTTCCCGATGTCTCCGAACACCAAGCGCGCGCGCCTCGGCCTCGAGGAAGCGGGTGTACCCTACACCTTTCGCGACGTGGACCTGATGGCCGGCGCGCACAAGCAGCCACCCTACATGGAGCTGAACCCCACCGCGCGCGTCCCCGCCATGGTGGATGGCGACTACAAGCTCTGGGAGTCGAACGCGATCATCGAGTACGTCGCTGACCTGGCGAAGGACAAGCGCCTCGGGCCCGAGACACCGAAGGAGCGCGGCGACATCGCAAAGTGGATGTTCATGGGCGCGGCGCACCTGTCGCCGAACATCGCGCGGATCTTCGCGCATACCATCCGATTGCCGGAGGAGAAGCGCCTGCCGCAGCTGGTCACGGAGGGGCGCGCGGAGGTGGACCGGTGCCTTGGACCGCTCGACGCAGCGCTGGCCGGAAAGACCTGGCTCGTGGCCGAGCGGCTCACCATCGCGGACATCTCGCTCGCGCCACCGCTCACCGCCGCGGCCATGCTGCAGATCGATCTCTCGCGCTTCTCGAACGTGACTGCGTGGCTCGCGCGCATCACCTCGCGCGACACGTGGAAGCGGGTGAACGGATGAAGCGCAGAACCCTGCTTCCGTGCCTCGCGCTTCTGCTGGCGTGCGGTGACAAGGCGCCGCCGCCATCGTCGCCCACGAACGCGTCGTCGTCGGCCAGCGTCGCAACGCCTCCGAAGCCCGCGCTCCACTTGCCGCCACCGCCCTACGGAACAAACGAGGCGCTCGGCCGCATGATCGACGCGTACGCAGCGGGCTTCGGCGCATCGTGGGGCCCTGGTTTCGCGCCGTCTGGCTACGTGCTGGTTGCCCGCGGCGGCGAGACTGCGTACGGGCACGCGTTCGGCGTCGCCGTTCCGAAGACCGGCGCGCACGCGGACGAGAACACGCGCTTCCGCATCGGCTCACTCACGAAGCAGTTCACGGCGGTGGCCACGCTGAAGCTCGTCTCGGACAAGAAGCTCTCGCTCGAGGACCCCGTGAAGAAGTGGGTGCCCGTGCTCCCGCCCGCGTTCGACGCGGTCACCGTCCGGCACCTGCTCGCGCAGACCAGCGGCATCGCGAGCTACACGCAGGACGAGTCGCTCATGTCCGAGCGCAGCAAGCCGGCACAGCCCGGGCGCGTCCTCACGACGTTCACGGGAAAGCCGCTCGCGTTCGCGCCGGGCTCGCAGTTCGAATACTCGAACTCCAACTACTTCCTGCTTGGCCTCGTCATCGAGCGCGCGAGCGGGCTCACCTACGAGCGGTACCTGCAGGAGAAGGTGCTCGCGCCCGCGGGCCTCACGCGCACCAGCACGGTAGACGCGCCCGACGCGCCCAACACGGCGGTCGGTCGCACGCTGGACGAGAGCGACGCCGTCGTGGAGGTGAAGCCCATCGACATGTCCATCCCGTTCGCTGCCGGCGCGCTCCGCTCCACCCCTCACGATCTGGTGCTGTGGGATCGCGCGCTCGCGGCTCACACGCTGCTCGACGCGGACACGGACAAGCTTCGCACCACGCCCGTGCAATCGGACTACGCGTTCGGGGTCATGCGGCAGAGCAAGTTTGGTCACGACGTGGAGTCGCACAACGGTGGGATCGACGGGTTCTCGTCGCATCTGTCGCGCGTGCCGGATCTCGGGCTCGTGATCGTGGTGCTCATGAACTCCGACGCCTTCGAGACCGACAAGCTCGCGGCCGGCGTGCTGCGCATGACGCTCGAAGGCAAGCCGCAGGCCGCGCCCCCGGAGCGAAAGGTGCTGCCGTTCGAGTCGGGTCTGGCAGACGCGATCTCTGGCGACTACGCGATCGTCGAGGAGAGCAAGCAGGCCCTCGCGAAGCTTCTCCCGCCCGCGGTGCTCGAGTCCGTGCTGACGACCGCGATCACGAACGATGGACGCAAGGTCACCATGAAGCCCAAGGGCCAGGGCGCCTTCACGCTCTACTTCGGAGAGAACGGCGCGCTGTTCACCAAGAAGTCCGGCATCGTGGTCGTGCCGCAGAAGGACGCGGCCGGCAAGGTCACCGGCGTGGAGCTCCAGCAGGGGCGCCTGACCATCGACTACATCCACAAGCCGTAGGGCGGTTGCGCACGCCTGTAACAAGTGTTTCGCGCTTGTTTTCTCGGAGGTTGGTGAGCACTGCGGCCCTCACGATGTCGATCCACTGCGGCCTGCGTGCGGTGTCGCTATCCTCGTAAACCACGGCAAATCGAGCATGGGGGCGAGCGGAACGGCCCTTGCTCGTGTGGATGTCGATGATCGAACGAAGGCAGCAGGGAGGACTCGCGGTCCTCGTGTCCATCGCAGCGCTGCTCGTTCTCGGGGGCTGCAGCGGGCAGCCCGATGCAACGGAGCATCCCACG
Organism: Polyangiales bacterium; assembly: GCA_038230375.1. Classification (GTDB taxonomy): domain Bacteria; phylum Myxococcota_A; class Polyangia; order Polyangiales; family Polyangiaceae; genus JANXLV01. The sequence continues at coordinate 155,914 of JBBRNJ010000001.1, read as the reverse complement.
GCGACCACCGTCGACCCGACGCTCGCAGAGACGCCGGGACAGGACACGATCGTCTGCACGACGTTCGTCTCGCATGGCATCACGGAGCACCTCGCGGAGGTGACGCTGCCTGCTGGCACCATCGCGCTCGGCCCGCAGGTGGACGCGGACATCGTCGGGGACGCTTCGTCGATCGGCATCCAGGGCGACTCGCTGCTCACGTGCGCGAACACGGTGGTCCGTATTGGCCTCGCCGACGGCAAGGCGGAGCAGACCGACGTTGCGTGCGACGCGGTGACGGCGGATGCCACGTCCGTGTGGGTGGCGTCAGAGGGACGCCTGTCGCGCTATGGCGATTTCGCCGCGGTGAAGGCGCATCACAAGAACGGCTCTGTCGCCCTGGACGAGCGAAAGGCCAATCGCCTCGCGCCCGCGCCCGACGGCACACTGCTGGGCACTGCATTCCAGCTCGACAAGCTGCTCCATCTGTCCACGAGCACGGGCAGCGCGACCAACGCGATCGCATTGAAGGGCTACGGCGGCATGATCCTGGGCCTCTCGGATGCCGGCGGCGACCGCGTCGTCGTCGCGCCCTGGTACCTGGATGGTGGCCTCTTCGTGTTCGATGCGAAGACCGGAGCGCTCACGCACGCGCTTCCGCGTCCGAAGACGGGCGAGTTCTTCCACTGACTCTCGTGCCGCCCCGGCGCAATGTGACCACGGAAAAGCCTGCATCGTGCTACGGAAGCGCGGATGCTTCGTGAAGAAATCAAGGAAACCCTCGGGCCCGCACTGACGGAGGCTCTGGAGAAACGGGGGTTTGCCGATCTCACACCGGTCCAGGAGGCGATCCTCCTGGAGGACGCGATCTCCCACGATCTTCGCGTCAGCTCGCAGACTGGATCCGGGAAGACCGTCGCCATTGGTCTTGCCCTTCGCTCGTTCCTTGGTGAGCCCACGCCTGCGGCCGCCGGCAAGGCGCGTCCGCGCGCGCTCTTCGTGGTGCCTACGCGTGAGCTCGCGAAGCAAGTGGAAGAAGAGCTGCGCTGGCTCTTCGCGCCGCTCGGCGCAAAGGTGATGAGCGTCACCGGCGGTGGCGGCTACCGCGATGAGATGCGCGCGTTCGTTGGCGGCCCCGCGATCATCGTCGGCACGCCGGGACGCTTGCTGGACCATCTCAACCGTGGAGGCATCGACACCTCCGACCTGCGCGCTGCCGTCCTGGACGAAGCGGATCGCATGCTCGACCTTGGCTTCCGCGAAGACATCGAGTCCATCCTGGGCTCGCTGCCAGAGGGACGCCGCACGCACCTCGTGTCCGCCACGTTCCCCCGTGAGGTCCGCGCGCTGGCTGACGCGGTCCAGAACAGCGTCGTCAATGTCGAGGGCACGCCCATCGGTCGCGCGAACGCCGACATCGAGCACGTGATCTATACGGTCCACGTCCACGAGCGATTCGACGCCATCGTGAACCTCTTGCTCGAGAACCCGGGCGACCAGACGCTCATCTTCGCGCGCACCCGCGCCGACGTTGCGGCGATCACTCGCCGGCTCGCAGAGGCTGGTTTTTCCATGGATTCGCTCTCGGGTGAGATGGAGCAGCGCGAGCGGAATCGCGCGCTCGCCGCCTTCAAGCGCGGCGACCTGGACGCGCTCGTCGCCACGGACGTCGCGGCGCGCGGCATTGACGTGGTCGACATCGCGCAGGTCATCCACGCAGACCCGCCCGACGATCCGGATAGCTACACGCACCGCAGCGGCCGCACCGGACGCGCCGGGAAGAAGGGCCGGAGCTCGCTCATCCTGACGCCCAGCGGCCTTGCCCGCGCCACCATGCTCCTCCGTCGCGCTGGCGTCACGTTCACGCGCGGGCAGGTCCCCGACGCGAACAAGATCCGCGCCCGCGAGGACGAGAAGCTCGCCGGCGAGCTGCTCGCGCCCGAGGCCTCCGGAAATGCGAACGAGCCCGACCCGCGCGCGCTCGCCCTTGCGCGCAAGCTGCTCGCATCGGAAGAAGCGGAGCTGGCCGTCGGTCGTCTGGTCATGCGCATCCGCGGCAAGCGCCCGGAGCCGCGCGACGTGATGCCCATCGAGATGCACAAGCCCGATCCGCGCAACAACTTCGACGCGCGCGATGGCAGGGATGGGCGCGACGATCGCGGCCCGCCAGCGCGTGATCTGGCTCCGCGTCGTGCGCGCAATCCGGACGCCCGCTGGGTGCCCTTCCGCGTGTCTTGGGGCAAGGTGCACGGCGCCGAGGTTCGTCGCGTGCTCGCGATGGTCTGTCGCCGCGGCGAGATCCAGAGCAACGACGTGGGCTCCATCCATGTCGCGCCCATGTACTCCATCGTCGACGTCGCGGAGACCGCGGCAGAGGCGTTCGCTGCCAAGACCGGCATCCCGGACCCGCGCGACCCGCGCGTCACGATCTCGCGACAGGGCGGGAGCATGGCCGAGCGAGGTCCGGAATCGCGTCAGGACCGCGACCAAGAGCAAGGTGATCGTGGTCCACGCGACGAGCGGCCGGCGCCTCGCGCGTTCGACAAGCCTTCTGGTTCTCGCGCGCCGCGTCCGTTCGACAAGCCTCGCGGTGAATACATCCCGCGGCCGAAGCCCGTGATCGTGGAGACCGAGTCCAAGCCGCGGACGGAGCGCGTGTCCCGTCCGAAGGTGAGCGACGAAGTCGATGCGCCTCCGAGCCCGAAGGAGCGCATATCGCGTTCCAAGGTGAGCGACGACGTGGACGCACCTTCGAGCCCGAAGGAGCGCGTGTCGCGATCCAAGGTCAGCGACGAGGCGGACGCACCCTCGAGCCCGAAGGAGCGTGTCTCGCGTCCCCGGATCGAGAAGAGCGAATACCAGCCGCGCCCGCGCGCCAATGACGACGCGCCGCGCCCGCGCGTGCACGACGATCGCCCGCAGGCGCACAAGCGGCCCGACGGTCCGTACAAGCCGAAGAGCGGCGGCTTCGGAAAGAAGCCTAGCGGCGGTGGTGGTGGTGGTGGCTTTGGCAAGAAGCCGGCTGCTGGCGGGTTCGGAAAGCGTCCCGAGGGTGGTGGCTTCGGCAAGCCGAAGACCGGCGGCGGCGGCTACCCGCGTCCCAAGGAATACACCCCGGGCCCGAAGAAGCCGTACGTCAAGAAGTAGAGATGCGGGCGCTCCGCGTCTTCACGCTCGTGTCGGGGCTCGGGTGCGCGGCCCTGCTCCCGTCGTGTCTTTGCTTCGTTCTTCGACGGGCATCGGTGAGGCGCCGGTGTTAGAAACGAACGAGCCATGCGGTTCCACGAAGCCATTCACGGCGTCTACTTCGACGACCTCGACGCGCTGCAGATCCTCCACAATGCGCGCTACCTTCTCCTGTTCGAGCGCACCATCGGTTCGTTCTGGAGCAAGGCGATGGGCTGGATGGGCCTTGACGGTCCGAGCAATCCGGACCGCTTCCATCTGGTTCGCACGAACCAGATCGAATACCTCCGTCCGGTCACGAACATCGGCGAGGTGCGCGTGCGCATCTGGGTCGACAAGCTGGGCAAGACCAGCCTGACGTTCGGCTTCCGCATCCTCCCCATGGACGAGGACATCGATTTTGCGCGGGGCAGCCGCGTGATCGTCTGCGTGGACCCGAAGACGCGCAAGCCCATGCCCTTCTCGGAGGACTTCCGCGCGAAGGTGGCGCCCTACCTCCGCGAGGAAGGCGTCACGGTCTGACCTGTCATGTGCGACACGTTCGTCGCCGTCGAGCCGGGCGCCGTCTGGTTCGGAAAGAACAGTGATCGCGAGCCGGGGGAGGCGCAGGCGGTCCAGCACCTCCTGCCATCGCGCGCGCGCACGGCGCGATTGCAGACCACCTATATCGACGTGGAGCAGGTGCCGCTCACGAACGAGGTCGTGCTGTCCCGACCCGCATGGATGTGGGGCGCGGAGATGGGCGCGAACGAGCACGGGCTCGCGATCGGCAACGAGGCCGTCTTCACCAAGGTTCCGGTCGCGGACGTGGGGCTGCTCGGCATGGACCTGGTGCGGCTCGCGCTCGAGCGGTGCAGCTCCGCGGAGGACGCGCTCCACCTCATCACGCACCTCATCGATCGCTACGGCCAGGGCGGGCCCGCCGGGCATCGCGACAAGCGCTTCGCGTACCACAACTCGTTCGTGCTGGCGGACCCGGGCGAAGCGTGGCTCCTGGAGACCGCCGGCGCCTCGTGGGCAGCGGAGCGCGTCACAAGGGGTGTTCGCACCACGTCGAACGTGCTCACAATAGGTGCAGACTACACGCGTGTGGGAGACAAGACGATCGAGACCGCCCGGCACCTGGGCTTGCTTCGCAGCGGCGAGACCTTCGACTTCGCCCGCGCCTTCGGCAAGTCCGTCATGGGCTTTCTGTCCGGCGGTCACGCGCGGCGTGCATGTACGGCTCGTGCGCTTGCCGCTGCGCAGCCGATGGACATGCCCACCATGCTCTCTGCATTGCGCGACCACGCAGGGCGCTCCGTGAAGGCAGGCGCGCGCATCACCGCGCCCTGCGCGCATGCTTCGTTCCTCCCCACGCGTGCGGCCGGGCAGACCACTGCCACACAGGTGAGCCGTCTGGCGCGGCACCCGACCACCCACGCGAACGAGAGCCGGCACTGGTTGACGGGGACGAGCGCGCCATGCCTGAGCGTGCTGAAGCCGGTGCCGCTCGGCCGCGGGCGGGTGGACACGGGGCCGTTTCCGGATGCGCATCGCTTCGACCCATGGAGCCTCTTCTGGCGTGCAGAGGCGCTACACCGCGCGGTGCTTCGCGACTACGAGCGACGTCGCCAGACCTTCGAGACCGAGCGCCGTGCGCTGGAAAGCCGCGCCCTCTGCGCCACGAGTGTGGCGGAGGCCTCTGCGCTCTTCGCGGAGCACGGTGAGCTCGCGAAGGTCTGGAAAGACCGCGTCTCCGCGCAGAGGCCGCGCACGCCTCCCACGCCGTTCGACATGTTCTGGCGCGTGCAATCGCGCCGCGATGGGTTGCCCGCATGAGTGACGTGGAGCTCGACGTTGTGGTGGTGGGAGCGGGGTTCGCGGGGCTCTCGGCCGCACGCGCGCTCGAACGCGGCGGCAAGAAGGCGACCGTACTGGAGGCGCGCGACCGCGTGGGTGGTCGCGTCTACACCACGAAGCCAAAGGAGGTTCCGTGGGTGGACCTTGGCGGGCAATGGGTCGGGCCCACGCAGGAAAAGATCCTCGCGCTGCTTCGCGAGCAAGGCGCGCGCACGTTCAAGACATGGACCACGGGCCAGAACCTGCTGGTGGTGTCGGGGAAAAAGTCGCGGTACCGCGGCACCATTCCGCGGCTGCCGATCCTGTCGCTGCTCAACGTGGGCTACGCGCAGTTCCTGCTCGACCGCCTGGCGAAGACGGTGCCGCTGGACGCGCCGTGGAAGGCCGCGCGTGCGAAGGAGTGGGATGCGCGCACCTTCGACGACTGGCTGCGCGTGCACGTCCGCACGGACGCTGCTCGGCACCTGCTCGAGGCCGCGCTGGAGACGGTGTTCGCCGCGCCCGCGCGCGAGATGTCGCTGCTCCACGTCCTGTTCTACATCCATTCCGGCAAGAACCTGGACATGCTCCTGGGCACGGATGGCGCGGCCCAGGCCGAGCGCGTGCAAGGTGGTATGCAGCCCGTCGCAGAGAAGCTCGCAGAGGGCATCGACGTGCGGCTGTCATCGCCGGTGCGGCGGATTCAACAAGAGGGCGATCACTGTCGCGTGTCGTTCGACGGCGGTGAGCTCATGGCGCGCTACGTGATCGTCGCCGCCCCGCCGAAGCTGGTCTCCGAGATCGACTTCTCGCCCGTGCTGCCAGAAGCGCGCAGGAAGCTCGTCACGAAGATGCCGATGGGTGCGGTGATCAAGCACACGGCGATCTACGAGCGACCGTTCTGGCGTGACGAAGGGCTCTCCGGGATGGTGGTGTCCGACGAAGGACCCATTCACGTGGCGTTCGACAACTCGCCGCCAAACGTCGCCGGCGGCGGGCCGCCATGCGGTGTCCTCATGGGCTTCTGCGAGTCCGACGCAGCGCGCGCGATGGGCAAGCTCGACGCCGACGGTCGCAAGAAGGCGGCGCTCGACAACCTTGCGCGCTTCTACGGGCCGCGCGCGCACGGCGTCATCGGCTATCACGATCACGTTTGGGAGAACGACGCCTGGTCTGGTGGTTGCTACGGCGCGTTCATGCCGCCCGGTGTCTGGACCGAGCTCGGACCATCCCTGCGCGAGCCAAGCGGCAGGGTGCACTGGGCCGGCACGGAGACCGCGACCGTGTGGAGCGGCTATATCGACGGCGCGCTCTCTTCCGGGGAACGTGCAGCGGCAGAGGTGCTGGTACGATGCCCGTCGATCGTCACCAGATGATGGAGCGTCCTTGAAACAGAGAGCCACCCGCGTCCTTCTCACGTGCATGTGTCTATCCGCGCTCCTCGCGCTTTCACTCGCGCGCCAGGCAGAGAGCGCGCCGCCACCAGCGCCAGCGCCTGCCAAAGCTGCGCCTCCTCGTGAGAAGACCTTGGATGACTACAGGCACTTTCGTATAGCCACGATCGATCTGACGGGGCGCATGCCCACGCGTGACGAGCTCGCTGCTTTCGAGAGTCCGGAGTTCGACTACGACGCGTTCGTGCGCGCCCACCTGATCGGGCCCGGCTACTCGGAGCGGCTCACGCGCATCTACATGGACCTGCTGCGCCTGGAGCCGAACGCCAACTTTGCCACCACGCCCGCGCAGCTGCTCCGCCACGAGATCATCGGCCCCGACGGCAAGCCCGAGTGGATCTACTACCGCGAAGGGCAGCGGCGCGCGCGCGAGGAGGTGGACGGCGAATTCTGCCTGAGCCCCGCAGAGACGGGCGTGCCGATCCGTCCGCGCATGCGCATCAACGACGCCGACTCGAAGAAGCCAGTGCCGAAGAAGGCGCTCGACGACGCGACCGTGCTCGTGAAGCCGTGGTGGCTCTACAAGGACTACGACGCACCGACACCAGAGCGGCGCTACCAGGCCACGTGGAACGACGCCGATCCGGAGTACAGACCGGTCGAAGCGCTGGTCAGTGGAGCCGACGGCAAACCGGTCATCCAGATCCGCGTGTGCCGCGAAGAGGCGCAGGAAGCGGAGAACGGACACATCCTCGCCACCGGCAAGACGAAGCAACCGCCGAAGCTGCCGGGCAGCCGCGTGCGCCCGCTCGTGCTCGACTCTGGCTACGCGCAGAAGCACAAGGGCGAGCCCGTGGGCTGCGCCAGCAAGCTCGCGCTCACGAGCGCTGCGGATTGCGGCTGCGGGAAAGGGCTCTCGCGCTGCGTCCCCGGCGACAGTGATCAGAACGGGCCTGCGGCGTTCTACTTCCCGAATCACACGCCGCTCGGCCCGCAGGAGCCCATCGACAGCGTACGACAGCAGGCGCAACGCTGGTTCCCGCACTGGTGGGCGCGCGAGGCGCTCGCGTTCCTGGAAGATCTCTTCGGCGAGGACCGTGACTTCCGCGAGATCCTCACTGGCCGCCACACGTTCGTGAACGGACCACTCGCGCAGTTCTACGGAAGCGTGCAGCGCGGCAACTGCTGCGGACCCGAGACCGGGTTCGGCATGACGGAAGAGGGCGAGCCGCTCTTCGACCCGCACAAGGTCCCCGCGGATCTCCGCCCACACGACACGGGCACGTGGCGCCTCGTCCCCGATCGCGGGCCGCACGCCGCGGGCATCCTCACCATGCCCATGTTCCTGGAGAAGTACGCGTCTGCGCGGGCTCGCGGCGCGCTCCTCTACAACGCGTTCCTCTGCAAGTCGTTCGTGGCAGACAGCTCCGCGCAGCTCACACCGTCCACGGAGCCAAACCTCATGAAGCGGCCTGGCTGCTCCACCTGTCACGCGACGCTGGAGCCGCTCGCGGCGTACTTCGCCCGCGTGGAGCCGGGCAGCTTCGTGTTCCTGCCGCAGACGCAGTTCCCGGTGCAGAACGCAGTGTGCAAGAAGGACAAGAACGGCAAGATGAGCGGGTCCTGCACCGCGCTCTACGATCCCGCGTTCGCCGACAACACCAGCGCCACGCTTCGCAGCGCCTACGGCTCGCCGGCCCACGCCGACGCGACACCCGCGGGCGCGGCCCACGAGATCGCGGAGAGCCCGGAGTTTGCGTCGTGCGCCGTTTCGCGCGTGACGTCGTCTTTCCTTGGCAGGCAGACCACGCCGGATGACGCGCCCATGCTCGCGGAGCTCACGCAGGACTTCACGAAGCACGGCTACAAGATGCGCGTGCTGGTGGCAGAGATCATGCGCACGCCGGAGTACCGTCGCTCCAACAACCTGAGCGGCGATGCATGGCGTGGCGGAACGGACGGCGGAGCAGGCGCACCGAAGGGCCCGCCCCCCGTGGAGAACGTGCACGGCGGCAGCATGGGAGGTGCGCATTGAGCCGCGCGTCCAGGGTCTCGCCGCTCGCGTTCGTGGTTGCCTCCACGCTCTCCGTTGTTGTTGGCGGCTGCGGCAGGGAGCTCCCGCTGAAGGTGCAGGCTGCGCAGGCGGCGGATCTGGTTCCGCAGGACACCGTGCTCCAGGACACGTCCCACAAGGAGCCGCCGCGCATGGTCCCTCCAGAGGTGTACATGCGCACGTACCTCACGCTCTTCGGCGGACTGTCCCCGCTGGACGCGCAGAAGAAGGCGCGCGGCGGTGATGGTGCCAACGTCTTCGACTCGTGGAACGACTACATCGCGTCGCTCGGATTTCCGGACTACCACGTGGACATCCCCCGTCAGACGCAGACGAACGCATTGATGGTCGCCACGTTCGAGCGCCTGGGCGTGGCGCTCTGCGACCGCGCCGTGGAGCACGATCTGAAGAGCAAGATCCCAGTGCCCGTCGCCTCGCGCGTGATCTTCGCGTTCGACGTTCCGAAGGGCAGCACGCTACCCGAGCCGGAGTTCCTGCCCCGCTACGACGTGCTTCATCGGACCTTCCTGGGCTACCCAGCACGCCTCGGCCCCGACGGTCGCTCGAAGCGATTCTATGCACTCTACACGGATATCGTGAAGGAGCAGGCGAACGCCCTCAAGGCCGGACAGAAGCTCCGCTTCGCGCCCGAGGAAGAAGGCTGGGCCGCCGTTTGCTACGCCCTGGTACGTCACCCAGAGTTCCACCTGTACTGAAGAGGATGTCATGACCACCCGCAGAACATTCTTGAAGGTCCTCGGCGCAACGGCGCTCGCCACTGCGTCCCTTGGCCGCACGAAGCGGGCATGGGCAGACGTCGCGGCGCTCTCCGCAGGCGGCAACGACGGTGAGTTCTTCCTCTTCATCATCGCGGCCGGCGGCTGGGACGTCACCCTCTGGGCGGATCCGCGCAACGAGAGCGTGGGCATCATCAACCCCGCCTCCACGGACAACACGGACACGGCGCCGCTGAAGAAGTGGGTCGACGCGCCGCTGGCGAACGGCGGCAAGAGCTTCCAGCTGGTGCGCGCAAAGGGCGACAAGCTGGTCTTCGGTCCAGGCATCGGCGCGCTCGCGGAGATGGGCGATCGACTCACGCTCGTGAACGGCCTCTCCATGAACACCGTCGCGCATCCAGATGGCCAGGCGTACTCCGCCACGGGCCGTCATCTACAAGGCGGTCGTGTCGCGGCGTCCAGCATAGACACGATGGTCGCGAACGAGATGGGCAAGGAGCAGCTGTTGCCAGCGGTGTCCGTGCGCTTCCCGTCGTCGTTCGTGGGTGAAAATCTGGACCGGCGCGTCGTGCCGCTCATACTCGCGGACGTGGGCACCATCAGTCGAACGCTCACGCGCGCGCAGATGTTCGAGCCCGCGCAGACCCGCGATCGCGTCACGGCCATGCTCTCCGAGGAGGCGAACGATCTCGCGTCGCGCTCGGCTTACCCCGACACCATGCGCGGCATGGACCTGCAGTACCAGGCGCTGCGGCGCATGCTCGGTGGCAACCTGCTGGAGGTCTTCAGCGCCGAGGCGCTCAGGAAGAACCACCCTGACCTCGACTACAAGGCGCGCTTCGCTGGTGGCTCTGCGATCAACGCTGCGTTCGCGGTGGAGGCCATGAAGAAGAACCTGGTCCGCTCCGTGAGCTTCGCCATCAGCGGCTTCGACACGCACGGCAACAACTACCGCACGCAGGCGCAGCTGCAGCAAGAGACGTTCGGGCTCATCGCCGACACGCTGAAGCTCCTGGACGCGGCGCCGCACCCCACGAAGACGGGCAAGAAGCTGTCCGATCACACGCACATCATGGTCATGAGTGACTTCTGCAGGACCCCGCAGATCAACCTTGGCGGCGGGCGCGACCACTATCCGAACAACTCGTCGCTCATCATTTCCCCGCGTTTTCGGCGCAATTTCTCGTTCGGCAAGACAGACACCGAGCAGCTGCTGCCCGCGCCCGCAAAGAAGTTCGCGGATGGTGAGCGCGCGATCTCCCCGCCCGATCTGCTCGCGACGTTCGTGCACGCGTTTGGTGTGAACCCGCGCGTCTACCTTCGCGACGGCGAGGTCGTGCCGGAGCTCCTGGCCTCGTGAGCCGCACGAATGACGTCTGTGTTGCGCTGGTGCTCGCGTCGGCTCTCGTGGCGTGCGGAGCGCCGGCCGCGTACTCGAAGAAGGGCGGGGCGGTCTCCGAGCTCACCGTCACCAAGGTGAGCTTCAACGCGGGCGGCGCGCCGCTCGGCCATGTCCGCGCCGTGGCGGAGTCCGGCGAGGTGGTCTGCGTCTTCGCGGATGACGGCGCCACCGTCCTCGTGTCGCAGACACCTGTTGCGACGGATCGGGCCGTCACCGGCTGGAAGAGCGCCGCCGTTCTCGCGCCGCCTGGCGCGCAACCTCAGATCCTGGGCGTGGACGGCAAGGGGGACGTGCACGTGCTCCGCGGGCAACGCTCGTTCGATGACGTGTCGGATCTCTTCGGGCTGCGCGGAAAGCCAGTCTCCGTGGTGACGGGGCTGCCATCGGGCGCAGTGCTCTTCGCTTCACGCGAAGGCGTCATCCTGGCCGACGGCGGGCGCGTGACGTCGTTCCTGTCGCCGCGGTTCACGGAGCTCGCACCTCACGGCTCCGGCTTCCTGGGAAGGGAAGACGGCGGCGTGTACCTGTTCGATCTGCCCAGCCACGGAGGCCGCAAGTATCCATTGCCTGGCGTCACCCACGTCGCGTCCACGCCGCGCGGGGACGTGGTGGTCACCACGAACAACGCCGTGTACGCGATGGGCTCCGATGGCGCGCTCTCACTGCTCTACGCAGCAGACGGCGACACGCTCCACGGCCTTGCCGCCTCTGGCGACACCATCTGGTTCGCCGACGGTGAGGAGCTCGGCATCGTTGACCAAGGGCACGTGCGCGAGACGGCGGGCATCCACATTCCCAGGGACGCGGAGCTCTCGGCCTCGCCACGCGGCGACGTGTGGGTGATGGGCGGCGGTGCGCTCACTCGCTATTCCTCTTCGGCCGCTACGTCGGCATCGGCGAACGGCGCCGTCATGCCGCCGACCAGCGATCCGTGGCGCGATTCGCTGTCGGCTGTGTTCGCGCGGAACTGTTCGTCATGCCACCTGCCGTCGGGCTCGTCGGGGGTCAACCTCTCCTCGTTCGACCGCTGGCGGGCGGAGAAGGCCAACATTCATGAACGCGTCGTCGTGAAGAAGGAGATGCCGCCGCAGGGTCACGTGCTCTCGGACGCCGACCGCGCGGCCATCAAAGCCTTCACGGAGGCCCCTGAATGAAAGTTCACGGAAGATAGATCCGTCTCTTCACGTTGCATGGACGGGAGACAACGGAGTCCATGCATCGTGCAACCATCGTCGGGACCGTGACCTTCTCCGTGGTGCTCGTTGCGTGCGGCGGCCCGCCGCGGTTCGTCCCACACGGCGGCATGACAGTGCCCGCGTCCACTCCCGTGATGGACCCGATGCCGCTGGTGATGGAGGCGCACGCCGTGCAGTCCACCGATCCGCAGCGCGCATTCAGGCTCCTCGGTCGCGCATGCGAGGTCGCTCACTGGGTCGACGCGTGCATCGAGGCCGAGTCGCACGATCCGATCGCCGGCCGACCGCTCATCACGCACGGCTGCGCGCTGGGGTCCGCGGCCGCTTGTAAGATCCTGCTCAGGTCCGAGATGGCGCACGAGAAGAAGGGGGAGGCGGCCGCGCGCGCGGACATCGACCACATGCTGGAGATGGGCTGCGCGCAGGGTGTCGCGTCCGCATGCGTGACCCGCTCCGATCTCGACGGCAGCCTCCTTGCCGGCGCCCAGCAGACCACCTCGACCGCGGCGGACGACGTGCAACGAGGGCAGAACCATCGCGCGATCGACGTCTGCGTGGGCACGTGCAAGGTTCGCCGAACCTCCTGCGCGCGCCAGTGCGAGCTCGAGGGCTGGGAGACCTGCCCGCCGATCTCCGAGTGCGACGACGAAGAGCGCGCCTGCGACACCAGCTGCCAGGCCAATGCCGTGCTCACCTGCGCGGTCGACCTGCGCGGCGCCTGTGGCCCTTTGACGTAGTTGTCGGGCGGGTTTTTCGGCTAAGGTCCCCCCCATCATGGGCTCTCGCGTTTGGATCACGGGCGTCGGTACGGTCTCCTCCATCGGGACCCGCCGCGAAGACTTCTGGGCCTCGCTCATCGAAGGTCGCACCGGCGTCGCCGCCCTCCAGCACGAGCTCGTGCGCGAAGAGCGCTTCTACAGCCGCATCGGCGCCAAGGTCACCGCCTTCGACGAGAACATCCTCCCGCCGAAGGAGCGCCGCGTCACCGATCGCGTCGTGCAGTTCGCCATCTCCGCCGCGATGGAGGCGCTGGTGGACGCCGGGCTCGCACCGAAGAAGGACGGCCCGCTCTCGCACGTGGAGCTCACCGCCGTGGACCCTGAGCGCGTCGCCGTGGTGGTCGGCACTGGCGAAGGTGGCTTCCCCACCGCTGTCGCCAACTGTGCTGCGTGGGTGAAGGAGCACAAGCGAAGCGACTGTCACCGCTTCACGCTGCCCATGCTCATCCCGAACGCCATCGCCGCCAACGTCGCCATCTGGGCGGGCGCAAAGGGCGAGTGCAAGTCCATCTCCACGGCATGCTCCGCGGGCACCATGGCCATCGGCGACGCATTCCGCTTGATCCGCGACGGCGAGGCAGACGTGGCGATCTGCGGCGGCGCAGAGGCGCCCCTGAGCGATCCGGAGCTCTTCGGATTCCTCGGCTTCGATCTGCTCCGCGTCATGTCCAGTCGCAATGACGACCCGGCGCACGCGTGTCGTCCGTTCGATCTCAATCGCGATGGCTTCGTCCTTGGTGAAGGCGCCGGCATGCTGGTGCTCGAACGCGAAGAGACCGCACGGGCGCGTGGCGCGGAGCCCTACGCGATCCTCTCCGGTTATGGCACCTCGTGCGACGCCTACGGCATGGTGCCGCTCGACCCCGACGGAAAGCAGATCGAGCGCGCGATGCGCAACGCGCTCGCCTCGGCGAACGTCAAGCCCGCGGACGTGGGGTACGTGAATGCGCACGGCACGGCCACCAAGTGGAACGACTCGGTCGAGTCCGCCTGCATCGTGAAGGTCTTCGAGCACGCGCAGCGCGGCTTGCTCGTGAGCTCCATCAAAGCGCACACGGGGCACGCGATCGCCGCGTCCGGTGCGATGGAGGTGATCGCAACGGCGCTCGCGATCGAGCATGGCATTGTCCCGCCCACGCTGAACCTCACCACGCCGGATCCTGCGTGTCCGCTCGACTACGTGCCCAACACCGCACGCAAGACGGAGCTGCGCGCTGCCATGTCCAACTCGTTCGCGTTCGGCGGCCACAACGCCTGCCTCGTGCTCGAGAAGCCCGCCTGAGCGCGCACCGCACTTGAAGCGCGCGTCCAGAGACAGGCCCCCTACACCAGCGTGCCTTGCGCTGGTGGTGCCACATCTTTCGGTGGCGTCCACGCACTGCTAGCATTTGAAGTCGGAGCCACGCGGACCACATGAGCCCGCCACAGCGCACCAGATGAGCGACGTCATGCAACTCGGTCGATACTCCCTGCACGCGCAGCTCGCGGGCGGCGGTATGGCGACCGTGTTCCTTGCGCGCCTCAATGGAGCGGTCGGCTTTGGGCGGACCGTCGCGATCAAGCGACTGCATCCGCACCTCGCGAAGGACCCGGAGTTCGTCACGATGTTCCTGGACGAAGCGCGGTTGTCCGCGCGCATCCAGCATCCGAACGTGGTGCCCACGCTCGACGTGGTCGCGACCGACGGCGAGCTGTTCCTGGTGCTCGAGTACGTGAAGGGCGAGACCCTGTCCGTCTTGAACCGCGCGATGGCGCGACAGAAGGCGCAGATCCCCGTGGCCATCGTGGCATCACTGGTGGTCGGCATGCTGAACGGACTCGATGCCGCGCACGAGGCACGGGACGAGCGCGGTGCGCCGCTCGAGATCGTGCACCGCGATGTGTCGCCGCAGAACGTGATGGTCGGCTCGGACGGCGTGGCACGCCTTCTGGACTTCGGCATCGCGAAGGCTGCGACCCGTCTTGGCAACACGCGCGAGGGTCAGCTCAAGGGCAAGATCGCGTACATGGCGCCGGAGCAGCTGATGGGGCAGGTCTCCCGTCAGACGGATATCTACGCCGCGGGCGTCGTCCTCTGGGAGGAGCTCACGGGCCGCCGCCTGTTCTACGCCGAGACCGAAGTACACACGATGTCGCTCGTCCAGAAGGGCGATATTCCGCGGCCCAGCAGCCTGAACCCTGCGGTGCCCGCGGCCCTCGATGCGATCACGATGAAGGCGCTCGCAAGGGAGCCGAGCCACCGCTATCAGACCGCGCACGAGATGGCGCAGGCCATCGAGAGCGTGACGGAGCTCACGTCGCCAAACCGCATTGCGGAATGGTTGAACGGTGTCGCCGGCGACCTGATGGAAGCGCGCGCGAAGCTCGTGAAGGAGATCGAGAGCGGCGTGCGGGCGCCCGGTCCGATGCAGGTCTTCGACCAGCTGCGCTCGCCGGGCGTCCAGGACTCCGGTCCGTATCCGTCCATGGTGCAAGACGGCCGCTCCAGTTCGCGGTTCCCCCCGCGCTCCGGGTCGAACCCGCAGCTGGGACCGCCGTCCAGTCCATCGCATCCGCGTCCGAACTCGGTTCCGCCGCCGCGCTCGGAGGCCGGTCCGTACGGGCAGGTGGCCACGAACCCCGGTCGTATTTCCGGTCCGCCCGGTCTGCCCGATCCCAACTTCGTTCCGACGCAGTCCGCATCCACCGTGTCGCTCGGGCCGCCGAAGATGGGCGGGCGCAACCGCACCATCTTCGCAGCGTTCGCGGCCATCATGGTGGTCGGGCTCATCGGGATTGTCGTCGGCATCGCGCGCCATGGCGCATCCCCCGTCGCCGCGCAAGGCAATGCGTCGTCGTCGCACGTCGCTCCGCCGCAAGAGACGAAGGTCGTGCCGACCACAGGCACTGTCGGCACAACCACTACGACCGCCACTGGCGCTGCACCAGATCCCAGCACGCTGGTCGGCACTCCTGGCGCGGGCACTCCTGGCACGGGTACTCCTGGTTCGGGTACTGCGGCGCCGTGGACTGCCAGTTCGCCAGGCAACAGCCAGGTCCGTACCGTTCCAGTCCCTGGCAAGGGGCCGGGTCCGCAGAAGTCGCAGCAGCCCGCGAAGAATACGAAGAACGGGAATGACCTCGACAACCTCCTCGACTCGCGCTGACACCGCGCGCTCCGCTCTTCGGCCCCGCACCTGTCTGCTCGCGGTGTGTCTTGCGATCGTCGGCCACGGCACGCTGATGCCGCGCGTGGCGCATGCAGAGGGCAACACGGCCCTCGCGGAGAGCCTCTTCCGCGAAGGTAAGTCGTTCATGGACAAGAAGGACTTCGCGCGCGCGTGCCCGAAGTTCGCGGAGAGCCTGCGACAAGATGCGTCCAGCGGCTCCGCCCTCGCTCTTGGCGTCTGCTACGCGGGGCTCGGAAAGACCGCCAGCGCATGGAGCGCGTACCTCACTGCGGCCACGCTCGCGCGGCGCGACGGACGCAAGGATCGAGAGAAGGCCGCGGCGCAGCGCGCTGCCGAGCTCGAAAAGAAGCTCGCGCATGTCACGCTGGAGCTGTCACCGGAGACGCGCGCCCTGGCCGGGCTCGAGGTGAAGCAGGACGACGGCGCCGTCGGCAGCGCAGCATGGGAGAACGCGCCCATCGATCCGGGCGTGCACAAGGTGGTCGTCACGGCGTCGCACAAGAAGCCGTTCGAGACTGACTTCACCGTCGACCACACAGCGTCCTCGCAGGTGGTGAAGATCCCCGTGCTCGAGGACGAGTACATTGCGCCCCCGGACCAGCCGAACAAGCCCGAACAGACGCAGGGCAACGAAAAGCCAAGCCTCCTGCGCACCACGGGCTACGTCGTGGGCGGCGTGGGCCTCGGCTCGCTCGCGGTCGGCGGCATCTTCGGTGCCCTCGCGATCTCCAAGGGCTCGGATGCGAAGAGCCACTGCCCCACGGCGCAGTGCAGCGACCGTTCTGCCGTGGACAACAATCACACCGCCGGAACGTTCGCGGACATCTCCACCGTCACCATGTCGCTCGGCGGCGTGGCGCTCGTTGCTGGCGTCATCTTCGTCCTCACTTCACCGTCCGCGAGCGCGAAGACAGGGCAGACCACGCTCCATCCCGTGCTCGGCATCGGCCCGCAGTCGGGCTCCGCAGGCATCGGGGGCGCGTTTTGAATCGCCGGCGCGTCGCTGGTGCTGTCGCCGTGGCCGGGCTGTGCGTGCTCGTGTCGTGCCGCGGGATCGCAGGCATCGACGACTTCACCTACGTCCCTGGCGCCGCAGACGGTGCGAGCGACGGCCCTGCAAACCTGGACGGCGCCTCAGACTCCGGCGCGTGCAGCCTGAAGCCCACGCTCGTCTACTCCACCACAGACACGCTCTACGGCGTGTTCGTTCAAGGTGGGCGCTTGTTCTTCGAGACGTACAGCAGCGCAAACAGCTCCACCAGTGTCGCGTCGTGCGACCCGTCGAGCTGCGTCGCGATCACGCCCTACGTCCTTGCGGATCCCGCGCTGTGGACGGAGGACATCACGCCGAAGCACATCTACTGGTCCGACGTCGGCGACAAAGGCGACGCGGGACCCGCGAAGAACGGCGCCATCACGAGCATCGCGTGGGTTGCTGACGCGGGTGCGAAGACGACTGTGAACGGCACGCTCAACTATCCCAACTACCTTCGCGAGACCGCGGACGAGAGCCAGGTCTTCTTCACGGACGACCCGAACAACGACTTCACCAATGTGCCGGGCGCTGCGACGCTCCTCAAGTGCACGCTTCCTACGTGCGTGAGCCCGGTGCTCTGGGGCAGCGGCTTCTTCACCACCTACTCGATGGTGATGGGCACCTCGCGCGTCTTCTTCATGGCCGCCTCGGACCTGGCGGGCTCCAAGAAGTCACTCTACGCGTGCAGTCAGACCGCGCCGTGCGACACGCCGCCGAAGAAGCTCATCGAGGGGCAGGCGCTCAACAACGAAGCGTACGCAGAATCGAACGACACGGTCTACATCACGTCCGCAGACCAGAACGCCATCCAGCAGATCGCTCCTGGTGGCGCCATCACCACGTTCGCCGCCGACCAGGCCACGCCGCACGCGCTCGCGATCGACAGCGGATTTGCCTACTGGTACGCGGTCACGCTGCAGCAGGGCAAGGGCTCCTACGTCGCGGAGCTGCGCCGGAAGAAGCTTGATGGCAGCGGCACCGTGGAGACGATCCTGTGCGGCCTCAACACGCCAGACCAGATTCACTTCGACGCCGACAACGTCTATGTGACGGAGGCAAGCTCGTCTTCCGGCACCAAGATCGAGCGGATACCCAAGCCCAAGTGAAGCTTCGCACGTACGTCTTCGCCAGCACATCGGTCCTGGCTCTCCTCGCTCTGGCAGCTTGTGGTCCGCCCGACAAGCCGGCGGTACGTCCAGCCACTGGTCTCCCCACGCCTGCGACGGATGACAGGGTGGACGTGCTTGCGGTGGCGAAGGAGATCGATCCGGGCGCGGTCTCCTTGCTTGCGCCGCTCATGCCCGACGCACTCCGCAAGGAGCTGGACGATGGACCGATGGGCACGCGCGCGACCCAGGAAGAGAAGCTCCGGCTCGCGACGTCACGTCACGACGATTTCGCGAAGGCATCGAGCCTGAAGGGCGACATCAATCTGGACGACGCGGTCACACGCGCAGCGCTGGAGGCGATCATTGGGCTGGAACCCATCGCGATGGACGACGCGAAGAAGGCGGATGCCGGGCGTGCCGCGGTGGAGCTCACGTTTTACTACGGGCTCATCCAGGGCGCGGCCACGTACATGACTCACATGCCGGAGATCCTGCGCCCGCAGATGGAAGCGCAGATGCAGCGCAACGGGCTCGCGCGGCTGTTTGCTGCCGCCGCGAAGGACGGCGCGAAGCTGGGAATGATGATGACGGCGCGGGCCCTGCGCCTGGGAGACGATCTGGTGATCGCCGAGGCGTTGAAGATCGCCGCGGGTGACCTGGACAACGCGCGAACTGATCCCCCGCGTGCCCCCGCGCCGTTTCCCCGGATCCTGGCGCTGCACGAGGAGGCGCTCAAGCGTCGCGGAGCGGCGGTGGCTGCATCGGACTACGTGGCACCCGCGGCGCTCTGCCTGAACCACATGGAGCTCGCGTGCGCGCGCACGTACCTTGCCAAGGCGCGCGCGGCGCGTGACCTGCCCGATCCGCGCTACGGGGACATGCGCCAGCGCGTGGTGGATGCGCAGCTGGCCACCTTGGACGAGCGCGCCACCCTGGTGGAGCTGGTGACCACGTTCGAAGGAAAGAAGGACGTGGACTCGCGTGTCGCGCACGCGAAGGGGCTGCTGGGGCTTGCTCTCTACGACCGCGCAGAGTCGGAGCTCGCGCAGCTCTCCGTCGATGCGCCCGACGACGCGCGGCCGCTCGCTCTTCGCGCGCGGCTCGTCGTCGCGAAGGACGGGGCAACGGACAAGTCAGTGCGTCTCGCCGCTGGGCTCATGCAGGAAGCCCAGAAGCGGACCAGGAACAAGGACCGTGACTTCTACGACGCCGACGTGGGTCTTCGTGGTCAGGTGCTGGTCTGGGATCTGGCGTCGCGGCTGGCCGCAGTGGACGAGAAGGATCGCCCTGCCGCGTTCACGGCGGAGATGCAGCGCATGCGCGGTATGGTCACCGAAATGGCTGCTTTTCAGCCAGATCGTGCAGACGTGGTGGAGCTCCTCATCCGCGTCGTGCAGGACGTGATGAACGGCGCTGACTCCGACGTGCGAGCTCAGTTCGCGGTGCATGCGCCAGAGGCCGAGGCGCTCCGCAAGAAGTACCCCACGTCGGTGGAGGCCGCGGCGGTCGCACGTGCGTTCGGCGTGCTCACGCCCACCAGAGAGACGGCCCTTGCGGCGGTGGAGTTTCCGTGGCCTCACGGCCCCGAGGATGACCGTCTGCAAACGAACCTGCTCGCGCAGCGCGTGGTCATCGCTGCCAAGTGGAACGCGCCGGAGAAGCTTCCCAGCGCGCAGGATCTCGTTGCCGTCGCCGAGCACTCACAGGCGGATGCGGCGTTTCTACGCGTGCTCGCTGCCGATGCTTCCGCCGTCACCGCGTATCAGTCCGGCGATGCCGTGCAGTGGGCCGGCGTCGCATCGCAGTATGCTGGTGCGCTCGAGACCGCGCCAGCGCAGGAGCGAATTCGCACGGCCGTGAACCTGGCCGCGGCGAACGCGGCGAGCGGCCGCGAAGATCTCGCACGCCAGATCATGGGGCGCGCCATGAGCTCCCGCGCCGACTACGCGACCGACGAGAACTGGCCATTCGTGCCGCTCCAGGTCGCCGCGCTCAACGTGGGCCTCGTTCCGCGTGAAGAGAGCGAGCTTGCCTTCGCCGAGATCCTGACGGGCTCCCACAAGAACGAGACCGCACGCGAGCGAGCGCGCCGCTGGTTGATCTGGCTCGCAGTGCAGCGCAAGGACAAGGCGACCGCGCAGAAGCTCGCGAAGGAGGCCGTGGACACTGCGGGCATGCGTGACGAGGAGCACTATCTGGGCAAGACGAAGGACCTCACCCCGGACGTCCTCTCTGGCTTCACCTTTAACCTGCACTTTACACCGACCAAGCCGTCGCTGTATCACCTCGATCTGCTCGTGAGCGCCCTCATCATCTTCGTGAAAGAGCCACCGCTCACGAGCGACGCGCTGCGTGTGCTTGCCGGCAAGCCGAAGACGAAGGGCAAGCCTCCTGCTGCGCTCCAGAGGCCTCTGGGCAAGCGACCGTGAGCCCATGGCGGCTCCGTGGTGCTGGCGCAGAATGGCGCGCGCGTTCGCCGCAGCACTGGCGTTCGCGTTCGCGCTCCTCGCGTTCCATGCGGTAGCGAGCGCGCAGACACCTCCAGCTCCACCTCCGGCCCCAGCGCTGGTTCCGCCGAAGGCGACCGTGTTGCCGCAGGTGCCCTATCCGAAAGGAGGCGCGGGCGACGCCGTCGTCGTCGTCGAGCTGCTCGTGGATGCCTATGGCGATGTCGCCACGGTGAAGGTGGTGGACGGCGCGCAGCCGTTCGCCGACGCCGCCCTTGCCGCCGCGGCCGATTGGAAGTTCCAGCCCGCGCATCGTGGTGAGGTCGCCGTTGCGGCAAGGATCCGCGTACGCGTGGAGTTCTCTGCGCCAAGGCCCGTGCTCGCGGACGCAGACGGAGGTGCCGTGGAGCCCGCGGCCGATGGCGGCACGGCCGACGCGGGCGCAGAAGGCGGAGCACCGGGCGCGACAACGGCGCCAGGTGGCGGTGCGTCAGTGCTCGAGCAGGTGGAGGTCACCGGCGTTCGCAAGGAGGCCGGGCAGGTCACGCTTGGTGGCGGCGAGGTCCGCCAGATCCCGGGCGCGTTCGGCGACGCGTTTCGCGCGATGGAGGCGATGCCTGGCGTGACGCCCATCCTGAGCGGCCTGCCGTTCTTCTACGTGCGCGGCGCTCCGCCTGGCAACACCGGGTACTTCCTGGATGGAGTGCGTGTCCCATTGCTCTTCCACCTGGGCCTTGGCCCCAGCGTGGTGCATCCCGGGCTCATCGACCACGTGGACTTCTCTCCGGGCGGTTTCCCCGCGCGCTTCGGCAGGTACACGGGCGGCATCCTGAGCGGCGAGACACGGCAGCCCGCGGTGGAGCTGCACGGTGAAGGCAACGTGCGCTTCATCGACGCAGGTATTCTGGTGGAGACGCCGATCGGCCCGAACGTGACGGTGCTCGCCGCGGGTCGCTACAGCTACACCGCCGCGCTGCTCACGCTGGCCGCGGCGGTCACGGGCAACAAGGTGCGGCTGGATTACTGGGACTACCAGACGCGCGTCGCGTATCGCATCACCAAGGACGACACCTTGAGCATGTTCGCGTTCGGCAGCTTCGACTACCTGGGCGCGGAATCGGACGGAAAATTCCAGGACATCTTCAGTACGCAGTTTCATCGGCTCGATCTGCGCTGGGATCACAAGATCCAGGACGGGCAGATGCGACTCGCGACCACGCTCGGCTACGACCTCACCGGCGCCGCAAGCACCATTGGCGTGCATGACACCGTCGTGGGCGCGCGCTTCGACCTCACGAAGAAGCTGGGACCCGAGCTCACGTTTCGCGCCGGCTCGGACGTGTGGCTCGATGTGTACGCCGTCTCGTCGCTGGGCGACAACAAGAACAACAGCAGCACCAATACCGCGCCGCCTCCGAGCAGCTCGGACCCGAGCGGCACCCCCACGCCGGACACCTCGGGCTCGTCATCATCATCGTCTTCGAGCTCCGGCAACGGCTTCATTCCGCCGCGCAGGGACCTCGCGATGGGTGTGTGGTTCGACTTCATCTACAAGCCGCACCCCAGGGTCGAGATCGTCCCCGGCGCGCGCTTCGACTACTTCGGCTCCGCGCAGGACACCTCTGCTGTCGCGGCTGCGACGGGCAACGTGCTCTTCGCTGGCGGCGGCACCGGCGTGCCCTCGTTCGATCCACGACTCGCGACGCGCATTCGCATTCATCCCAAGGTCGTCAGCATCGAGCAAGTGGCGATCACACACCAGCCGCCATCGTTCATCGTGCCGGTGCCCGGCCTTGCGCTCGGAAGCCTGCGCACGGGTCTCCAGTCCGCGTACACGCTGAGCCAGGGCTTCGAGATCGAGCTGCCCGCGGCGTTCACGTTCACGCCGACGGTGTTCAACCAGGACTACCTGGGGCTCACGGATCTGATCACGTCATGCCAGGGCTCGAACGTCGCCGGGAACTGCGTGGACGAGCGCGTGCGCGGCCGAACGTATGGGCTGGAGGTGCTCATCCGTCGTTCGCTCACCAAGCGCTTCACGGGCTGGCTGGCCTACACGCTGAGCCGCACCACGCGGACCACGAACGCGCCGCGCGACATCATCGATCTCTCCAAGATCCCCACGGGCACGAGTGACATCGGGTCGGCCGTCTTCGCCGCGCAGGGACGTGGAAGCACGGGGACAATCCTGGGCGAGTACGATCGCACGCACGTGCTGAACATCATTGGCGCGTTCGATCTGGGCGCGGGCTTCCGCTTTGGCTCGCGCTTTGTCTATTACACGGGCACGCCGTACTCGCAGCAGATCGCCGACATCCCGATCCCCCCGTACAACAATACGCGCCTGCCAGACTTCTTCCGCTTCGATGCGCGCTTCGAGAAGAAGTGGAACTTGAAGAGGGGCGCCTGGCTCGCGCTGGTCTTCGAGTGGATGAACGTGACACTCCAGAAGGAGGCCATCAGCGCCAAATGCAGCTACCCGGCTGGGCAAGCGCTTCAGATCAGACAGACGTGCACGCCGATGCTGATCGGTCCCGTGACCATCCCGAGCATTGGTCTGGAAGGCGCTCTGTAGCGCCGTGCGCCTTCACTTGCGCTGTACGCCGGAGGCGCGACAGAGCATTGCGACGTCCACGGTCTGACCCTTGGTCATGCGCGACTCGATCAGGCGCAGCTCGCGCGTTGCGTCGATGTGGCGCGGATCCTCTTCCACCGCGCGCGAGAGGTCGCGGAAGGCGTCCTCGGCGAGCCCCAGACGGCGCAGCAGCTTGAAGCGGCAAAAATAGGCGCTTGCGCATCGCGGGTTCGCCGCGAGCAGCGCATCGAAAGCCCGCACCTGGCTCTCGTCCCAGGTCCTCCCGCCCGCGCCCGGCTCGTTCGCGAGGATCCAGGCGGCCTCCACGCGCAGCTCCACTGCATCCGGGAAACGCTCGGCGCTCGCCCGCGCCACGGAGAGGGCCTCCGTCATTCGACCGGCCTGCGCGAGCGCGCGCACACGAGAAAGCGCAAGGTGTGGTGACGACTCGATGCGGACGCTCTCGCGTTGCTCCATCCGGAGCAGCGTGGACACCTTGGGTGCAAGGCGGAGGAAGCCGCCGCCCAGGAGCATGTACGTGAGGCTCGCGATCGTGGTCGCCGACAGGGGAGCCGGTCGACTCTTCGCGCTGCGCGGCGTGCGGAACGTCTCTGCCACGGCGCGCTCTTCGACTGTGAGCTTCAGCGTGTCGAGCGCCGCGTTCTGGACCAGGATGAACCGGTCATCGCCCGCGGCCGCCAGCAGGCCGTGCATCAGATCCAGCCGCGCATTCTGTCGCAGTCCGCGCCAGACGGCGCCCGTCGGATCCACCAGCGGCCAGTCGGCGCCGCCGTAGCGCGGCAAGAGATCCACGTCCTCGTGAAACACCCACGCGGTCTCGGCGGCGAGGCCGATCAGGTCCGCAATGCGACGCTCCATCTGCTCGAGCAGGCCAAGACGTAGCTGCTCTGGGCGTACGGAGCCGCACTCTTGAAGCACGGCGCCGTGTGGGACGCGTCGCTGTGCGACCGCTGCGAGCGACGCATTCAGGGTCTCCGGGTCGACGTAACCCAGCTCGTAGAGAACGCCGCCCAGGTATGCCGACAGCGTGGAGCGGACCTTGCGCACGTGCCCGCCTTCGAACACGACCTCCGCATTGGGCGCTTCCTTGCTTCCAAAGACCAGGGTGCCCGAGCGATGGCCGGCGCGCAGGCCGAGCACGATCTGCTCCACGCCATAGCTCTCGAGCGTGCCGTGCGTGAGCGCTCTCGGAAATCGATCCGGCGTACAGCGCAGCGCGGGCGCGTCGTCTTCCAAAAGGACCCGCGCGGCTGCACCATGCACGCTCATGGATCAAAACAACGGATGTTCCGGCGCACCCTTGAGCACTGATGCGGAATTTCCCCAAACCGACGTAGACTGACCTTCGTGGACGGACAGGGCACGCAGGAAGAGGGCGTCGCTGCCAGGACAACGGCTCCACCGCGAAGGACCCGCCGGCGCCGCCGCGTGCTGATGGCGGTCCTGGGTCTCGCGGTCGGTGTGGGCCTCTCGGAGGAGATCTTCCGGCTGCGCGATCACGGCGCCTTTCCCCACCTCAACGTGTACGAAGCCGACGCTGAGCTGGGCACCCGCCTGCGCCCGCTCGCCACGGAGAAGATCGCGTTCAACGGCAATCCAGTGACCGATGTGCGCATCGGCGCGGAGGGCTTCCGCGGCCCTGGGCTACCGCCGCCCGCGGACGACGAGATCATCGTGGTGGGCGATTCGCAGGTCTTCGGTCTGGGCGTGCAGGAGGACGAGACGTTCTCCGCGGTGCTCTCGAAGACCATCGCGGGGCGCACCGTCATCAACGCCGGCGTCCCCACGTATGGGCCGGACGAGTACACCGCAGTAGCAAAGCGCCTCCTGACCTCGCGTCATCCGGCCAAGGCCTCGCGCCCTGGTGTAATTGAACGGAGCGCCACGCCGCGCGGTCTCATCGTTGTGTACGTGGTGAACCTCGCGAACGATCTCTTCGAGGCGTCGCGCCGCAACGTGGATCGGCATGTCGTGTGGGACGGGTGGGCCGTGCGCAAGGAGACTGCGCCGCAGGGCGTGGCCCAGTTCCCCGGCCGCACGTTCCTCTATCGCGACTCGCATCTCTTCTTCGCGCTGCGCGGAGTGGGCGTGACCGCTTCCACGCAGAGCGGGTTCTCGTCGGAGGGCTCGTGGAAGGATCTCGGCGTCATCGCGCACGAGGTCTCCGCGGGCGGCTCCAGCGCGGAGACCACGTTCGCCGCGGAGAAGAAGAAGCAAGAAGAGGCGCTGCAAGCTTCACAGCTGGAGGTGGAGAAGGTCCTCGCCCAGAAGCACCCGGACCTGGTCGCCGACCAGGCAGGGCAGGCGTACGCGAAGGCGCACGGCTCACCGGAGGACATCGTGGTGTTGGAGACGCACTTCGTCCCGTCGGAGGCCTCGCGTGGGCGGGACGTCACCGTGTCATCGCTGGTCGCGGGCGCAGAGGTGAGGCGCCTGGTCGAGGCGCGCATCCGCCGCGAGGTGGAGGCAGAGTCGAAGGCGGGCGCAGGGGACACAGCACTGGCGGCGTCCTTCCAGGAGCGACTCGAGCGGCAGCGCAAACTGGATGCGCTCCTCTCGGCGCCGGTCCGCAAGGCGCGCGAGTCCTCGCCGATGGCGCCGCACCTCACGAAGATGAAAGAACTCTGCGATACGCATGGCGCCAGGCTGATCGTTGTCGCGCTTCCGATCGACGTACAGGTGAGCGCGACCGAGTGGGAAAAATACGGGGTGACGACCCCTCCGATCGACGTCGCGTCCACTGCGATTCTTGCGGACGACATTGTCGCGCTGTCCGCGGATCTGGGCGTGAGCGCGCTGGACCCGAAAGACGCGCTTGCGAAGGCCGAGCCGGGCGCGTTTCTCCTCGGCGACCTGCACATGACTGCGAAGGGTCACGCCGCGCTCGCGAACGCGCTCGCTGCAACACTGCAGGCGCCACCGCCAACGCAGGAAGAGCCGCTCGCGCTTCCGGCGGGTCGCACGCGCGCCCCCACCGAGGACGAATGGCAGAAGGCGCTGCACGTGGGCTTCGAGCATCCCGCGCTCTTCGACAAGACCTACTACCAACCGCCGCTGGACTGCGCGATCCGCACCGTGCGCGAGTGGGTTCGCTTCGTGTGCAAGAAGGATCCGGGCGTCGCCGATCCGTACCACGCGGGGGGCGCCGGTCCGCGGCCCGTGTCGCTCACGGCCGTGCGCGCGAGCCGCGACAGCATGACCATGACGACGGACAGCTACGTGTCAGCCACCATCGCGATGGACGGTGAGCCGGCGATCCTGTCGATCGCGTGGGAGACCGGAAACGGAGAGATCACGATCGTGCAAAAGGGCGAGGCGACCTCCCTTGGGTGGTCGCGCAAGGACCACATGGCGGTGTGGGACTTCGATCAACCTGCCGCGCAGACGAAGAAGGCGGAGGTCTCCCTCACGCCAGGAGCAAAGGAGACGTGCACGTGCCACGAGACCGTGACGAAGAGCCCCGCATGCGAGGCCTTTCCCGGGGCGCCAGACGCGGACTGCTTGCGCACCTACGGCAGCGACTGCGAGAAGCTGCTCCGATGCGAGGCTGGCGATCCGTTCGTGGCGCCGAAGTGCTTGCCGGGTTGGCGTCACGCCGGCGCGCTCGAACACTGCTTTCAGACCTGCAGCGCGACCTCTCCATGCAAGGTGGGCACCTGCAAGGAGACGCAGGGCGTGTCCCTCTGTTTGTAGCGTCACGTCTGTAGCGCGGCGCGCACGAGCCGCTTCGTCGCGCGCTCAACGCCGTTCACGTCGGCGTGGTTCTGAAGGATGACCGCGCCGGCGCGCTTCTTCGGCCAGAGCACCATGGAGCCCGAGTATTCGTCCGTGGCGCCGCTGTGCCAGACCAGCTCTTCGTCGCCGGTGCCGAGCCAGAAGAACACGCCGTGCTGCTCCGCCTCCGGCTGACCCGTGGCCAGTCGCGTGTGGGACTCGATGATGGAGCGGCGCGCGAGCACCGGGCTCTCAGGGAGATCACCATACGCCGAGAGCTGGAACGCGAGCAGCTTCAGCATGTCCTCTGCGGACGCGTACATGCCCCCGAACGCCTCGGCGGCGCCCATCTTCCATTCGGCCTTCGCGGGGACCAGCGTCACGTGTCCGTCCACGTCGCTCTTCCATTCGTGTCCTGTCGCGAGCGTCGCCGCGGGGATGTCGTTCGTGCTCCATGCAACGCGGCTCATTCCGAGCGGCGTGCAGATCGTGTCCTTCACGTGGTCGCGGTAGGGGCGTCCGGCCAGCTTGCCCACGCAGAGACCCACCAGACCCGCGGCGAAATTCGAGTACGCGGTGTGCGTGCCGGGCTCGGTGATGGTGCGCGTGCGCGAGAGGAGCGTGCGCAGGCCCGCCTCGCTGATGTCGTTCGGAACGCTGCGCGGCAGACCGGAGGTGTGCGTGACCAGCTGGCGCAGGGTCACCTGCACGGGCTTGCCGGTGGGACCCGTGAGTGACGCCGCCTCGGGCAAGAACTTCGAAAGCGGATCACCGAGCGCGAGCTGCCCGTCGTCTCTCAGGCGAAGGAGCGCCATGCCAGTCAGCACCTTCGTGATGGACGCGATCCGGAAGACCGAGTCCATGGTCACGTGATCGCGCGCGCGGCCGGCGCCCGCAATCACGTGCGTGCCGAACGCGGCGCGCGCCAGGACCTTTCCATTCACCACCACTGCGCCCGCTGCGCCCGGCCCCCCAAGCCCCGCGAGCGCCTGTGCGAGCAGCGAGCCCACGCGCGCATCGCCTCCATCGCTCGTGTCGTCTGCGTGCGCGAGCCCCCGGAGCGCTACACCCGAGGCGAGCAGCGAAAGGAACGCACGTCTACGCATCTCGCTACATCATAGCCCGTCCGCGTCGTCCGCGGCATCGGCGCCGGAATCCGCGCCCGGGTTCACCAGCATGAAGTCGCGGACCACGGGCATGTGCTGCATGCCTGTCACCGCGGAGTCCGTGGCCAGGATCGGCGCGACCTCGGCCAGCGGCGCGTAGATGCGGCTGTCGAAGACGAGGCCAGCGGGAAAGCTCGATGCACCGATCGCGACCGGGACCGCGAGCGTGTCGAGGCCTGGGCTTGCAAGGACCCAGTCGTGCGGGCGGTTGCGGTTCGTGCTGGTGTTGCCGTTGCTGGCCTGGTCCACGGGGAACGGTGCGTTCACCACCACAACGGTCGCAAGGTCCAGGAGCGCGAGCTCGTCTGTCGCGTCGGTGTTCAGGTCCCCGCCCACGACCAGGAAATCACCGGGCGGAATGTTCGCCTGGATGTTCGTTATCAGCTCCTTGGCCTCGGCGTCGCGCTGCGCGATGCCCGTGGTGAGCAGGTGCAAGCTCACAGCCCAGAGATCCGTCGGGCCCGGCACGTCGATGCGCGCCCACGCGTATGCGCGATCGGACACGTTCGTGTCCAACCACGTCCCGGAGTCCAGGATGGGGTAGCGGCTCACGATGCCGTTCGGGATGCCGCCAACGCGGGTCTCCACGTAGTAGCTGAAGCTCTTGCCGAACGCGGTGTCCACGAACGCGCGAAGGCCGCCCGCAAACTTCATCTCCTGCACCAGCACGATGTCGGGCGTGAGGCCCTGGAAGATGCGGATGCCGGGCGCTTCGTACGATTGCTGCGTGCCGCTCGTGGTGTTCGCCGCCATCACGCGGAGCGCGAGCCGCGCAGGGACCACCACGTCGGGCTGGTCGACGCTGCCGTCGGTCGTTGCGTCGCCCTTGCTCCCGCTCTCTGCGGTTGCCCCGTCTTGCGTGGTAACGGACCCGTCGGCCCCGCTGTCGCTACCGGCGCCCGCGTCGCCATCGGGCTGCGATTGGCTAGCCGCCTGCCCGCACGCCGCAAGGACGCACAGACCAAGTACCCACAGAAGCCGCCGTTCACGCATCGTGCGATGTTCTGCCAGCGCGGACGCTGCTCGGCAAGCTCCTTGTTGCCATGCCGCGATGATAGGCTCGCCGCGATGGAGCGGTCAGCATCGCGCGACCGGACGCTCGAGTGGGCGCTGCTAGCGAACTTCCTGGTGCACGGCCTTGCCATGGTGGGCATGGCGCTGTTCCTGCTTCCCGCGTTGCCGGGTGGAAGCGCGCCGTCGGATAGCGCGCGGGTAACATACATCGCGGAGCACGCGTGGCTGTTTCGCCTGGGGTGGCTGCCTTGGCAGCTCTGCGCCGTGGCCGACCTGGCGCTCGCGGTGGCGATGGTGCGCGTGCGATGGCTGCCGCGCGTGGGCACCACGCTGGTGCTGCTCTTCACGCTGATCGCCGTGATGCCGGACCAGTACGCGCAGGCGCTCTGGATCACGCGCGGCGTGGAGCTGGCGCAGACGGACGCCGCCGCGTACCTGGCGTTCGAGCGACAGGTGTTCCCGCTCACAGCTGCATGGGGTGCCCTGTTCTACACGCTCGCCGCGCTTGGGTGGACGTACTCCTTCGCGAAGGCGGGCACGTGGTCGCGTGCGCTCACGCTCCTCAGCGTGCCTCTGTGGAGCGTGATGGGGATCGCCGTCGTGTCGCCGCTGCTTCCTCCGGGCATGCGTCCATCGTCTGCATTCGTGTCCGCGTCGAACGGCATAGGCTTCACGCTGCTTCAGGTGTGGCTCGTGATGGTGACCGAGAAGGTGCTCCAGCGCGCACGACCCGAGGAGCCGTGGGGAAGGCTCGCGCGCTGGAAATACCCGGGTGCGGGCCCCGTCGCGCGGACGTTCGACTGGCTCGCGAACAGCCGCTTCATGGGCGCGCTGCTGGAGCCGCTGCCGGAGCTCACGATGCGGAGCAACATCTCGCACGTGGTGTACGTGAACTACCTGATCCCGGCGGCGCGCGCGCAAGAGATGGTGCCGGAAGGCCTGACGCTTCAGCGACTCGGACCAGATGGCGCGTGGGCGCTGTTCTCGTTCCTCACGTATCAGCACGGTCACTTCGGGTTTGCGCTCCTGGGCCCGCTGCGCCGCCTCATGCCGTCGCCCGTGCAGACGAACTGGCGCATCCACATCGAGATTCCGGAGACGAAGGTCCGCGGCATCTACTTCCTCACGAATGCGGTCACGCATGTGGTGCCGGCGCTCTGCGCGCGCCTGCTCACGGAGGGCATGCCGATGCACGTGCTGGCGAAGGGCAACATCACCCGGCGTGAGGACGGCGCGATCTCTGTCGCGCTCGAACCGGGCGCAGGCTCCGCGCCGGACGCGACGCTCGATCTTCGGCCGGGCGCTGCGCCGGAGCTCACGGGTGAGTGGAAGGAGTGCTTCCCCGACTGGAATGCGTTCCTTGCGTACTGCGTTCCGCAGGATCGCGCGATCTCGAGCCAGCCTCTGCGCGGGCGCCTGTCGCGGCAAGAGATCGACCTGGGGATCCCGGTCTCGGCGTGCGTGCCCCTCGACGGCAGCGTGATCTCGCGCCGCGCAAAGGAGATCGCGGGAGACGCCGCGCCGCTCTGCTTCTACGTGCCCAGCGTGAACTTCCTGTTCGAGAAGGAGCTCCACGAGCGCAGAGAGTGATTCGCGCGCTCCCCTCCGGAGGGCTCAGCTCCGTAGCAGCAGATGCAGCTCCACGGACTCGACCTTGCACGTCACCGCGTCGCACGTGGCAAATCGCAGCCGGCCGTTCACGCGGTGCGGAGCGGTGGCAGCAGGCGTGAGCAGTACGTGGATGATCTGCCCGTGGTCGATGGTGGGCTCGATGGATCCGCTCAGGCGATCGAACGAGGGCACGAGCTTGCCGCGCCGCATCGTCTCACGCGCGACGGGAAAGCTGACGCCCTCGCTCTCGCTCACATGGAAGGCAGCAGGATATTCCACGCTCACGGTGCGCCCCGGAGCCGCCGTGATCGCGATCGCAATCTCACATGGAATGTCGGCCTTGCAGCCCGCTGCAAGCGTGGCAACGATCCGATGAGATGGGTCGTCGATCACCACAAGGATCTCGGAAGGAGCGGGCGCCTCCGACTGCGTCAGACGAGCCGCACGAACGGCAACATCCACCAACGCATCAGACATCGCGGACGCAGCCACAGCGAGCCCGACGGGAATCATAGAACCGAACGCCGCGCCAAAAATCCAGAACGCTCGAGCCACTCCAACAGTCTGCCACCATCGAGGTCGAAGTCGAGGTCGAGGTCGAGGTCGAGGTCGAGGTCGAGGTCGAGGTCGAGGTCGAGGTCGATGTCGATGTCGATGTCGATGTCGATGTCGAAGTCGAAGTCGAAGTCGAAGTCAGTCCTGAGCTCGCGGGCGGAACCAGTAGTGGTGCGTCACCATTCGCACGCCCAGGAAGGTCTGCTCGTGCACGCCGATGATCGTCGAGCTCGGTCTCTCGTACGCTTCCTTCGCCACGACCGAGGACGTCGCAGGCCACAGCGAGAAGCGCTCTCCGAACGGCGTGCGGACTGCAAGGGGCCCCACCACCAGGTACACGCCGGCATCGTCGCCGTCCTTGCGCTCGGACGTGAGCGTCACCCCGGCGTCTTCGCCTTCGCCCTTCGCGGCGGGATCAAGGCGCAGGATCCCCGTGAGCTGACAGAAGGGAAGCGGGAACGCCGCGCTCATGAAGTGCTTCTCTCCGCGCTGCCAGGTCGCGTATGCGACGGCCTGCATGGTCTCGTCGCTGCCCCGGTACGTCCGGATGATGGCGCGCGCGTCGTCACGGCCGTCCGCCGTGGGGTCGAGCGGCTGCACCTCCGTCTCGATCGTCGCCTCCTTCGCGGGGAGCGCGAACTGGCCGATCAGCCTGAAAAATGGCCTCGCGAAGAACCACACCACCGAGAAGGGAAACCGCCACGCGCTCCGGATGAAGAGCTCGAGGCTTGCGGTGTCCGTGAAGAATGGCTGCACCGCCGCATGCACTTTGCTGACGTCGATGCCCGGGTGCGCGAGCGCAGACATCGCGTCGACGATGCCGCGAGGTTTTTCGCCGTTCTCGACCGCAGGCGAGAGGGCACGGCGGGTGAAGAAATGCCTCCCGATGCGCAGGCCGCCCCGCACGCGAGAGAACGTCGGTCGCGCGCGCGCGTCTTTCGCCCCCACGTCGCCCCTATTCCAGGAGCTTCATGACGGAGCCGGCCTCGGGGCCCTCCGCCAGCGCGGCAAGCGCGCGCAGCTGCGATGCGTGATGGAGAAGGAGCGCGCGGTTGTCGAGCGTGGAGAGGTTCAACATCTCCAGCGCACCAATGCGGTCCTCCGGCGTGAACGAGCTTGCCACGCGCTCCATGGAGAGCTTGTCCGGATCGTAGGCCATGTACGTGGCCTCCGTCTTCTCGATGCTGTAGTCGTCGCCGCGACGTAGCTCGATGGTGACCTTGCCCGTGATGCTGGGCGCCAGCCACCGCACGAGCGCGTCCTTCAGGATCATCGACTCCGGATCGAACCAGCGGCCCTCGTAGAGCAAGCGCCCCAGCTTGCGGCCGAACGTGAAGTACACGTCCATCGTGTTCTCGTTGTGGATGGCGCTGAGCAAGCGCTCGTAGCCGAGATGCAGGAGGGCCATGCCGGGCGCCTCGTAGATGCCGCGGCTCTTCGCCTCGATCACGCGGTTCTCGATCTGGTCGCTCATCCCCAGGCCGTGCCGCCCACCGATCTCGTTCGCGATCTTGATCGCGTCGAATGCGGTCTCACACTTCTTGCCGCCGATGGAGACAGGGCGACCCTGCGCGAACTCGATGGTCACGGTCTCTCGCGCGATCTTCACCGTGTCGTCCCAGTGGCGCACGCCCATGATGGGCTCCACGATCGTCATGCCCACGTCCAGGCGCTCCAGGTCCTTCGCCTCGTGCGTTGCGCCGAGCGCGTTCGCGTCGGTGCTGTATGCCTTCTCCGTGCCCATCTTGTAGGGAAGGCCGACCGAAAGGAGGTACTCGCTCATCTCCGTGCGGCCGCCGAACGCGCTCACGAACTTCGGGTCGAGCCACGGCTTGTAGATCTTCAGCTCGGGGTTCACGAGCACGCCGTAGCGATAGAACCGCTGGATGTCGTTTCCCTTGTGCGTGCTGCCGTCGGAGAACACGTCCACGCCGTCTTCGCGCATGGTGCGGACGATGGCCGTGGTGGTGGCGGCGCGGCCGAGCGGTGTGGTGTTGAAGTACTTCTTGCCGCCGGACGACAGGTGGAACGCGCCGCACTGGAGCGCGATGATCCCTTCGCGCGCGAGCGACTCGCGGCAGTCGACGAGCTTCGCGGCCACGGCGCCATGGGTCATCGCGATCGCCGGGATTTCAGCCGGATCCTTCTCATCCGGTTGGCCCAGATCCGCCGTATAGCCATGCACTGCAAGGCCTTCGCGGCTCATCCAGGCAACCGCGCAACGCGTGTCGAGACCACCGGAGAACGCGAGGCCGATCCTGGTGCCGGCAGCCGGAAGCGAGCGATAGATACGTCCCATCCGCGCGACCATAGCAAGGCTGCTCGCGAGTGAAAGTGACAACCCAGTTCGAGCGTTCCGTTCACCCCCGCACTCCGGCACTTCAGAAATGAAAGGTTTCGGGCCCTCCACGGGCGAGATCTCCGGGAAACACGATCGGAACGGGCCTTGCTCAACGGCGAGCATGCACGGAGCAAGACCTGGGTCGCGCTGGGATGATGGGATCGTCTCCGCCACGGCGCCGACACCGCGCGAATTTGCCGCCGTCTCCGTCGCTGCGGAAGCCGCACGGCCGCTGACAACGCCGCCCGTCCTGGACCCCCGTGCAGGAGAACGCGCACACGGCTCGCTGGAGGCGGAGGTCAGGTTGCTCGCGATGCGCGTCGCGATCCTCGTGCGTCGCGTGGAGGAGCTCTCTACCGAGAACGAGTCCATTCGCAACGAGATGAGCGCGCTGGTTCGGAAGACGCGCCCCAGCGCCCCCTACTCCTCCGTCGCCCCTACCAGCGAGGTCGTGCGCATCCCCGAGTCGAAGCGACCCGACTCGAAGCGTCCGCTCAGCAAGTAGGCGTGGCTCAGGCCACGTGCAGGAGACCACGCCCTGCGTCGCCTGGACGCTGATACCACTCCGGAGTGCGATCACGGATCGCCGACAGCTGCGCGGGCATGCCGGGCGGGAATGTCGGTCGTCCGACCAGGAATGCACCCAGCGCAGAGAGGCCCGGCTCTTCGGCGACGACCACGATGGACTCTCCGCGCGCCTGCAGCAGCGCTCCGGCGATCTGCGCCGGGACTCCGGGCGCGAGCGACGGCATCAC
This sequence comes from Polyangiales bacterium, assembly GCA_038230375.1. GTDB lineage: Bacteria > Myxococcota_A > Polyangia > Polyangiales > Polyangiaceae > JANXLV01. The sequence continues at coordinate 121,853 of JBBRNJ010000001.1, read as the reverse complement.
CTCGATGACTGATACGTAGTCCACGCGCTCGGCGAAGAGCTCCGCGGTCTGCACGGAGGCGGGCGACGCACTCGTCACGATGCGGTCGAAGCCCGGTTCGTAGTCCTTGAACTTTGTGCCCAGCGCGCGCACGAGCCGGCGTCCTTCCTGCGTGAGGAAGCGGTGGGAGTCGGAGTCACCTTCGGACAAGGATGTACGGAGCAGATGGATCAGCACGTCCGACGTTCTATCACTTTCCGATGAGGAGCACGTGACCGCCCAGCGAATCGTCCAGGTCCACGCGCTTCTGCGCATCGAACAGCCACGGCAGCTCGACCGGATCGAGCTTCTCTGCGTCGCACGCGAAGATCGTCGGATTCGCGGGATTCTTCGCGAGGACCGTGACCATCGCGCTCGCGAGGTCCTTGATGCCGGCGAGCACCGTGTCGCTGGCGTCGTCACTCGATAGCTCCACCTCCGTCTCCTCCTTCGAGAGCCCGCGGATCGCAGCGCCGAGCGTCTTCAACGTCCGCCCGTCGACGAGAAGCGCACCCACGCACTCTCCCGACTCGTTCGCGAGCTTGGACACGAAGTACGACTCATCGATCATGAGGAGGCCGGGCGTCGTCGCCTCGGTGCTCTCGCTGAACGTCGCAGCGCCGAGCAGGAGCACATCCAGCGCCTCCACGTGCTTCTGCGTGGTGCCCAGATCGAGCGCGGGCGCCTCCGCAGGCGCATCGTCAGCGAGCAGATCGCGGCCAGCAAGATTGGAGGAGTCGTCGGCGAGCAGATCGCGGCCCGCGAGATCGGAGGAGTCGTCCGCGAGCAGATCCTGACCCGCCGACGGTGCGATCGGGGACGGCGCTGTCTGCTTTGTTGCGCGCGGCTCGGCGTTGGCGTGCAGGAGCTGCTTCGGCGGCGCGCCGTGCTCCAGATCGGTGACCTGTGTTCGCAGCCGTTCGACCTTCGCGTGCAGCGTGAGGAGCTGATCGCGGAGGCGCATGATCTCTTGCTCCTCCGCGCGGGCTCGCTCCTCCGCGGGCTTCGCGTCGGGGATGCTGTCTGGGAGCGCCGCTTCCGAGAAGCCGCCCTCCACCACGTCGTAGCAGCGCTCGGGCAGAAGGCCGCCGCGCATGAGCGTGCGCGCCGTATCGGTGAGGTCACCATCTTCGGAAGCGGAGAGCGCGCGCAGGATCGCGCCTTCGCCCTCGACCGTCTCGCGGCGCGGCCGGAAGAGCTGCGCACGCACCGCGACATAGCGCTCCACCTCGAGCAGCCATTTGCCGCTCTTCGCGAGCAAACGGATGGGGATCGGAGCGTGAAGCGGGATGTTCACGAAACATCGAACGACGCCCCACCGGAATCCTTGAGCGCAGTCCCCGGCTCAGGCCTTCGCGCGGTGCACGGAGAGGACGCTCTCTTCCGAGGGCACGCCCAGCCGCAGCGGAAATCCGTAGTGCCCGGTGCCGCGGTGAACGTACATGCGGTCGCGGCCGCGCGCCCAGAAGCCGTGGTCCGGGATCTTGAGCCCGAACAAGCGCAGGAACGTCCATGACAGACCCAGGCTGAGCAGACCGACCTGTCCGCCGTGCGTGTGTCCAGACAGCACCAGATCGGCCTCGCCCTCTGGAAGGTGCTTGAACGCGCCCGGATCGTGGAGCATCACGACGCGCGTGGTGCCTTCGATGCGCGGGTGGGCGTCGCACACGCGCTTCATCTTCTGCGCGCGGTCGCGCCACGCGAAATCCATTCCCACCACGTGCACCGGTCCCGCGTCGGTCTCCACGACCGCTGCGTCGTCCACCAGGAGCTTGATGCCGTTCGCAGTGAGGGCAGTGCGCACGGTCTCGGGCGCCTCCAGATCGTGGTTGCCGTGACAGGCCAGGACGCGGCCCTTCATCGCCGCGAGGGGCTCGAACGCGCGACGCAACAGCTCCGGATCGCTCTGCGACTCCATGGTGAGGAAATCGCCGGTGAGGAGGATGAGGTCCGGCTTCTTCGTGACGGCGTCCTCTGCAATGCGGCGCAGGCGGTTCACGGACATGAACGGCCCGATGTGCGGGTCGGAGATCTGCACGATGCGCAGCGGGCGCTCTTCACGTGCCTTGCCGCGCGGATGCGGTAGCGGGTGCGGCGTGTCCGCGTGGTTGTCGCCCACCACCAGATCGATCTCCTCCTCGTGCGTGCGCAGCGACTGGATGAAGCCGATGGCCGAGAGCGCGTACGGGATCACGATCCCCCACGACGGCTCCAGGCCGAACGCACGCGCGACCGCGAGCGGGAGCGCGAGCAACGTGCCCGCCCAGAAGAACGAGCCCGGCCAGCTCACGAGCAGGCGGTAGAGCAGCGGCCGCATGCGCGGTCGCGTGAGCATCAGGAAGTTCACGTACACCGCGATGTGGAGCGCGATGAAAAGCGGAGCCACGCGCGCGAACATAGGCGCGAGCTCCACGGCGATGAGCGAATGGATACCGAGGATCACGCCAGCGAAGGTCGCGAACTGTCGCCCGCGTGAGACGGCCGCGCCCGCCACCACGAAGAGCCACGCCCCGAGCGTCAGGTAACCGAACCACCACGGCATGCCTCTAGGATGCCGCACCACGGCCCGTTGGTGCGGTTTTCTTGGTGTAGGGTGTGGGCGTATGGGGCTCGTGCTCGCCGTCCTCTCGCTCGTCGGGCTGTTTGCGGCTTATTTTCTCGGTCGGATCGTCGTCGCGCGCCTGTTCGGTGTGCGCGGCATACGGGCTGCGCTGGGGCTGAACGACGACGCATGGGTGGACGTCTCGCTCGGACGACGTGTGGGCACGTCCGTCGGAGGCTTCGTCGGCTACTACCTGGGCGTTGCGCTGGTCGTTACACTGGGCTTCGTCATCTCGGGCGAGATCGCGATCGACGAGACCACCATGCGCGTGAACGTCGGGCCGGATGGACCGGCTGCGCGCGCCGGCGTGCTCACGGGCGATCGCATCCTGGCCGTCGGGGACGTGGCTACACCCGACTGGTCCACGTTGAAGACGGAGGTCGCGAAACACGCTGGTGAAGCGGTCGCGGTGCGTGTGGAGCGCGGCGGCGCGCAGCGGACCATCATGGTCACCCCGGATGGGGAGGGCATGCACCGCGGCAAGATGCTCATCGGGCCGCCCATGGATCGCAGGGACATCTCACCGGGCGCCGCGCTCGGCCGCGGGCTCGTCGAGCCGTTCCGTGTCGTCGCCGTGATGGGTCGCGGCGTCATGCGAATGGTCTCCGGCACCGAGCGGCCGGAGCTCTCCGGTCCCGTCGGAATCGTGCAGGAGACCAGCCGCGCGTCGAACCAGGCGGTGGGCGATGGCCTTCGTCTGGTCGGCGCCCTGGCCTCGTACTCCTTCTATGTCGCGCTCGTCGTCTCCGCGCTGACCGTGCCGCGTTCGCGCCCGCGTGCGCCCGCGAAGGAGAAGAAGCAGAAGGTCGTCTGACCGCACATCTCGGGGGTCTTTCGCCCGGTTGCGCCGTACTATGCGTGAACCATGTGCTGCTTCACCGCCAAGACCGAGGTCCACGCGACGACAATCTTCGCCCGTCTGAAAGGCGCTGACACGCAGGTGCTCGCGTATCAGATGCAGTACACGGCCACGGAGCCTGTCGCGATGATCCTCCCGCTCCCCGTGGCGATACCCGCCCGCGAGGACTCCGTGTCGTGGGTGAACCTGAAAGAGTATCCGGAGCTCTTCGGAGATCTGGCGCAAGGCTTCCCGCAGAAGCCGGAGTCGAACCTCCTGGGCTCGCGCAGCAAGAGCGCGGGCGTGGCGACCACGCCGGTGCTGGCCGTGCACGACGTCGGCGACTTCATTGCGTCGTTCGTGCCCACCGTGGATGATTTCGCGCGCCTCGACGCACGCTTCTCGATCAAGAAGGAGGTCTGGGCGCAGATCCCCGAGTATGCCGACTACGGGTTCGCCGTCTTCCAGCTGAAGTCACTGGCTGGCTCCACGCACCCCATCGCATTCGAGTGGAAGACGCGCATGCGCGGCCAGGTGTTCTTTCCCACCGTGCACATCCATGACGGCACCGTGCACAAGGAGGACCAGTTCGATCACGCGCTCTACCTGCAGGACTCCGACCTGGACTCCAAGGTGGGCGAGTACGATGGACCGCAGTCCAAGGACAGCCGCACGGGGCTGGTCCGCTCGGACGGTAAGGCATCGTCGTTCGCGAACGTGTCGCGCGCGCTCGGCCTCGTTGACGGCGAGCTCCTGGTTCACCGCATGACCATCCAGGGCATGCACGCGAACAAGGACACCATCATCAACCCGCGCACGCTTGCGGCCGGAGGCGGCTGCGGACGCTGCGACTATGCGAGCACCGATGCGCCGAGCAGCCTTGGCATCGGCGCCGCGGTCCTTGCGGGTCTGGCGTGGATCCTCCGCAGGCGCGACGAGCGGGGCGGTTCATCGTAGTCAGCGTTGATGGCGCTCAGGGATCTCTGACGGTGTTCTCGGGGCGTGTCAGCGGCTGATCGCGGGTGAGCCCGCGCTCCACGGCGGCCTTTGCGATGCCCTCGACGAGCGGCTCCAGGTCATCCAGGGGCAGCTTGTCGTCCACGTAGAAGACCAGCGCGCCGATCGCCGTCGCGCGGTCGATCAGGTTCTCCCGCTCCTCTTGCGTCACGGCACCGAACAGGACCACGGCCTGCGGCATGACGACGGGCAGGCGCTCCGAAGCAGCAGCAATGTGCGCCGCACGTGTGACGCGGATCATCACCTGCTCGAGCTGGGCCTTTGCCTTCTGCACGAGCGGGCTCTCTGTTCCCACCAGCAGCGTGACGGTGTCGAGATGCCTGTAGACGGTGCTTTCTCCCACGGCTCCGAACATAGCCCATTGCAGCCGGGTTTGGTGTAAACCGCGGTCCATGCGCTCCGGAGAAAGTTGCCGCCGAATCGCCGTGCTCATGCCAGCGCGGAACGAAGGGCGTGCGCTCATGGATACGCTCGGCTCGCTGCGTGACGCCGCGCGTGAGCACTGCGTCACCGTCTTCGTTGTCGACGACGGGAGCGAGCCCGCTATCGATCTGGCCACGCTTCCGCCGTCCAACGAAGGCTTCCAGGTCGTGCTCGCACGTCACGTCACCAACCTGGGGCAGGGGGCTGCGCTGGAGACGGCGCGCCAGCTCGCGGTCATGCGCGGCTTCGACGCGTACGTGACCATGGACTCGGATGGCCAGCACTCCGCGACGGACGCCCTCGCGCTCGCGCAGGAGATCTTGCTCGGTGCGGACGTGGTATTCGGGAATCGCTTCCTTGGCGACTCGAATGTGCCGCGCGCGCGGGCGCTCCTCTTGTTCGGGGCGCGCTGGTTCGAGCGCATGTTGACCGGGCTTCCGCTGGCCGATGCGCACAACGGGCTGCGTGCGTTCAGCGCGCGTGCGGTGCAGCACATCGTGATCCAGCAGAACCGGATGGCGCACGCCACGGAGATCAAGCTGCGCGTGGCCGGCGCACCGTCGCTCGAGATCGTCGAGCGCCCTGTCTCTGTCCGCTACTCCAGGTCCACGCTCGCGAAGGGGCAGAGCGCGTTCGGTGCCGCGCGCATCATTCGCGATCTTGCTCTCCAGTACCTGTTCGGGGAGGCCGCATGACCATCGGCGCGTTCATTCTTCTGGCGTTCGTCCTTGGCATCGTCGCGTACGACTGGGTCAGCCTTCGCGGAAAGAACCGCCGCGCGGTGCTGCTGGAGATGGCGGCGTTCCTGGTGGGCGCGCTCTTCATCGCGTTTCCGGACCGCGCCACCGCGCTCGCGCATGCGGTGGGCATTGGCCGCGGCGTGGATTTTCTCATGTACCCGATCGTCATCTGGCTCGTCCGCGAGTCGCTGATGACGCGCCGTCGCCGCCTCGAGTACGACGAGAAGCTCACCAGCGTGGTGCGTGCGCTCGCCCTCGTGCAGGCAAAGGCCGGGGACGTGGAGGTCACGCCGGCAGCGAACGCTCAGGGCAGCTCGCTCGCGCCGCGGCAGTCCGCAGGGCCTTCCGCCTCGTAGACCACGTACTGGCGTCGGGCGTGGAAGCGCGCCGCCCAGAGGATGTTCCATGGCGCCCGGTTGATGCACACGCGCTCCTGCACGTTGTCGAGCGCGCCCTCGTCCACCTGTTCTCGAAGCAGCTCGGTGAAGCCCACACCGGACGGATAGATGCATCCTGCACGCGTCACGACAATGACCGCCGCGAGCGCGGGAACGCAGACGGCGTAGAGCCAGCGGCTGGAAATGCTGCGCGATGAAGCGGCGTCTTCGGGCTGCGCGAGCCAGAGGACCAGCGCCACGAGCACGATCATCCAGCACATGTAGTAGCGGAGCTCGTGCGCCTGCGGCATGTGGGAGACGAGCAGCGTGAACGCGCCGCAGCCGATCGCGGATACACGCGCCCGCCGTGAGCGCGCGCCTGCACGCCAGACAAGGACAGCGAGCGCAACGATCATCGCGACCACGTACGCGTCGAAGTATCCGCCCAGGCGGCTGCCGGCCTGGTCCGCGGGCATGAACTGGTCGATGGTCCAGCGGCGAGTGCTGGAGTAGGGGCGCAGTCCGATCTCCAGCAGAGAGCACACGAAGCGCACGATGCGCGGCTTGTCCACGAGCCACGCGGGCGCGAACGAGTAAGGCTGCTCCGGTCCCGCGAACGTGAAGCCCAGCGCCGAGACCTCCACCGGGTACCAGGGATTTCCGTGCAGCGCGGCGTTCTTCAGCGGCGTCGCGAAGACCGCGAGCAGCGCGACCACGGCCATCGCGGACCAGCGGAGCTTGTCGCGGAGCGGAGCCGCGCGTTGCTGGCGCAGGAGCTCCACGGCGAGCGCGCCAAGGCCGACGAGCACGATGGGCCCCATCATCACCTTCATGTTCGCCGCGACAGCCGCGGACAGCACGGCGAGCGTCAGCGTCCCTCGCGCGAGCGGCGCGCGTGTCGCGTGCGCACGAATCGCAAGCATCACCACCACGCTCGCCGCTGTATTGGCAGGCAGATCGACATAGGCGGAGCTCGCGTGGATCTGCACGAGCGGGATCGCAAACAGCGCAAGGACGGTGAGCTGCCACGGCACGCGGAACGCACGCCGCAGGAACCACGCGAAGAGCGGCACGGACGCGTACGCCACGAGGTTCGCGCTCTCGGGCCGCCCGGTGACGCGCCACAGCAGCCCTTGCAGTGCCTCGCCGAGCAGAGGAAATCCGTCGAACCGAGCCTGATCCGCCGGATGAAACACGAACTCGCCAGCGGGCACGATCCCCGCGATCCGCGCAGCAAACGGCAGGTGGTAGTACCAGACGTCCCATGCACGAGACACATCGTGCAACGCGCCCGCGAGCACCGACAGAAGCAACGCTCCTGCAAGCACCCGCGTGCTCACGTCAAAGGCGCGCGTCGCTGGAGAGGTCGGGGGAGGGGTCGAGGTCAAGGGAGAGGTTGAGGTCTACGTCGAGGTCGAGGTCGAAGTCGAGGTCGTTGTCGAAGGCGTTGTCGAAGGCGTTGTCGAGGTCGAGGGTCGAGGTCGTTGTCGAGGTCGTTGTCGAGGTCGAGGGTCGAGGTCGAGGTCGTTGTCGAGGTCGAAGTCGAGGTCGTTGTCGAGGTCGAAGTCGAGGTCGAGGGTCGAGGTCGAAGCCGTTGTCGAGGTCCAGGGTCGTTGTCGAAGTCGAGGTCGTTGTCGAGGTCCAGGGTCGCGGTCGAAGTCGAAGGCGCCGTCGAAATCCCGGTGTAAACTCTGTGTATGCATGCGCCGAAGAGCTTCGACGTGATCTGTACTGGCGAACCGCAATGGAAGCTCGCAGGTCGCGGGCTCCGTCCCGGTGGCGGCGCCGTGAACGTGGCGGTTGCTCTTGCTCGGGAGGGGCGTCGCGTCGGGCTTGCGACCGTCGTCACGGACGATGCGCAGGGCCGCATGGCCGTCGAGCGGATCGCGGCGACGGGCGTGGATGTCGGAGGGGTCACGCTCACGAGGCCGCGTGCGGGTCTACTTCTCGTGGACGCAACGGGCTCGGCCTCGCAGCTGCCTGCGTCCCTGTCACCGGACGTGGATGAGCCGCGCCCTCTCGAGGTGCCCGCCGCTTGGTCCTCGCAGGTGCTGCTGTTGTCGGGCCTGTCGCCCGTGGTCTCCCAGGCGGCGGCGCTGTGCAAGGCTGCGCGTCGCGCGCGTCGCGAAGGTACGCTGGTGGTGATCGACTTCAATGCGAGCCTGCACCTGTGGGTCGGACGCGATCCGCGGACCATCCAGATGGTGTTGCGCGAGGTGGACGTCGCGCGCTGCAGCGTCGCAGACCTTGCGGTGATCGGCATGAACGCGGAGAGCGTGCGGAAGGCGCTTCGCAAGGGCGCGACGCTCGTGATGAGTGACGCCAGAGGCGGAGCGGTCGCAACGGGCCCGTTCGGAGAGGTCGCGTTCGTCCCGCCGAAGCCGTTGCCAGCGGACAAACAAGGCGCGGGCGATGCTATGACCGCCGCGATCTGCGGAGAGCTAACGCGCGCGGGCACACCCGGCGAGAGCGCGAGCGCGAAGTGGGAGCGAGCGCTGCGCAGAGGTCACGCCGCCATGCTCAGCTGAGTTGGCCGAGTCGCGTCAGGCCATCAAGTGGAACCGACGCCGCGGCGTGAGGATGCGCAACGGCAACGTGACGATCGACCACACGAGATCGAGCACCGTGCGCACCGTGAAGCCGATCAGTCGGAACGGCAACAGCACGAGCCACACGATCGGGTAGACCACGAGCGCCACGAGCGCGAGCGGCCAGCACACGACGAACAGCAGGCACCAGACGAGGAACTTCATCACCCCATGTCGTTCCAGCCCACGCCGAAATTTCAGAAAATCGCCCCACCTTTCCGGGCGTCGCAAAATACGTACTCTGCGATAAAAAGGCTGCCGTTCCGATCGTGTTTCTCCGAAGGCTGAGCTCGGAAAGGGGAGGGATGGAGGTCGAGGGAGGGGTGGAGGTTGAGGTCGAGGTCAAGGTCGAAGTCGAGGTCGGGTCGAAGGCGGCTACGGGTTCGCCATGCGCGTCGCTTCCGACTTCGGGAACTCGCGGGCGAGGCGCTCCAGCGTTCGTGTTCCTGCCTTCGTGTCGCCCAGTGCGAGCTGTGATTGCCCGATCCTCAGAATGGCGAACGGATAGAGATCCTGATCGCGCCGCAGCTGCTTCAGCGCCGCCTCGTAGTGGACGAGCGCTTGCTCGCGCGCGATCGCGTCGCCATTCGCCTCGTGGAGAATGAGCTCGGCGAGACCTACGTGGCAGTACGGTGCCGTCCACGCAGCGGGTGTCTGCGTGAGCATCGCCTGATAGGCCGCTCGGGCGACTGCGCGATCACCATCGAGCTCGTACTCGAGCGCTACGAAGTATGCCGCTGACTCCGCGCCATCCGATGGCGGCACGATGCCTCCGTAGCGCATGTATGCCGCGCGTGCGTCCGCCCGTGCGGTGTCGTGCTCTGCGGTCGACGTGGGCGTCACACGCGCGAGCTCCGCGTATGCGGTCGCGAGCTCGATCAGGACCTCGGGATCGATTCCGCCCGGGAGCTCCGGCGCTGGAAGCGAAAGACTGAGCACGTTGATCTGATGCGTGATGAGCGTGGCGGGCCGATGCGGGCGCTTGTAGAAGCGCGGATCACGGACAGGCAGCGCCAGCTCCTCGGGGACGTTGGGAGCCATCATCGCGCGCGCGGTTGGCACCGGCACAGGTCGCTCAGGAGAAGGCGGCGGCCGCGGCACCACAGACGCGATGGCCGCAGGAGCGATCGGAGCAACGCCCGCCACGACGCTAGTTGCGCTGTGGCCGCAAGCAATGACGCTTGCCGCAAGCGCGCCAAGAGCGATCACCCCGCACAAATTCGACCGCGTCCCCACCTGCCCAGAATACGACGACGCAGAGCCCCTCGTCACGTGGGTCAGTGTGGTCTCTGTATGAGGATGATGACGCGCGTTCAGTGAAGGTCGAAGTCGAAGTCCAGGTCGCTCAGAGACTGCAGGGCCCCGACGCGGGGACACTTTCGTAGCACGTGAGCTGGATCGTCTGCGCGTCGGGCGGGTCCGGGCAGATAGGAGTCCAGGGTCGCAGAGTGGCGGTGCCACGGAAGCATGACACGACTCCCCTCCACCTCAATCCCGCCCTTCCCCTCTCTTCGCCTCTCACTTCTTCCCCAGTCCCCATCTCCATTCCCGGATCTCCGGCAGATCATCCCCGTGCTCGCGGATGTACTGCTTGTGCTTCGTGAGCTTGTCGCGCAGCCACTGCTTCTGGTACGCCGCGCGCGCGCCGAGCGCAGGCAGCCGGTCGATCACGTCGCCCACCAGGTGATACCGATCGAGATCGTTCAGCACCACCATGTCGAACGGCGTGGTCGTCGTGCCCTCTTCCTTGTAGCCGCGCACGTGGATGTTCTCGTGGTTCGTGCGGCGATACGTCAGCCTGTGAATGAGCCACGGGTACCCGTGGAACGCGAAGATCACCGGCTTGTCCTTCGTGAACAGCACGTCGAAATCGTTGTCCGAGAGCCCGTGCGGATGCTCGCTCGCCGGCTGCAGTCGCATCAGGTCCACGACGTTGACGACGCGCACCTTCAGCTCTGGCAATCGCGCGCGAAGGATCTCCACCGCGGCCAGCGTCTCCAGCGTGGGCACGTCTCCCGCGCACGCCATCACCACGTCAGGCTCGCTGCCCTCGTCGTTCGACGCCCACTCCCAGATGCCGATGCCGCTCGTACAGTGCGCGATCGCCTGGTCCATCGTGAGCCACTGCGGCGCGGGCTGCTTCCCTGCGACCACCACGTTCACGTAGTCGCGGCTTCGCAGGCAGTGATCCGTCACGGACAAGAGCGTGTTCGCGTCCGGCGGCAGATACACGCGGATGATCTCCGACTTCTTGTTCACCACGTGATCGATGAAGCCCGGATCCTGGTGCGAGAAGCCATTGTGGTCCTGCCGCCACACGTGCGACGTGAGCAGGTAGTTCAGTGACGCAATGGGCCGTCGCCATGGAATGTGGCGCGTCACCTTCAGCCACTTCGCATGCTGGTTGAGCATCGAGTCGATGATGTGGATGAACGCCTCGTAGCAAGAGAAGAAGCCGTGGCGGCCCGTGAGCAGGTAACCCTCGAGCCAGCCCTGGCACTGGTGCTCGCTCAGCATCTCCATCACGCGGCCGTTCGGCGCCACGTTCGAGTCGTCGGGGATGTGCGTGGCTACGGAGCAGCGATCCGTCTTCTCGAACAGCGCGCCCCAGCGGTTGGACGCGGTCTCGTCGGGGGAGAAGACGCGGAAGTTCGCGCTCTCCATGTTCTTCGCCATCACATCGCGCATGTAGTTGCCCTGGATACGCGTGGCCTCTGCGTCCACCGCTCCCGGTGTCGGCACGTGCACGGCGTAGTCGCGGAAATCGGGCAAGCGTAGATCGCGCAGCAGGAGGCCGCCGTTCGCGTGCGGGTTCGCGCTCATGCGACGCGTGCCCTTCGGCGCAAGCTCCGCGAGCTCCGCGGCAAGCTTCCCGTTCGCGTCGAAGAGCTTCTCCGGCTCGTAGCTGCGCAGCCACTTCTCCAGCTGCGCCATGTGCTCTTCGCTCTTCGTCTCGGAGAGCGGCACCTGGTGTGAGCGCCACGAGCCCTCCACCGGCTTGCCGTCCACCATGTCGGGTCCGGTCCAGCCCTTCGGCGTGCGGAAGATGATCATCGGCCATCGCGGCCGCTCGGTCACGCCGCCCGTGCGCGCGCGCTCCTGGATCTTCTTGATGTCGTCCATGCACGTGTCCAGCGTGGCAGCGAGCTTCTGGTGCATCGTGCGCGGATCCAGATGCCGCTCGTACGGCTCGTTGCCCTCCACGAAATGCGGCACGTAGCCGTAGCCGCGGAACAGCTGCTCCAGCTCCTCGTTGGTGATGCGCGCAAGGACCGTGGGCCCGGCGATCTTGTAGCCATTCAGATGAAGGATCGGCAGCACCGCGCCGTCCGTCTTCGGGTTCAAGAACTTGTTCGAGTGCCAGCTGGTCGCGAGCGGCCCCGTCTCCGCCTCACCATCGCCCACGACCGCAGCGACCACGAGATCGGGATTGTCGAACGCAGCGCCGTACGCATGCGAGAGCGCGTAGCCCAGCTCGCCGCCCTCATGGATGGAGCCTGGCGTCTCGGGCGAGACGTGACTGGGGATACCGCCCGGAAAGGAGAACTGCCGGAAGAGGTGGTGGATGCCTTCCTCGTCCTGGGAGATGTTCGGGTACACCTCGCTGTACGTGCCCTCCAGGTACGCGTTCGCCACCGCCGCGGGCCCGCCGTGTCCCGGGCCGATGATGTAGATCATGTTCGCATCGCGCTCCCTGATGATGCGGTTCAGGTGCACGAACAGGAAGTTCAGTCCGGGCGTGGTTCCCCAGTGCCCGAGCAGGCGCGGCTTGATGTGCTCGTGACGGAGCGGCTCCTTCATGAGCGCGTTGGCAAGGAGGTAGATCTGCCCCACGGAGAGGTAGTTCGCCGCGGAGAAGTAGCGCTGCATGCGCTCCAGCGTCTCGGGGCTCAGCGGCCCTTTGCCGGTCTTGCCGCTCATGTTCTTCGCCTGTCCGTCGTTCGAGATTGTCGTGGTCATGGCTTCCTCAAGAGGCGAGCGGTGTGCGTTGCGATCATCGAATCTTCGTCGGTCTGAATGACCCTCACGGTCACTCGCGCGCCCTTCGTGGATACGACCGGCGCGCTCTTCGCGTTGGCGTCCAGGTCGAGCGTCACACCCAGGAACTCGAGCCCCGAGCAGATCTCCTCGCGGATGGCGGCCGCGTGCTCGCCAATGCCGCCCGTGAACACGACAGTCTCCAGTCCAGAGAGCGCCGCGGCGTATGCGCCCAGCTGCTTCTTCGCCTGGTAGGTGAACATCTCCACCGCGAGGCGCGCGCGCGGATCGCTGCGTCGCGCAAGCAGATCGCGCATGTCGGAGCCCACGCCGGACACGCCGTAGAGCCCCGATTTCTGCGTGAGCAGCGTCTGTAGATCGTCCGCGCTCTTCACCAGGCCGCGCGCGAGCAGGTGCTGGATCACGCCCGGATCGAGATCGCCGGAGCGCGTACCCATGACGATGCCGCCGGTGGGCGTCATGCCCATGCTGGTGTCAATGGAGACGCCGCGCGCGATGGCGGCCATGCTCGCGCCGTTGCCCAGGTGCAGGACCACCGCGCGCCCGCCGACGTTCACCGGGTCGAGCTCGCGCAGCTTCGTGACGATGTACTCGTACGAGAGTCCGTGGAAGCCGTACCGGCGGATCCCGAGCTCCGCGAAGGCGTACGGCAGCGCGAGCGTGTAGGCGTGTGCTGGCAGCGTTGCGTGAAACGCCGTATCGAAGCACGCGACCTGCGGAAGGTCGGGCAGCGAGTCGGAAAGGTGATCGATCGCAAGCAGCGCCTGCGGCAGGTGAAGCGGCGCAAGCGTCACGCACCCGGCGAGCTCGGCGCGCACGTGTGGCGTCAGGAGCAGCGGCGCAGTCAGCATGGGTCCGCCGTGAACCAGCCTATGCCCCACGCCGCTGATGCGTAGCGCCCTCCTGGAGAGCAGCGCGAGCACCGCATCCACGGCCTCCCCGTGCGTGGTGACGCGTGCTGCTGGCGTCACGCGTGCGCCGTCCACCTGGACGCTGGCGTCACCATCACCAAGGCGCGACACATTCACGTGAAGCACAGGCGCGCCAAGGTCCCACGGGTACACCGCCGCCTTCAGGCTGGACGAGCCGGTGTTGACCGTCAGGAGATAGCTTCCGTCTTCAGCCATGCGTGCGGCCAACGTATATCGCGGGATCTCGAAAACCATGCACGCCACCGTGCAGGTGCTGCGTCTTGCCTCAGTATTCGAAGCCGCTGCCGCCGATGAACTCGCGCAGAACCGACGTGGGCGGCACGTGATCAGGGTAGATCGCCACGAACTGATCGATCAGCTGCCGCAGGCGGAACGCCGTCGTGAACGCCGGATGCGTGGGGGGGACCTCGAGCAGGTAGCGCTCTGCATACGTCTTCAGCACGCTGAGCTCGTACACGAGCGCGGAGTCGAACACGACGTCCGCGTTCGGCAGGAACGGATAGATGTGCAGCAGCTCGCCGCGCCGCACCGACGGCCAGCGCATGATGGTATCTGCGGCCGTGTTGTTCCGCGTGTGGCGGTCGCGCACGATGCGGCGGATGAGCCGCACGTCGTCAGGTGCGAGCACCCCAGCCTTGTCGAACGCCAGGGTGGTCGCCGGATGCACGAAGATCCGGAACACGGCCTGTGCCGGAACCGCATCGCCGATGAGGTCGGGGTTCATGCCGTGGATGCCCTCGAGAAGCAGCACCTCGCCCGTGCCCAGCGAGAGCGTCTCGCCGCCGTCGGGGTAGCTCTTTCCTGCCTTGAAGTCGTAGCGCGACGTGCTCACCATCGCGCCCGTGAAGAGGCGCGATAGCTGGGATTTCAGGGCGTTCGTGTCCATTGCCTCGAACGCCTCGAAGTCGTACTCGCCCTTCTCGTCCTTCACGTTCTTCTCGCGGTCGACGTAGTAGTCGTCGAGCGACACGTTCTTCGGGCGAATGCCGTTCACAAGGAGCTGCACCGTGAGTCGCTTGATGAAGGTGGTCTTTCCGGAAGACGATGGGCCGGCGATCACCACCACCTTGACCGTGCTCTTGCGCTCCGTGATGAGATCCGCGATGCGGCCGATCCATTTCTCGTGGAAGCCCTCTGCCACGCGGATGACCTCCTGGACGTTGCCGGACACGCAGTACTCGTTGAAGCGGCCCACGCCGGTGACGCTCATCTCCGTCAACCACTCGCGGCTGGCGTGGGTCATCGGTGCGCCATAGCGCGGCGTCCGCACCTCTACGTCCACGTTCGGCTCGTGCGCGCCATCCTTTCCAGGCAGCGCGCGATGCACCTCCGAGCCCAGATCCAGGAACAATCCCTCGGGATGGGGACGCACCGAGAGCGCGGACAGGAACGACGCGCGCGGTACAACGGGGCCCAGCGCCAGCGCAAAGGTCTCGCCGCAGGTGAGAAGCGAGATCGTCGCCTCCCGGCGTGAGAGCAGCAACGCCGCAGCATCGGAGAACCCACGCTCGAGCAGCAGCGAGCGGGCCTCCTCGACCTGCCACACCTCTTCGCGCAGAGGCACGTCATCGCGACAGAGGCGCGCGACCTCCTGGCCGATTCGCTCCGCGAGCTCGGTGGTGTCCGCGTGCCCCGTCACGCGCACGACCGTGCCGTTCTCGATGGGCGACCCCATGCACAGCGTCACGTCCGGTGCCGCCGTGCGCGCTGCCTCGAGGAAGACGAGCGCCGCGCTCCGCCGGATGAGCATGCGCCCTTCCCAGTCTGCGACCGTGAGCGGCGACACGGCAACGTCTGCCACCACCGCGGTCTCCAGCGACGCGGGCTTGCGATCGATCGTCGCGCCGACGACCTGCCAGCCGTGCTCCTCCTTGGGGAGAATGGTGCCCACGATGGTGCCCGTCGAGACGACGATGGTGTCGCTGTCACGCTTCACGTGTGCCTCGAGCCGGCGCGGCAGCGTCCGCTGATACGCAAGCAGGCCCACGTTGTCCGTCATGGCGACCAGCTCCTCGCCAAGGCCGCTTGCAAGCGCCTGCGTGAAATGCAGGGCGATTCCAGGGTGATTCGCCACCAGTAAGAGGTAGTGCGCGCGAGAGAGCCGCGCGAGGCGCATCGTCGTGAGTGACTCGACAGAGGCAGCACGCTTGGTCGCGCCCAGCATCGCGAGCTCACCAAAATAGTCTCCGGGATGTACGTGTCGGAGCTCGAGCTGCCCGCGCCGCACCCGCGCCTCGCCCTCGAGCACGAAGAACATGCAGTCGCCGTCGTCGCCCTCGCGGAGCAGCGCGGTGCCCGGCGGCAGTGCCACCTGATCGAGCAGGTCCAGGAACTCCGATACCTCCTTGATGGGGAGATGCGAGAGCAGACGGGACCGCGCGAGCACGTCCAGGTCGTCGGGGCGTTTTCCGTATGCCATCGGGAGCGGGGTCGTTCGGATGGTCATGCAAGGCGAGATCAAGCACAACTCGGGGCGCCGCGGTGCTATCTCCGTTGCCTTCGGATGAGGCTCTCCAACGATCCCGACGATCGCGCAGCGCGAAAGCGTCCGCGTGGCTGGGTCCCGGCAGGTCCACCGCCGCGGGGGGCCCAGGGCCGCGCAGATCTTTCGCCGCGCCCGGACGAGGTGCTGTCATTCCTCTCCGGCGACTGGCGCATCTTCCAGCAGCGTCGCGGGCACAAGTGGTCGCTCGACGACTTCATGACCGCGGTCGTCGCGATCGAGGAGGGGCGCGCACGCAGAAACATGCATACTGCATGCGATCTGGGATGCGGTATCGGCTCCGTCCTCATGTTCGTGGCGTGGGCGTTCCCGGATGCCCGCCTGGTCGGCGTCGAGGCGCAGGACATGTCTCTTGCCATGGCGCGCCGCTCGGTCGCCTACAACGGCGCGGACGATCGCGTCGCCGTGCAGCTCGGCGATCTGCGCGACCCGGCCATGTTCCCCGAAGGAGCAACGTTCGACCTGGTCACCGGCACGCCACCGTACATCCCGCTCGGCCACGGCACGCCTTCGGAGAAGGTGCAGCGCGGACCATGCTGCTTCGAGACGCGCGGCGGCATCGAGGACTACGCGCTCACCGCGGCGCGCCTGCTCTCGCCCACCGGGCTCTTCGTCGCGTGCTCGGGCGCGTTCCCGAAGGACCGCGCGCTGGACGCAGGTCGCGCCGCCGGCCTTGTCTGCACGCGACGCGTGTCGGTCATCGGCAAGGAGGGCAAGCCGCCGCTCTTCGTCGTCACGGTGATGCGCCGCGCGGACGCGCTCTCCGCGCAGTACGCCACGGTCGACATGCGCGAGGAGATCTTCCGTGCGCGCCTCGCCGACTGCTCGCTCCCGGAAGAGATGCACGCCGCACGCGCGCTGCTCGGTCTGCCGCCTGCCGTGTAGACTCGTCCATCATGAAGCCCGTCTCGTTCGCCGTGATCTCCTGCGTCTTGCTCGCCGCGTGCGGAGAAGATCCGGCGACGCAACAGGGGCCGCAGTCGCCACCGCAGCCCCAGCACTATGCGCAGCCGAACCGACCGCAGCTCGCGCCGCAGCCCACGCCTGCGGGCGCAAGCTCACCGGAGCAAGAGTGCGTCGACGGCATCAATGCGTATCGAAGGACCGTGGGCTCGCCACCGCTCTTGCGATGGAGCGTGGCAGAGAGCTGCGCCATTGGCGAATCACGAAGCGACTCGGGCAGCGGCAAGGCACACGGCGCGTTCGGACGCTGCGGCGAGATGGCGCAGGACGAGTGCCCCGGCTGGGCCGGCCCACCCGGAGCGATGATCGGCGACTGCCTCAAGATGATGTGGGCCGAAGGACCGGGCGGCGGCCACTACGACAACATGAAGAACCCGAACTACCAGTGGGTTGCCTGCGGCTTCTACACGCTGCCCGACGGCACCGTATGGGCCGTCCAGGACTTCAAATGATCCCGCGCGGGTAGGTGCGTTCGTCTGGGTCGTGGGTTGCCATGGATCACGTGATCCACCTTATTTTCTCGAATGAGCGTGATGGGTCGTTCTTCAATTGTTCGACCATGGTGGAAGATCATGCGCTTCCTGGCGCGGTGTCTCCCTGTCGTTACAGTGATCGACATGCGCTTCGGACAATTCTTCTTCCCCCTGGCCTCGCTCCTGGGTATGAGCCTCACCCTCATCGCCTGCAGTGACGACCCCGGCACGCTGCAGCCTCGCGGCTACGGCCCCGCGACATCGCAGACGGGCACCGACCCCGGCGCGAGCGGCGGCGAACCGTCATCTGGTTCGTCAGGCTCCTCCGGCTCCGGCTCCTCTGGTTCCGGTGGCTCTGGTTCTGGTTCGGCCGGCAGCGGCGCTCCGGACGCAGGCTCGAGCGGCAACACGGGCAACCCCGGCCCGAGCTCGGCGGAGCAGACCTGCGTCGATCAGATCAACGCGTACCGCAAGACGGTGGGCTCGCCCGCGCTCACGCGCTGGACCGCGGAGGAGAAATGCTCCGACGGCCAGGCGCAGAGTGACTCCAAGTCCGGCTCCGCGCACGGCGCGTTCGGCACATGCAGCGAGATGGGCCAGAACGAGTGCCCGGGCTGGCCCGGCCCCGCGGGCGACATGATCCCCTCTTGCCTCAAGATGATGTGGGGCGAAGGACCTGGCGGTGGCCACTACGAGAACATGAAGGCCGCGCGCTACACGCAGGTGTCGTGCGGCTTCTACACACTGGCCGACGGAAGCGTCTGGGCGGTGCAGAACTTCCGCTAGGGGTCACGACGTCGTTGATGGTATCGCAGCGCCCGTTCGGCCCGTGCGATCGCGGCCTGCGGCGATGGCGAGCGCGATGAACACGGCCTGGAAGGGCAGGCGCGCCCACCCCGCCCATTCCGGCATGGAGACGCCGCCTGGCTGGATGTGGTGCATCGCCATGTAGATGTTCGCCGGGAAGACCGCGACGTAGAGCAGTACGAGACCTAGCGACGCGAGCCTGCGTGTTCGCGGCAGGAAGAGCCCCGCGCCCAGCGCGATCTCGAACACGCCGCTCACCGCCACGAGGAGCTGCGGGTAGGGGAGGTAGCTGGGGACGATCTCCGCGAACGGTCCAGGCGACACGAAGTGCATCAGCCCCACGCCACACATCAGCGCGCCAAGGCCGACGCGAACGATGCGCAACGCGCGCGCGCGACCGGGCGAGAGGTCCGTCATGAGCGACGGTATAGCCCGCCCCACGCCCGTGGAGCCGGTGAATTGGGCCTTCCGCCACGGATGCGGTAATCCTGCATGGTCGCATGAAGTCCCTTGTTCTTCCCGCCATCGCGCTCGCGCTGCTCGTCGTTGCGACGGCCGCGGTCACGGCGTGTGGAAGGAGTGAGGCCGCCGACGCGCGAGACGCCGCGAGCACCGCGTCCATCACGGTCGCAAGCAAGGATGCAGGCGAAGCGAACCTGGCGACGGCTCTCGGTGATGCGGGCAGCGACACCGGTGCCACGATCGCCCGGAGCGCGGACATCCCGCCGATCGAACCGGACCCGTCTGGTCCGCCGCCGCTCCTCGAGGTGCAAGAGGTGGAGGCGACGGGCGTGAACCCGAAGGGTGCATTCCTCTCGCACGACGAGAAGACTCTCTACGTGACGAACTTCCGCGAGTCGGGGCGGCACTCGGTGACCGTGCTGGACGCAGACACGCTGGCCCCGAAGGGAGAGCTGATCGTTCCTGGGTCCGCCGTCGAGGCCGCGATCTCCGGTGACGACAAGACGCTCTACGTCTCCGACTTCTGGCGGCACGCGGTCTTCTACATTGACGTCGCCACCGGCCAGACCGTTCACGAGGTGAAGGTCGGCGGGCACCCGAAGATCGTCGTCCTGTCGCCGGACGAGAAGAACTTGTTCGTCGCGAACTGGTCGAGCAACGACGTCACCCAGGTCGACGTGAAGTCCGCCACCGTGGTGCGCACGCTGAAAGCCGGGAAAAACCCGCGCGGAATGGCCGTCAGCCGAAGCGGCGTGCTGTACGTAGCGAACTTCTTCTCCGGGTCGATCGACGTGTGGGAAGGCCCGGACCTCGAGAAGCACCACCGCATCAAGACGTGCACGTGCCCGCGCCACCTCGCGCTCTCCCCGGACGAGAAGACGCTCTACATCTCCTGCCTCACGGCCTCGCAGGTCGCCGCGATGGACGTCACCACCGAGAAGATCGTCCGCCGCGCGCAAGTCGGCGACGCACCCAAGAGCATCGGCATCTCCGCGAACGGCCGCTACTTGTGGTCCGCGGACTACGGTCTCACCCGCAGCATCTCCGTCGTGGACACCACGGACATGACGTCACGCACGTTCCCGGTCCCCGGCATGGATCGAGGCAGTGGCGTTGCTGTGAGCCGCGACGGCAAGCACGCGTACGTCACCGGCTGGTACGACAACCACGTCTACAAGGTCGGCTTCCAGGGCCAAGGCGGCCACCCCGAAGCAGCCCTGAAGAAGCTGGCAAAGTGGAGATACAAACCCCACAGCCCAGACCCCGGAGACGGCCCGTAGGTCGAGGTCGAGGTCGGTGTCACTCGCGGTCGAGGCTCTACAGGTAGCGACCCTCCCCTCGGGTGGCACCGTATGGCGACCGCCGCGCCTCCCTTGGCACCCGCCTCGTGAATCGCCGAAAAACAGAGTACACCCGTCAGGTGTACAATTGGGGGTGAATTTGCGGTTTTGTCGGCATTTTCTCGCGCGCCGTACACCTGGGAGGTGAACGGTTCTGAACGCCCAGGGCGGGAGGCCTAGCCCGCGCAACGGAGACGTTCGGCGCCATCGAGGCAGCGTTCGTCCCCTACGGCGACCGCAGCACCTTGGGTCAAACACGTGCAGAGTGCATGAAAGTGTCACCCATGTGCCGGTCTGAAGCCAGGTGACACCGCCACCTGGACCTCGCTCGCTTCGCGTGGTCCATTGTGTGGGTCATGCCGCGTCTCGCTCCATCGCTACTCCTCTTCTCCACGCTCACCGCGTGCGGAGCAGCTCAGGCACCATGCCCCTGTCGCGATGCGCCCCCCACTCGCGCCGCCACAAACTGCGCGCCCACCGATCCCGCAAGCGCCGTCGATCCCACCTCGACCTCGACCCAGACCTCCGCCCAGACCTCCCCCCAAACCTATCCCTCCACCTCCACCCCTCCTCCTCCCCCTATCGGCTCCGTCGACTACGAGTCCATGTCGAACCACGTCACCGCCGCGCTCTACCGCAGCAAGGACGGCGACGGCCCGGGCTGCCTGAGGGAGCTAGACGCCGCCGACGCCGCGGATCCCCGCCATGCAGCCACGCGCTGGATGACCCGCTCCATCTGCGAGTTCCAGGCGGGAAGATGCGTGGAGGCGCGCGCTCGCTTTCGCAAGGGCCTGGACGACGCGCCCACGCAGCGGCGCATGAAGTCCGACGAGCTCGACACCGCAACGATGTCGATGGCTGCGCAGCACTGCCCGCCCGCGAAGCTCCTCCCGCGCGAGCGATTCTTCCACGACATGAGCGCGCTGCACGAGGCGTCCGAGGCGAAGGACGGCGCGTTCTGCGCGACCGAAGGACTGGAGCTGATTCACCTGATCGACGCGTCACCGCGCGGCAACCAGGCCGATGATCAGGCGCGTAACATCGCCGTGTCGGACCTTCACATGGCGGCAGAGTGCGCCGCCAAGAACGGCCGCTGCAACGAGGGCCGCGCGATGATGCACGCATGGTGGTCCCGCCTGGCCACGCCCGCGTCGCTCACGCCCGCGCAGATCGACGCGAGCTTCGAGCGCGATCATCCAAACTGCAAGTGAGCCCGTACCGCAGCAAGAAGGAGCTCCCCGCCGTGCGCTTTCCGCTGCGCACGCCGCCGCTCTATCTTGTCGCGTTCTGGCTGATGTCGGCGTTCACGGCGCTCGCGGTCGGATTCTTGCTGTTCGGGCTCGGGAGCGGCGCTCCGCCGTTCATCATCTTCATCACCGTCTCGCTGCTCGTCTTCGTGATCGCATCATGGGCGACGACGGAGCCGTATCGCGTTGGTGGGATCAGAGGTGAGCTCGTCATCGAAGGCGACGCGCTCTCGGTGCCGGGAGCCAGACGCGGCGAGGTGATTCGCCTTCCGCTCGCCGGCCTCGCTTTTCAGCGCGCGCCGATGCATGTGAGGTTCAGTCTGCTCGGTGGTGCGCTTCCCGTGGGCACGTGGCAGCGCGGCGAGGTCATCGTCCTACGCAGCGGTGCCACCTCGCGCACGCTCTCCACGCTCACGTCGAAGGATCCCCTGTTCGCGGACAAGCTCATGTCCGTGCTCAGCGAGCGCACCATCCCGGCGCCCGAGCTCGACAAGCTGACCGCGATCATGGCCGAGGCGTCTCGCCTGTTCGCAAGCGGCGAGCTCCGCACCCGCGTCTCCGCTGTTGATGCGCAGCCTGCGGAGGACGCGGAGCTCGAGCGACGCATCGACGACGCGCTCCGCTCCGAGAAGGAGTGAGCAGAGCCAGCTTCACGCAGTCTGCGGGGCGCCCGTGGCCGAGCTGACCGGCCTGTCCGCAACCACCGGAGCCGCAGCGAGCTTGCGCGACTCGGGTCGGAGCGCCCACGATCTACGAGGAGCGCGAGATCATCGCGGCGCAGGTGCGCGCCTTCGTCGACGAGCTCATCGCGTGGGCCGAGCGCGAGGACGAGCCCCTCCGGCCCGCGTGTCCGCCCGAAGGCAAACGCGCGACGTTGCGAACCAGCCCCAGTCGTCCTAAAAAGAAGGGAGCATGAGCCGCCCGCTGCTGCTCTCTCCCGACGACCCTCCGCCGTTCACCGCGCTGCACGAGGGACCGCAGTCCTTCGACTCGCCGTTCGTGCTGTGCTGCGATCACGCGGGCCGGCAGATCCCACGCTCGCTGGGTGATCTCGGCGTCCCCTCGGAAGACCGCGAGCGACACATCGCGTGGGACATCGGCGCTGCGAGCGTGACGCGTCACCTGTCGTCCATGCTCGGCGCCTTTGCGATCCTGCAGACGTACTCGCGGCTCGTCTACGACTGCAATCGTCCGGTCGACGCTGCCGACGCGGTCGCAGTCATCAGCGAGCACACGCGTATCCCCGGCAACGAAGGCGTGAGCGAGCACGAGCGCGCGCATCGCCGCATGGAGATCTTCCACCCGTACCAGAACAAGCTCGCAGAGGTGCTGGCCCTGCGGGACGCGCGGAGCGTGCTCACCGTGCTGGTCAGCGTCCACAGCTTCACGCCCGTCTTCAAGGGCAACGCGCGGCCGTTCCACGTAGGTGTACTCTACAACCGTGACCCACGGTTCGCCCACGCCATGCTCGCGCTCCTTCGCGAGGATGAAGCGCTGGTCGTCGGTGACAACGAGCCGTACGCGCTGAACGACAAATCCGACTACACGGTGCCCACGCACGGCGAGAAGCGAGGGATCCTCCACGTGGAGATGGAGATCCGGCAGGACCTCATCGCCGACGCAGCGGGCCAGGCCGCATGGGCCGCCATCCTGGCGCGCCATCTTCCCGTGGCGCTGGAGCGCGTGCTCCGCAGCTTTGGCTAGAATCCGGGCGTGGTGGCGACGGGGCGCTTACCGCTGGCGCTTGCCGCTGGCGCGACCGGCTTCTTGATCTTGCCGGCGCCGCCGTTCGTGGTGCCGCCGCCATTCGCAGGGGTCATCGTGGGGACGGAGTTCCACGGGTTGTTGTCGGCGGGGACCTCGAAGACCGAAGGCTCGTTCACGTTCGTGGTGGCGCCGGTGCCCGTGCTCGTGCCGGTGCTCACAGCCGTTCCCGTGCTCGCGCCAGTGCTCATGGCCGTTCCCATACTCGCGCCTGCGCTCGTGCTCGCGGTGCTGGCGCCGCCCGTGCCGTTGCCGCCGGCCGCGTTCGTGACGTGTGTGCTGCCTTGTGGCTCAGGCGCGCGACGACCGAGCGTGACGCCAACGGTTACCGCCAGCGCGAAGATACCCGTCAGCGCGAGGTAGATCGGCAATCGCGATCGCTTTTTGCCGCGCTGGAAGCTGGTCGGGAGCGAGGGGATGACCACGGGCTCCTCGGCGACCGCAGCGATGTTGAGCTGCCGCAGCGCCTGATCGAGCTCCGTGTCCGTGGTCGGGCACGCCGCGCGCAATCCGGCGGCGAACTCGCCGGCGCTGCTGGGTCGCTCATAGGGCTTCTTGGCAAGCCCGCGCGACAGTGCGGTCCACAGCTGCGGGTTGAGGGTGGGATCGGGATCGACGTTGATCTCGAGCACCATGGCGAGCGCCGCGCCGGCAGTGTCGCCGTCAAACGGGGAGGTCCCAGTGAGCGCCTCGTAGAGCACGGTGGAGAGTGAGAAGATGTCGCTGCGGCCGTCGATCTCCTTGCTCCGGATCTGCTCCGGCGACATGTAGCGGGGCGTGCCCAGAACGCTGCCGTCCAGCGTGAGCGACGTGTTGGCCGAGGGCACCTTGGCAATGCCGAAGTCCAGCAGCTTTGGCGTGACGTGCCCGTCCGCCTCGACGGCGAGGAACACGTTTGCCGGCTTCATGTCGCGATGCACGATGCCCGCCTGGTGTGCCTGATCGAGCGCAGCGAGCAACCCCGAGCCGATCGCCAGCACCGCGTGCTCGTCAATCTTGCCGTACGTCCGCAGATAGGACGCGAGCGAGCAGCCGCGAAGACGCTCCATCACCAGTACGAGCGTTCCGTCAGGCTCTGTCAGAAGATCGAACACGCGGACGACATTGCGGTGCGCGAGCATCGCAGAGAGCTTCGCCTCGTTACGGAAACGCGTGCGCGTGTTCTCCGCATCCGAGTCGCGACCGTCATCGCGCCAGATCTTGAGCGCCACCTCCGCGTCGGTTGCGTTGTTGCGCGCAGCCCAGACCGTGCCCATACCACCGGCACCAATCTCGGAGACCAGCAAGTACTTGCCGCCTACCAGCTGCCCCGGCGCGTACTCGACTGTCTCCGTGGACCCCACGCTAGAATTGTCTCACAACTCGGGCCTACCGGCGAACAGTGTGTATCTTGCTGGTCAACAGCCCCCCGTTCCAGGGACGTGGCAGGTGAGGTTCATGCCTTTCTTGCAGCAAACGTCGGTGCCGGCGCAGCCGAGGCCCGTGCACTGGGCGCAATCCCCCGCCGAACATCCGTGGCATACCTTCGTGCCGCAGCAGATCTCCCCGGCCCCCGCGCCGCACGGATTCCCACCATCGATGGTGTTGACACCAGAGTCCTTGGGGCCTGTGGAGCTGTCCTTCCCGCTGCCACTGTCCATACCGCCACCACCGCTGTCGGTCGTCGATATGACGGCGCCGTCGGGTAGCGTGATGGTGCCCGCGGCTCCATCGGCGTCCTCGAACACCACGTTCGGGACGGACGCACACGCCGCCAGCACACCCGCAACACCAACGGCAAATAAGTACTTCGTGCGCATTCAGAATTCGCCCCTCAGCTGAATCATGCCGCCGCCTTGCCGTGGCGCAAACCCAATCACCGCTGCCTGGGGCTTTTCCGGTGTGAGCAGGAAGTAAGCACCGACTCCGCCTGCGATCAACGCACCTGCTCCCATGATCCCTGCCGCCACCGCCGCAGTGTCGGCGTTGCTCTTGGCCGAGTTCACGTCGTTGCGTGTTGTGGAGGGGCAAATGTTGCCAGGGCAGTCCTTCTTGATGGCGTCGATGTCCCCATTTCGAACGACCAGCGCGACGATGGTTCCGATCGCGAGCGCGCCGCCGACACCCACACCGATGAATCCGTAGGTGCGCCGGTTGCTGACGGGCGGCGGCGGCGGTGGTGCGTCGACCTCGACTGCCATCTCCACGACCTGCTTGGTCGACTCCTGCGTCGTGATCTGGAGCTCGGCGCGCTTGAGGCCTGGGCCGGTGAGCATCACGGTGTGTGATCCAGGGTCGACCTCCTGCGGCTGTTCGGCGACCGCGGGCAGCCCATCGATCTGGATGTCCGCTCCGCCCGGCGGCTGCGTCCGCAGGTGAATGGTCACCGTCGGTGTCCTCGCGGCGAGAGCGGCCACCTGCTCCTTCGCCGCCGTCTCCACATCCTTCTCTTCCTGATTTCCAGGCTGCGCGGTGATCTCGCCGAAGGCCTTCCTGGCCTCGCGTAGCTTGCCACTGCCAGCGAGGCAGGTCGCGATGCGATAGCGGACCTGCGGCGTGTCCTTCACCTTCTGAACCTGACGGAACTTCACGAGCGCGTCGTTGAAGTTTCCCGCCTGCTCGTCCTTCATCGCCGCGCCAAACGTCTCGCGTGCGGTCTGGATCTCTGCAGGTGTCTGCGCGTACGCGAGCCGCGACGTCGCGAGTGATGTGCCCAGGGCCCCTGCGAGCGCAACGCCGAACGTCACGTTCCGCGCCGCCGTCAGCACGCCCCCGGTTCTGACCACCCAGCTGAACCTCATGGCGTCTCGTCCTCCAGAGCAACGCCGTAAAGGCCGCGCTTCTTCAACAGCTCGCGGAAGTAGTGTCGCGCAAGGTCGGCCTCGCGTGATGCCTTCGAGAGATTGCCCGCGGACCGGCGCAGCACCGCGGACAGGTATGCGTGCTCGAACCGCTCCAGCGCCCGCTCCTTTGCCACGGCGAACGTGCCGCTCAGGTCCAGCGCGCCGCGCTCCGCAGGGGTGCCGCGGAAGCCGGCGCCTTCGCCGGCGAGATCCGCGCGCCGCACGATGCCGTCCTGCGCGAACGCCGCCGCGCGCAGCAACACATTACGCAGCTCCCGCACGTTGCCCGGCCACTTCTGCGTGGCAAGGTGCGCGAGTGCCTCCGCCTCGATCATCGCCTCCACGTTCGCCGCCATGAGGAGCTTGCGGCACAAGACCGGCACGTCCTCCTGACGGTCGCGCAGCGCTGGGATCATCACGCGCACCTGGGCGAGGCGGAAGAAGAGGTCGTCGCGAAAGTTGCCCTTGTCGACCTCCATGCGGAGATCGCGATTGCTGGCGGCGATCACGCGGACGTCGATCGGGACCGGGGTGTGGCCTCCGACGCGCGTGATCTCGCGCCGCTCGAGCACCCGCAGGAACTTCGGCTGCAGCGCCTTCGGAAGCTCGCCGACCTCGTCGATGAAGACGGTGCCCTTCTGCGCGGTCTCGAAGAAGCCAGCGGCGCGATCGGTGGCGCCCGTGAAGGCGCCCTTCTCGTGTCCGAACAGGAGGGACTCGGCGAGCGTGTCGGGCAGGCTCGTGGCGTCGATGACGATGAAAGGCGCGTTCGCGCGCGGAGAAGCGAGGTGCAGTGCGCGCGCGACCTCCTCCTTTCCAGTGCCTGTTTCACCGTGAATCAGGACCGTGAGGTCCTTCTTGGCGATGCGCTCCAGCGTGCCGAATAGCTCGCGCATCGCGGTGGATGCGCCGACCAGCTCGCCGAACGAATCGCGCTGGTGGGCGCTGCGATCGTTCGCGACGTCGCGCTCGAAGCTGAGGAGGCTGTCACCGATGCGGAGCTCACCACCGGTGGCGGCGATCGCGATCTCCTGAACCCGATGCGAGCCGAGCCACGTGCCGTTCGTGGTCTGCACATCGCGGACGAGCACGGAGCCATTGGGAAGGCGCGAGAGCTCCAGGTGTACGCCGCTGACCGTGGGATCGTCGACCACCAGGTCATTCGTCTGGTGGCGACCCACAGTGGCGAGCTGCTTCTCCATGGCGAACGCGCGTCCCTTGCTCGGGCCGGTGGCAACCACGAGCTTGGGGATCGACTCCTCCCGGCCGCCCGCTATCGACGGGTGCGGCCGCGTGGCCCCGTGCTCACCTTCCACCATGGGCCCGAGAGTTTACCTGCTTTTCAGCCTGGGTACGAGAATACCGTCCCGCGGGTACCGTGTCGGTCAGACGGGCGGAGATGAGATGGCCATCGACGTGTTCGGTGGTAACGGCGCTGACCATCGCGCCCGTGTGCGATCAGCACGTTGCGAGGCAGTTTCGCCGGCACTGTGCTTGCATCGTGGTTCCAACCCATGCGTACACCCTGGACAGTCGCGCTTCTTGGCTCCCTCGTGCTCCTGATCGGAGGCAGCATCGCGGCATGCGGAAGCTCGAATGGAGACGTATCCATCGACAGCTCTGACGGCGGTGACGGTGACGGCTCGGCGAACAAGGCCGACGGCGCGCTTGGAAGCATGTTCGGCAACAACGGCGGCTGGAACGGGGGGAGCGGCAGCGAGGGCGGACCTTCCACGTGCCAGAAGCTGGGTCTCTCGTGCAAGGCGAACGCGGACTGCTGCACGGGTGACTGCCTCAATGGCTCGTGCCAGCCCCCCGCCTGCACGAGCGACGGCAAGGCGTGCTCGGGCAATGCAGACTGCTGCGGCGGCACCTGCACCGCAGGTAGCTGCGTGGCGCTCAACACCTCCTGCAAGACGCTCGGCAATGGCTGTGGCGCCAATGGCGATTGCTGCTCTGGCTTCTGCGAGTCGGGCATCTGCGCGCAGCCTTCGTACTGCGCACAGAACGGGGACATCTGCACGACCGGTAGCGATTGCTGCGGCGGCGTCTGCACGATCGCGGGTGGCGCGTTCGGCACGTGCGGCCAACCAAAAGGAAGCGGCGCGCAGTGCAGCATGGTCGACGGCGTCGTCTGCAGCAACGGCGGGTCCACGATGTACACCGACGCCGGGCTGCCCGTATGCGGTGGCTCCTGCTGCTCTCGTTCGTGCGCTCCGTGGGGTCCCACAGGCGTCCTGATTTGTCAGCCCGCCAGCGGTTGCCACCCGGTCGGCGACATCTGCGCGAAGTCTGCCGACTGCTGCGGCGGCTCCGGCGCGATGGCGAACGTCGCCTGCAACAAGGACAGCCCCAGCGACGCGCTCGGCGTGTGTGGCAATCCGAAGGGCTGCAAGCCGGATGGCGACATCTGCCGGCTCAAGAGCAACCAGTGCAACGCGACCGACAACTGCTGCAGCGGCAACGTCCAGCAGAACGACAACTGCAGGCAGGACGCGCTCGGCGTTCCCCGGTGCAGCTACGGCAAGGGAAGCGTGTGTGTCCCCAGCGGCGGCTCGTGCGCATCCAGCGCTGACTGCTGCAATCTCTCCCCGTGCGTACCAGCGGCGGGCGGCGGGTTCTCGTGCTTCGGCTCGAACTGCGTCCCGAACGCGGGCGCATGCACCACCGACGCCGACTGCTGCGATGGCAGCCACTGTACGCTGGCGGCGGGCTCCACCGCGGGCACCTGCATCGGGCCCGTCGGCGGCGGCGGTGGCGGCGGTGGCACCGACGGGAGCAGTGGCGGCGGCGGTGGCGGCGGGTGTGCCTTCTACGGCCAGACATGCATGCAGTCGTCGGACTGCTGTAACGGCGTCCCGTGCTCGGGCGGCCGGTGCGTCGTTCCCATCAAGTAGTGAGACCCTGCCCGTTCATTTGCGTGGGGTGAAACGGACTGTTGCCCAAGCAGCCCCCTGCGGCGTTGTCCGCGCTGCGTTACCTTGGGCGCATGAGCAAGAGCATCCGTATGCCGACCGTCTACATTCCTCACGGAGGCGGCCCGTGGCCCTTCGTCGACGTTGGCTTCGGGAAGCGCGAGGAATGGGATGCGCTCGCAGAGTACCTGCGCGCGCTCCCCGCCGTGCCCAGGGAGAAGCCGCGCGCCATCCTCTGTGTGTCGGCCCACTGGGAGGAGCGCCTGCCCACCGTGCAGACCAGCGCGCATCCACCACTCCTCTTCGACTATGGCGGCTTCCCGCAGGCGTCGTACGAGCTCACCTGGCCGGCACCAGGCGCGCCGGAGATCGCGGAGCGTGTGCGCGAGCTGCTCTCCAGCGCTGGCTTCGAGACCGCCGTCGATGACACGCGCGGGTTCGATCACGGCACGTTCGTTCCGCTGAAGGTGAGCTACCCGGAGGCGGAGATACCGACGTTCCAGCTCTCGCTCGTCAAGGGGCTCGATCCGAAGGCGCACCTCGAGATCGGGCGCGCGCTCGCTCCATTGCGTGACGAAGGCGTACTCATCGTGGGCAGCGGCATGAGCTTCCACAACCTGCGCGGCTTCGGTCCCGCGGGGCTGGCGGCGTCGGTGGCGTTCGACGCATGGCTCGTCGAGACCACGGAGAGCGCCGCAGCCACGCGAGACGAGCGCCTGCTCGGTTGGACCAAGGCGCCGCACGCGCGCGACTGTCATCCGCGCGAGGAACACCTGCTTCCGTTGATGGTCGTCGCCGGAGCCGCGGGCAATGACGTGGGCACGGTGCCGTTCAAGCAGAAGGTGCTCGGTGTGATGGTGAGCGCGCACCACTTCGGGTAGTCGAGGTCGCGCGCGGCTACGGTGTGCGAGTGGCGATGGCCAGGAGCTGCGCGCGCAGCGGCTCCGGCGTCCTGGCGGCTCGTGCACGGATTCGCGTTGCCGCATCTCCCGGCGCAAGTGACATCGCTGCGCGCGCGAGCGCGAGGATGACGGCGGGCCCCGGACGCCGACCACGCACCACCGCGAGCACGTCGTCGCCGCGCGCCAACGCTGCAAGCACGAGACTCCGTGCGGTCGCCCGCGCTCCATGCGAGGACCAGCCAAGCGCGTCGATCGCCGCAACGCGCAGCTCGTCAGAGGCCACGGTGCCGGGCTCCAGATACAGCGCGACGGCCTGTGCCGTCTCCTCGTCGATTGCACGCAGGTCGGTCAGCCCTCCGATCGCGGCACACCGCACTTCTTCTTCTGCGTCCAGGAGGCCGTGCTGCAGCTCCGGCAGTGCGCGCTCCCCCCACGCAGCGGCAAGCACAGTGAGCGCCGCCGCCCGCAGTCGAGCATCTTCGAGCCTCACGTAGCGAGCGGCCACGACCCCCATTCCGACACCGCGCTGCGGCGGCACCGAACGCAGCAGATCCTGCGCCAGCTCTGGGTCCGCCACTGTCGTCGCGGTGCCGGGCATCAGCTGCGCTAGAGCATCTTGCAGCACCGGACTTGCGTCCTCGCCCACGGACCGCATCAGCGCGACGAAGCGTGGACGCGCCGACTCGCCGCGCAGGCGGAGACGTGCGTCGTGCAGCGCGACCGCCCCCGCAGACTTCGCCCAGGTGAACAGCGCTGATGCCACCTCCCACGGCACCGACGCGTCCGCGAGCACGCGGTCCGCCAGCAGGCCCAGGCTCAGGGGATCTGCGATGGCGTGAAGCACGCGCAGCGCGCGCTCCGCGACGTGAGTGGGCGTGGAACGAGCCTGGTCCTCCGCGTACACTGCCGCCATCACGCGGACAACCTCCGCGAGCGCAACAACGTCACCGCGCTTGGCCAGAGTCTTCACCGCGATCTCGAGCGCCGCAGCTTGCTGCGCGAACTCAGGGCTATTTCGCAGCGCCGCCATCGCGCGGAGCCGCTCCGCTGGTGCGGCTGCCACCTCCCGCGCCAGGGCGTCCCCTTCGTGGTACGTGCCGGTCTCGATCGGTCGGTTCACCGTCGAGAAGAAGTTGTCGTAGCTGGCGCGTGAATCCTCCAGCCAGTCGGCGGCGGGAACAGCCGGCTCGGGCACCCGCCGCGCGGCGACCGGGAGTTCAGGCATGCTCGATGCTGGCGCGCGCATCGGCGGGGGCCGCGAGAGCACCGGCATGACCGACCGGCGTGCCAGGATCTCCGAGAGCGTCTGGCGCAGCTCGCGCGCCGAGCCCTGCCGCGCCTCGGGCGCCTTCTCGAGGGCGCACAAGATCACGCGCTCGAAGTCGGGGTCCATGGCGGGGACGAAGCGCGAAGGCGGCGGCGGTCGGATCGTGAGATGCTGCCGCGCAAACTCTTCGGGACTGTCCGCGTCGAACGGCCTTCGTCCAGTGACGAGCTCGTAGAGCATCACGCCACACGCGTACACGTCGCTGCGTCCGTCGAGCTGCGCCCCCTTGCATTGCTCCGGCGACATGTACTCGGGCGTACCCACCGCGCGGCGGTCGTCGTCGCGGTTGCCCACCTGCAGGGCGATGCCAAAATCGCAGAGCTTGACGACCTCCACCGGCCGCCCGTCATCATCGTGGCCGGTCACGAGCATCACGTTCGAGGGCTTCACGTCCCGATGAACGACGCCCCGCGAGTGTGCATGCCATAGCCCCGCGCAGACCTGCAGCATGATCTCCACTGCGCGTTCCAGGGAGAGCCGCCCGAGACGCGTGACGAGTTGCTCGAGAGAGATGCCCTCCAGGTACTCCATCGAGATGTAGAGCAGTCCGTCCGGTTCCACCCCGAAGTCGAACACGCGTACGAGATTCGGATGATCGAGGCGGCACATCGCCTGCGCCTCTGCCTGGAAGGCTTCCGTCAGGTGCGGCGCCAGGCCGGCGTCCCTCTTCATCAGCTTGACCGCCACGTGTCTTCCGAGATCGCGATGCGCCGCCCGGTAGACAGCGCCAGCACCGCCGCTGGCGATCGCCGCCTCCACGCGTAGTTTGCCTCCCGCAAGCGAACGTCCGACGATCTCGCCCAGCGAGAACTTCAGCTGCACACCGGTGTCGCGTTCCTGCGCGGGCGCATCCTGGGGCGTGACGGTCGATGGTTGTGCGTATGGCCGGAGCTGCAGTGGCTGCCCCGACGGGCCATCTGGTCCGGCAGGTCGCGCGATCAAGAGGGTCGGGTGTGCATCACCCTTCACGTAGATCGCCAGTGTGTGATCGCCATCCCCGCTGGGTGGGTCCACCAGCGGGACGACAGCAATGCCTCCACGCAGTGACACTCCCTCGAGGAAGTCGCGCATGTCAGCATCGACGTGCTCCGCAACGAGCATCGGCAACAAAGCGTTTTGCGTGGGCGCCGACAGATCCCAAGCGTAGCTGGCTGTGAACGCATGAAAAGATGGTCACCACGGCGACCACCCGCACGGACACGCGAGCCTGAGCGGACGTGGAGGCGGAGTCGGAAGCAGAGGGGAGGATCGAGGGTCGGCGTCCACTTCCAAAGTGGAGGTCAAGGGTCAAGGTTGAAGTCCGTGTCTGTGGTCGGCGCTTGGATCCTGCCCCGTCCATCTTCGGAGCATTCTCGCGTATCTGCTCGGATACACACGCTCTTATGGCCGATAGATTTTCGTGATACACGCCAGAATCGGCTCGACAGACTCCAAAGTACGACTATGTAGGTGGGTGTGAACAGCGCCCCAGGTCACGCCGCCCTCATCGCTCTCCACCGCTCACTCCGGCTCGCCGCTGGTCCAGCGCTCTGCGCTGCATTCCTGTCGCTCGCAGCTTGCAGCGGACAGGCGGGCGCGCAGATCGGTGAGCCCGGCACGGACCAGAGCAGCACGGACCCTGCGCCGACCGGCGCGACCGACGACGCGGGCACCCACGCCGATGCTTCGCCTGCTGCGAACGGCAGTGGTGGCGACAACAGCGACAGCGATGCAGGCACGACGCCTTCAGCAGATGCGTCCACGCTGCCGCCCCCCGCTCCCGACCCCGACACGATCCCGTGGGCCACGGGCGTGACCGTGGGCACCGGCGTGGCGTCGAAGGACACGCAGAACCCGGGCGCGAGCGGCGTGCTCGTCGCGTACGCCGCATACGGTGTCAGCCTTGCGGGCGCAGAGGCGTGGGCCACCGCGCTCTATCGCGCGTCGCTGCAGCAGCACGGCATTCGCACCATCTATGCAGTGCAGGGCCCGAGCGACCCGCAGTATTCGCAAACGGAGATCGGCAACACGAAGATCATCGCCGCGCTCCTTCCGCAGATCACCGCCAAGAACAACTCGGTCGTCATCGTCGCGCATGCGGCGGGCACGCTGGTCGCGCACGAGCTCTTCGCGGAGCTGTCCGGCAGCTGGGATCCGAAGAGCGTCGCGCTCCACCGCATCGTCTACTTCAACCTGGATGGCGCGGGCGACGGGCTCTCCACCACCAGCATCAACTACCTGAAGCGCGCGTACTTCGTGGGCGCGCACTCCACCGTCACTGGCACGTCGTCCACCAATGCAACCACCATGCAGTCGCTCGGCATGAGCAACGCAAACGCGGGCGGCTACCTCGAGCTCGACGCGAGCGCCTCGGGTTGCATCACCGGCGGACTGGGCTGCATGCACATGACGCCCGTCACGACCAAGCCGCACGACACGACCAACGCGGATCTGGCGAAGGACTACTCGGACTTCGTCGGGCGCCCCGTCTGCCACGGCTACATCGAGCAAAAGGCCGCCGAAGCGGGCCTCTAGGCTGGCTGCTTCGGACGCCTCATGAGCGTTGATGCCGTCATGGTCGTCCGACCCAAGAGCCCCGCCCACCTGCGAGACGTGCTCGACCCCGAGGTCACGCATGCGACGGTGCTTCCGGATGGCACGGTGCTCGTCTCGACGTTCGTGAGGTTCGCGGGGCTCTCGGCTGACCCCGAGCAGGGCGTTGCGATCCTCTCGTCGTACGGGCGCGGGCTCCTCGACGCGCACGACGAGCCGCGCGGATTCTTCTTCTATCCAGACGTATGCGAGCCGCGCGCGCAGAGCTACGAGGCGCTGCTGCGTGAGGTGGGCGGCGCGGGCGTGTGGGTGCCAGCACGCATCTACACGGAGGAGGAGAGCGCGGCGTTGTTGGAGGCCCAGATGGCGGAGGTGAACCGCATCATGGAATACGCGCGCGCCGTGCAGGCCGGCGAGGTGGAGCACGACGAAGAGACGTTCACACGCAGCGTGATGCCGCCCGACATCACGGCAGAGAAGCTGCGCGCGCAGATGGCGGACATCCTTGGCGCGGGCGTGAACCTGGAGGCGCTCACGGCCGCCTTCGCAGACGGGACCGCGGTGTTCATGCTCGTGCGCGGGCCAGATGCGCCATTCGTTCTCGAGCGCGGTATGCTCGGCGTCAACGAGTCGTTCACGCTCGCCGATGGGACCGTGGTGGTCCACACCGATCGCGCCGGGGGCGACAAGGAAGAGATGGTCGCGCTCGCGCTCGGGGAA
Source organism: Polyangiales bacterium (assembly GCA_038230375.1). Classification (GTDB taxonomy): domain Bacteria; phylum Myxococcota_A; class Polyangia; order Polyangiales; family Polyangiaceae; genus JANXLV01. The sequence continues at coordinate 87,542 of JBBRNJ010000001.1, read as the reverse complement.
GCGAAGAGCACGTGGGCCGCCCTCCACACCGATCCGCGTGGCGTGCCGGTCTTCTCGTCGACGGAGCTCGAAGAGGTGCGGGGCGCCGGGACCTACGCGGAGGCGCTCGAGCGCCTGGGTGAGACGCTCACGTTCGTCATTCCGAGAGGCCTGGACGAGATCATGGCGGAGCGGAAGGCAGCTTTTGCAGCATTCCTCGGGCAGAAATAAGGTGATATCGATGAAGACGGAGTGATGAAGCCGCCGGAACAAGAGGCCCACCCGACGGTCTCCATCGACAAGGTCGTCCTGCTCGGGGACGTGCCCATCCTGCTCTTCCCGCCAGACGGTGGGATCGAGAGCCCCGAGGTACGTCTGCTCATTGCGGCGATCGATGGGGAGTCCACGGTCCGCCAGATCGCAGAGGTCGCTGGCGTGGATCCGAAGCACGCGCAGGCGGTCTTTGCTCAGCTGCAGTCGGAGGGATGTCTCTCGATCCTGTCCTCTGCTCACAGCCCAAACAGCGCGCCCACGCTCGACGCGCTGCCGTCCGCGCCGGACTCGTCGCCGCACGATCCGTTTCAGGGTCTGAAGCCCCGCACGAAGTAGCGGCCAGGTAGCGACGGACTCGTGACGAAGTAGTAGCTTCGGGTCCATGAGAGACAAGGTCGTGGTCATCACCGGAGCCAGCGCTGGTATCGGTGCGGCGCTCGCAGTCACGCTGGCGAAGGCTGGCGCGAAGGTCGTCCTTGCAGCGCGCCGTGAGAAGGAGCTCAACGAGGTGGCCGCCGCGTGCGGTCCGAACGCGCTCCCGTTCGTGTGCGACGTCACGCGCCGCTCCGACGTGGACAGTCTGCGGGACGCTGCGCTCGCGAAGCATGGCCGCATCGACGTGTGGGTCAACAATGCAGGACGCGGCATCACCAAGGTCGTCTCCGCGCTCACTGATGATGACATCGATCAGATGATGCTGATGAACGTGAAGTCCGTGCTCTACGGCATGCAGACCGTGCTCCCCACGTTCCGCGCGCAGAAGAGCGGTCACATCATCAACGTGTCGTCGCTGCTGGGGCGCATGCCGCTGGCGACCTTCCGCTCGGCCTACTCTGCCTCGAAGCACGCCATGAACGCGCTCAGCGCAAACCTCCGCATGGAGCTCAAGAGCGAGCTGCCCGACGTGATGGTGACGGTGGTGCATCCCGGGATCGTCGCGACCGAGTTCGGCACGAACGCCCTCCACGGCGGCATGGACTCGCGAAAGATGCCCGGCGCGCAGACCGCGGAAGAGGTGGCGTCCGTGATCGCCGAAGCGATCGCCCATCCGCGCGCGGACATCTACACACGCCCCGGCGCACGCGAGATGATCGTCGCCTATTACGCCGCCGACGACATGGGCGCGGCGGAGTCCAAGCCACCGTTCATGGGCCCGTTCCAGCCAGCGAAGCCCTGAAAAAACGCCAGTTGGCGGGCGTCGCTCGTTTTTGGGACAGTGGCTTGCTTGAATTCGTGGGGACGCACGTTCGTCTGACGGACATGCGCAACAGCCGCCTTCTCCCGCTTCTCGCCATCGTCCCCGCGCTCCTCACGGGCTGCCGTGGGATGGCTGCGCTGGCGCCGATGGTGGTGCCTCACGCCGGGACCTTCATCGCGATGGCCGCCATCTCCGCGGAGCTCTCGGCGCAGTCCGACGTTCCCGTCGTCGTGGTCCCCGTTGCGGAAGAGGAGGCGCCGCGCGACTTCGAGCAAGTGGATCTCAACGACCCTGCGTTCAAGCCGTCTGCCAGCACGGGAACGCCCGCGTTCTCTCAGGGCACCGCTCGCGCAGCCCTCGATGTGGATGTCTCCGCATGTCGTGAGCGCGGTCTCCCCGCCGGCTACGGTGCGGCCACGATCACGTTCGAGCCCAGCGGCCGCGTGAGCCGCGTCACGCTGCGCCAGCCGATCAGCGAGGACGCGCAGCTCTGCATGCGTGACGCGTTCGACGTTGCGATCCCGGCGTTCAGCGGCAGCGCCGTGGACGTGCCGACTCGCTACTACGCGAAGTGATCATTTCTTCTTCGTGGCCTTGATCGCGAAGCTGGAGCGGGGCGCGCGGTCGGCTCCGTCGCCCCCGAAGTCGGGGTCGTCCTTGATCCGACGGAAGGTGCGCGTGAGCTCCTTCGCGTAGTCGATCCAGAAGTCGCGGCCGGGATCTCCATCCATCTCGGGGACCACCTCGCGGAGGGCGGCGATCACCTCTGGCGGCGCGACGGATGAAAGGAGCGCGATCGCCTCGGCGCGGCTGGGGAAGATGTCCGAAGGGTAGGGCGCTCGCGCGCGCGGTACGTGCGCAGGGTAGACGTCGCTCAGACGCTCGCGCGGGCCATCGCCCTTGGTCAGCCATTCAACGGACACGCCGAGCGCGTGCGCGAGTCGCTTCGCCGTGTCGTGTGGAAGGCGCGCGCCGCGATCGCCCTTCGAGAGCGAGTTCACGTATTGCGACGTGAACCCCGCACGACGACCCAGCTCGCCCCCGGAGAGGCCGCGCGATGTCATCGCCTCCGCGAGCCGCACGCCGAAGCCGGCCGCGTCCACGTCGCTGCCCTGGTTCGCTCCAGCGGCCTCAGCTTCCACGCTCTTCTTCACCACCCGTGGATCCTACGCGTACCAGCGTCTGTTGTCATCTTCACTGGTGACAACAGTTGACAACAGAAGAAACTGATTCAGATTGTGAAGCATGAGATTCACCCGAGAAGCCGATCCGTTTCCCCCTCCCGCCGTCCCCAGGAAGGGGCCCGCGGTCTGCGTTCATGTGGCGGCGAAGAGCGACATCGGGCGTCATCGCTCGAACAACGAGGACAGCGTGCTCGTCTGCGACCTGGCGCGCGACACGCTGCGGACAGACCGCGCGGTCTCCGAGGTGTGGGACGTGGTTCCCGGACGCTTCCTCTGCGCCGTGCTGGACGGCATGGGCGGCGAGGCCGGCGGAGAGGTCGCGAGCCGGCTGGGCAGCGAAGCGCTCTACGTCTCGATGCGCGAACAGGCGACCCTGAACGCGGACGTCACAGCGCTCGCGGCCGCGCTGCGGTCCAGCGTGCAGGCTGCGTCCGACCGGATCGCAAGGGTCGCGCGCGAGCAACCCGAGTACGCGCGCATGGGGACCACGGCGACCGTGATCTCCGTCGCCGCGGACACGTTGGTCGTGGCGCAGGTCGGGGACTCGCGCGCGTACCTGCTGCGAGGTCTTGCCTTCACGCCGCTCACGAAGGATCAGACGCTCGCGCGCATGCTGATGGAGTCCGGGCAGCTCACGCCGGAAGAGGCCGAGAGGTTCGATGGCGGGCACATCATCCTGCAGGCGCTCGGTTCGTCACCCAAGCTCGACGTCGCGATCACGACCTTGAAACTCGAGAAGGAGGACGTCGTGCTGCTCTGCTCCGACGGCCTCACGGGGCCGCTCGCCGATGACGAGATCGCGCGCATCCTTCGCGCGAACGTCACGCCCGAGCGCGCCTGCGAGGTGCTGATCTCCCGTGCGAACGAGGAGGGTGGCCCCGACAACGTGACGTGCGTGGTCCTGCGCTTTGGCGGCTCGGCGCTGGCACCGCCGCATGCTACGACCTCTGCGTGAAGCTTCGTAGGCTCTCCACCGTGCTTCGGCTGCTGCTGGTGTTCGCGGCGTTCGCGGTGTCGCTCGTGTCGGCGGGGAAGCTTGGTATCTCGCCGCTGCTGTTCGTGCCTGCGGTGACGGTGGTCGCGTGGTTCGCGCAGACGCGCGTGCCCACGCTGATCGCGCGGCGCGCGTTCGTCAGGCTCGCGCGTCACGTGGCGGCGGAGGACGTGAAGGCCTCACGCGCGATCCTGCTGGAGCTGCGAGAGCTGTACCTGGGCTCTCGCGTAGGCATGGAGCAGCTCCGCCTGTACGAGGCGCAGCTCCTCTCACTGGAGAAGAAGCATGCACAGGCGGCGAAGCTGCTCGCGTCAGTGGACATGAAGGTCCTGGGCGAGGCGTGGGCGCCCGTGCTCTGGAACAACCTGGCGTGGTACCGCGTGCTCGCGGGCGACGCACCGAACGCGCTGTCGGCGGCGCGGGCATCGCTCGACGCAGCGGAGAAGACCACGCGCCCGCTCTTCTCCGCAGGATCGGATCTGCGCGCGCTCCAGCTGGGGACACTGGGCGCAGCGCTCGCGATCTCCGGAGAGTCGGAAGAGGCCGTGGAGAAGCTCGAACAGGCGATCGCACGCGGAGGCACGAAGAAGCATCAGTCCGCCCGCGAGTACTTCCTGGGCGAGGCCCTCGCGTCGATGGGCCGCGACGATGACGCCCGCGCCGCCTACGCGCGCGCGATCTCCGAAGCCCCGGACACCGAGCTGGCGCAGCGAGCCGCCGAGCGCCTCAAGGCACTGAAGCCCTACCGAGCCTGATTCTCCTCAGTGGACCGTGGAGCCTGCAGCCCGCCATGCATCCGCCGCAGCTGCGCCTACTCAGGCGTCGCTCACGAATCCCTTCCATGCCCGCATGTACTCCGCGAACGTCTTCGAGAGTCCACGCGCGGTGAGCTCGTCGATCGTCACCGGTGGCCTCCTTGGCTCGAACGGCATGGTGCCCGTGGACGCCTCCGCGCGCTGCGGCCAGTCCGGGTTCACGATCGCGGAACGACCGAGCGCCACGAGATCCGCTCCGCGTTCGAGCAGCGCGCTCGCCTCTGCCGGCGTCCACACACCACCCGCGACGATGAGCTTCACGTCCGCGGGAAGCGCCGCGCGGAACACGTTCACCGCGTGCTCTTCCGGGCGCTTCTTCGTCATCAGCTCCGACCGCCACAGCGACAGGTGGATGAAGTCCGCGGAGTCCTCCGCGAGCCATCGCGCGGTCTGGATACTCTCGTCCAGATCCATGCCCTTCGCGTTGCCGAAGTCCTCCGGTGACAAACGCACCCCCACCGTGAACGACGCGCCCACGCGCGCGCGCACCTCTCGCAGCACGGAGCGGATCAGGCGTGCCCGGTTCGGCAACGAACCACCCCAGCCATCCTGTCGCTGGTTCTCCGTGGCGCTCAGGAACTGCGTGAGCAGATAGCCGTGCGCGCCGTGCAGCTCCACGCCGTCCATGCCCGCTGCCTTCGCGCGCGCCGCTGCGTCACCGAACTCGCGAATGACGCGCGTCAGATCTTCTTCCGTCGCCGCGCGCGCGGTCTCCGTCTCGGTCGCGGTCCACGGCTTCGTTCCGGACACCGCAGCGTCCGCACGGACGCCGCCGTGGAAGAGCTGCACCATGGTGCTTGCGCCGTGCTCACGCAGGTCCGTTGCCAGGCGCGTGAGCCCCGGCACGTGCGCGTCCGAGAAGCATCCCAGCTCACCGGACCATCCCTGGCCGTCCTTCGCCACATGCGACGCGCAGGTGAAGATCAGCCGGAATCCCCCGTCTGCCCGCGCGCGCAACCAGCGCAGCTCGTCGTCCGACAGCGTGCCGTCCTCGTGGCTCTGCTTGTTGGTCATGGCCGCGAGCGCGAGCCGGCTCTTCAACGTGAGGCCCGTGCGGAACGTGAGCGGTTCGAAGAGCGACGTCATCCGGTCTTCCTAGGACCTAGGCCCCCGCTCAGCCAGCAGGATCTTGCTTGTAGAATGCAGCTAATGCGTCGTACAGCTCTGGATGCCTGCGCTTGAGGGCTGCGCCCTTCTCGAAGAACGCCTCGGTCACCACGGCGAAGAACTCTGCGGGGTTCGTTGCTCCGTAGGAGTCCAGATCGCTGCGCCGGTGTGCGGCGAGCAGCTCGGTGAGCTCGGTGTACTCGGTGCCCAGCACGTGCGCCCATCCCGTGTAGAGTGCACGCTTTCCCAGGTCCGGCGCGCCGTCCATGGCCCCGTCCTCTGCGTCCAGCTGGTGCGCGAACTCGTGCAACACCACGTTGTGTCCGTCGTGGATGTTGGATGCGCCGCTCTTCACCGCGTCCCACGCGAGCACGATGGTGCCGCGCGTCCACGATTCGCCAAGGCGCTCCTCCTCTTTCTCCACCACCACGTTGCCGAGCTGCGATCGCGAGCCCTTCGCGACGTACGCATGTGGGTAGACCAGGATGGAGTCGAGCTCGGGGTAGTAGTCCGTTTCCCGATGGAGCAGGAGCACGCAGGCCTGCGCGGCGATCGTCACGCGGATCTCGTCCGTGAGCTCGAGCCCGCCGCAGCCCTCGAAGCTCTTCTCCGCCAGGAACACCTGCACATGCCCGTAGAGCTCCTCGCGGTCGGCTTCGGAGAGCCGGTGCACGTAAGGCACGCACTTGTGGATGATCGCGCGGAACGGCTCCGGCAGCGGCGTCTTTTGCAGCTCCTCGCGGCGCTTCTTCTTGAAGAGGAAATCGAACACGGTAGAAGCCTACGTCAGCTGCCGATGCGCGCGAAGCGTGATGGAGGGAGATCGCGGTCGAAGGCGGGCTCCAGCGTCACCTCCTGCGTGATCGCGGACGCGAGGAGGGCCTCCACCTCCGGGTTTGGTTCGCGGTCGTCGTGGTCCAGCAGCGCACCCATGCGCATGCGGCGGTGCTGCGACGTCCAGCGCAAGACCGCGTGATCGTCCGCCCGGCAGAACAGCGTCATGGCGCGGCCCACGACCGGGATCTCGAGCTCTTCACCGCGCGGCGCGGCCGGACCGAGCGTCCACGGCAGCGGCCGCCCGAGCAAGAGCGCAGGGATCATCTGCGACGTCCCGCCCGACGTGCCCGCGTGGACGGACAGCAGCAGCGCGGAGAGCTCGCCCTGCGCCGTGGCCGGGCTCTGGCTCCACCACGAGCGCGCGGGACCAAGGCCCTCTCGCCACACGATCCCGCGCTTCTCGGTGGAGAGTCCGCTTGCCTGGTACTCGAAGCGGAAGCCGCCGCGCACACGATCGAACGCGGTCTCGAACGTGATCGTGAGGTGGCGCACGCGCGAGCCGTCGTTCGGTGTGAACGTGGTGACGGACTCACCGCGGTCCTCGTAGGTGGCGCACGATGCGTAGCGGGAGAGCACGCGCTACTCCTTTGGCAACCGGGTCAGCGTTTGCACGAACGCGGGAGGCGAGAGCGCCACGGGGTGACGCATCCAGATTCCAAAGACGGATTCCATCTGGTGCTCGTCCAGGCTCTTCTGCACCTCGTCGGCCTTACCGAGCATGCGCGCCTGCGTCTTCTCCGACGATGCGCGAACAGCGTCCGCGACGCCGTGTCCCGCAACGGTGGCCACAGCGCGATCGTACAGGGAGCCGGTGGCGTTCCACGCCATGAGCACCTCGTCGTCGGTTCGCGGACCATGGCGGCGCGCCTCGTCGTCCTTGCCCCACTTGTAGAAGAGCGATGACAGCTCGCGCGCGCGCCCCAGCATCTTGGCGCCGCGCAGCTCGCGCTCGATGACGTCCACCTCTTCTTGTGGGACCTCCTGCATGGGCGCGTACTCGCACGGCGGCGTGCCCTTGTGGAAGCGCGCCACCCTGCTGGAGACCAGCTCCACGTTGACGGAGTGGCTCATCAACTGCTGGAGCAGCTGCTCGTCGTGCGCGGTGACGAGCGCCGTGTAGTCCACGCCGAAGCGCGCATACGCAACGAAGCCAAGTGCGGCAACGAGAACGGCGCCCGCGGCGATCTTTGCACGTGACGTTCTGGTGCTCATCGACGCGGTGACCGTACTCGCTCTTTCGTGCGCTTTGTAGTGTCGGGGACGGCGTTCATGATCCGCTCGCGAAACCACCGATGCGCGGGGTCCTCTTGCGTGCGCTCGTGCCACACGAGCTGGGTCATGAACGGCGGGAGCTTGATCGGCGGCTCCAGGATGCGCAGCGGTAGAAGAGCGGCGAAGGTCTCCGCGACGCGACGCCCGATGGTGACGATCATGTCCGACTTCGCCACAAGGAACGGCGCGAGCAAGAACTGAGGGACCGCGATGGCGACGCGCCGCTTTCGTTTGTGCTTCGCGAGCACCTGGTCGACGATGCCGCCTGGCGTGCCGCGCGGCGCGACGAAGACGTGCGGGAGGTCCGCGTAGGTGTCCAGATCGAGCGACCCACGCACGCGCGGGTGGTCCGCGCGCACGAGGCACACGAACTCTTCCTCGAACAGCGGATGCTTGTGGATGCCGGGGGCCGTCGCGCCCTCGGGGATCGGGCCCACGTGGACGTCCGCGTCACCCCGGGCGAGCTCCGCGAAGATCTCGTCGCGTGCGGCGCGCACCCACACGTCCACGCCTGGCGCCATCCGCGACAGCTGCTTCAGGAGCGCCGGCACCAGCACGAACGAACCGTCGGTCGTCGACAGCGTGAAGGTCGCGCGCGCCGTGCGGGGCTCGAACGCGGGCATGCCGGTCACGCATTCGCCGAGCGCCTGCATGGCGCTCCGCAGCTTGGGCGCAAGAGCGGCAGCGCGCGCGGTGGGGACAAGGCCTGCGGACGATCGCACGAAGAGCGGATCTCCCATGTGCTCTCGTAGCCGCGCGAGCGCGTGGCTGGTCGCGGGCTGGGAGAGGCCGAGCCCCTTCGCCGCACGGGTGAGGTGCCGCTCGCGCAGCAACGCATCGAGAACGCGCAGGAGATTCAGGTCCAATCCTGCAAGATTCGTGGGGTGCATGATGCTGATACTTATCATGCATTGGGCAGATGAGAGGGCCGGACCTATGTTCTTCGTGGTCGGCGGGGCCATCAGCGGCGCCGCCACCACAAGGGAGAACGCCATGGATTACGTCATTGCAGGAGTCAGCGGGCACACGGGTCAGGTCGCGGCGGAGACTCTTCTTGCAGCAGGTCAGAAGGTCCGCGTGATCGTGCGTGACGCGGCGAAGGGCGAGCCGTGGAAGGCGAAGGGCGCGGAGGTAGCGATCGCGGATCTCGGCAACGCGGACGATCTCGCGAAGGCGCTCGTGGGCGCAAAGGGCGTCTACCTGCTCGTGCCGCCGAACCTGGGCGCGCCGGATTTCCGCGCGTACCAGAAGGCCACGGGCGAAGCGATCGTGAAGGCGGTCGCGCATAGCAAGATCCCGCACGTGGTGCTTCTCTCGTCCGTGGGTGCGCAGCACAAGGATGGCACCGGGCCGATCGCGGCGCTGAACCCCATCGAGGCTGCGCTGCGCGCGCTGCCGGGCACCGTGTCCACGTTCATCCGCGCCGCCTACTTCATGGAGAACCTCGGCGGCTCGCTGGGCGCGCTCGAGCAGGGGATCCTGCCCACGTTCCAGCGCACCGATCAGGCGTTCGAGATGGTCGCAACGAAGGACATCGGCACGCTCGCTGCCACGGCGCTGCGCGAGGGCGCAAAGCAGACCACGGTCATCGAGCTCGGCGGTCCGAAGAAGTACGCGATGGATGACGCTGCCGCCGCGCTCACGAAGATCACCGGCAAGCCGATCAAGGCGCACAACGCCGGCATCGACGCGATGGTGCCCACGCTCACGAGCTTCGGCTTCCCCGCCGGCGTTGCGGAGCTCTATCGCGAGATGACGATCGGCGTGGAAAAAGGGCACGTCGCGTTCGAGGGAACGCATCGCAGCGTGCGCGGTGCGACGGACCTGGAGACCGTTCTTCGCGGTCTCCTCGCCAGGTAGCTCACGCAGCTAGTACCGCGTGCAGACCATTCCGTAGGAGACCTCGAGCGCGTTGTCCTGGTCCTGGCTGCCGACGATCATCGAGATGCTCTTGTCCTTTCCACCGGACGAGAGGAAGCTCGTCGGCAGCTGCCACACGTAGCGCTTGCCGTCTGCCGTGTTGCCGTTGCCGGTGACGCTGAGCCAGCCGGACGAGCCCGCGGAGTCGGGGTTCTTCTTCAGCGTGACCGTCTCGGTCTTTCCGAGCGCGAGGGTCTTCGCGGACGACAGCTTCATCGTGCCGGCGCCCGAGTGCGCGACGGAGAGGTTCGCGAAGACGTCGCCGTAGAGGGAGTGGCAGCGGACGTCGGCGCCACCGGGAACGGGCGTGGGAAGGCCGGGGTCCTTGCCCTGCACGGGCTCGACCGGATCGACCTGGTCGCCGCCGGTGTACGTCATGTCGAACTCGGAGCTCTCCACCTTGTCGGAGAAGTGGAGCTTCGAGCCGCTCTTGGTGACGGCCCACTTCTCGAAGACGTTGCCCTTCGCGAACTTGATCGTGAGCGTGTCGCCAGACGCGGTCCACTTGCCAGTGGTCGTCGTCACGTCGTCGATCGGAAACGCGCGACCCGGATGCATCACGACGGTGTACGAACCGTCGCTCTTCAGCACGAGGTCCTTGATGGTCCACGCCTGCGCAGAGCCAGAGAGTTTGTACGTGCCCACCTTCACGAGCGATCCCGTCTGGTCCTGCTCGGCGCTGTCGGTGCCATCGGTCTCGGCAGCACAACCGGCAACGGCGGCGACACACGCGAGAGCAAGCAGGGAAGCGAGGGGAGAGCGGGAGGAGCGGGAAGAGCGGATCATGAGAGCCTCCAGGGCGGCCTCCAGATGTAGGAGGTTCGTCTACATGACCCGAGATGTCGGAAACGCAAGCGCGACCATGTGAAAACTATCGGGTGGACAAACTAAAGTCTGTCAAACATCCGAAACAATTCGTTAAAACACGAGCGAGGCCGAGCCCTACTTGGCCAGGCAGTCATAAAACGTCCCGCTGAAGTTCCTGACCCCCACGGCGTCCGACTCGCCCCCGACGCCCGCGGTGAAACCGACGAGCCCCGTGGTCACCAGTGTCACAATCGCCGTCAGCTGCTTCACACCGTCGTATGACAGCGTGACGTTTCCGTTGCGCTGCGAGATCGTGATCGTGTGCCACGCGTTCGCGAACGTGAGCGGCTCGATGGCCTTCTGCCACGCGTAGGTGCTCACTGTCCAGGTTGATGCCCGCACCACCGACAAGGTCCGGCATGCCCGCGCCGCTGCCGAGATTGGTGTTGGTGAGAACTTTCGGGTCCACCGAGTCGAGCCACGCGAAGATGAGCCCGTCGGCACACGAGCTCCCGGTTGTGCAGTGGATCTGCGCATCGAAGCTCACGTCGAACGACGTGAGCGGCAGCGGCGACTTGAGCCAGACACCAGAGTGAGAGTTGGTGAACGGAGTCTGCTTGGGGACAAGGTCGGCGTCGTAGCCTGCGTCGACGAGCGTCGTGTCGCGGAACGGATAGAGCGTGAGCGCCATGTCGCCGTAGAACGACTCCACGTTCGGGTACGCCGCTGCGGTGGAGAAGGGGCTCCACATCCCCAGGTCCGTCGTGAACGCGGCGGTGATGGTGGTCGACGCCACACACGGCCCACTCGGAACGTCGGCGCCGGTGTCGATCGGAGTGTTGCTTGCGTCGGTGTTGGCCCCGTCAGCCGTGTTCACCTTGGCGTCGGTCGCGGACACGCCGCCGTCATCGGAGCCGGCCAGTCCAGTCCGCTGGATGCAGCCGATAGGACCCACCGAACCTTCACCCTCCAAGCGTACCGTTTTTGCGGCCCGTTTTGTCCCGATATGGCACATAGCTACAGATATCGTCCGTCGAGAGGCACGCGAGACGTGCCCCACCCCCGTCGAAGCGCTTGGCTTCCGCGCATGAAGAAGCCACTCCTTATTGTCGCGTTCGCAGCGCTTGGTCTCCTCTACGCGTGTGGCAGTAGCGGCACGGACGTCGGCGGCGGCGGCGGTGACACGGACGGAGGCGGCGGCGGCAATACGGATGGCGGCGGCGGCGGCGGCGGTGACACGGACGGTGGTGGTGGTGGTGGCAACACCGAGGGCGGTGGCGGCGGCAATGACAGCGGCCTGAGCGGCACCCGCGCGATCAAGACCGTCTTCATCATCATGATGGAGAACCACAGCTGGGCGAGCGTCAACACGGCGACGTACATCAAGACGCTGATCCCGATGGGCGGCCATGCGGAGGCCTACTCCACACCGAAGGGCAATCACCCCAGCGAGCCGAACTACATCTGGCTCGAGTCCGGCGACAACCTGGGCATCACGGACGACAACCCGCCGTCCGCAAACCACCAGGCCACGAAGGACCACCTGACGGCGCAGCTCGATACCGCGGGCATCACGTGGAAGGCGTACGCGGAGGGCATTGACGGCAAGACGTGCCCGCTCGTGGACTCGTCGACCGCGCTGGCGTTCTCGCCCAAGCACACGCCGATGCTCTTCTTCGATGACGTCACGGGGACGAACAACAAGACGTCGCAGACGTGTCTTGATCACATTCGTCCGTACACGGAGCTCGCCACGGATCTCGCGGGCAAGACTGCGCAGTACAACTTCATCACGCCCGACCTGTGCGACGACATGCACGGGCAGATCTCCGGCAAGTGCAACGTGGCAGCGGACAACGTCAAGCTCGGCGACACGTGGCTCTCCACGGCCGTCCCCGCGATCATGGGCTCCGCAGCATACAAGAACGACGGCGCGCTCTTCATCATCTGGGACGAGGGCGACAGCTCATTCGGCGGAACCTCCAGCGATGGCCCCATCGGCATGATCGTGCTTTCGCCGCTGGCCAAGCCGGGCTTCTCGAGCAGCACGGTCTTCACGCACAGCTCCACGCTGCGAACGGTGGAAGAGATCTTCGGAGCGCCGCTACTCCGCGACGCCCAGAAGGCAACCGACCTGTCGGAGTTCTTCACAAAGTTCTGAAGCCGAAGCCGAAGCCGTTGTCAGGTTGGCAGCGGGCGGTCTTTTCGTGAGACCAGCTGTCACTCGCTGTCGCTGAAGCGGCACATTTTGCCGTGTATTGCGCGTGGCACGCTCGTCGCTTCATGGTGCCTGCGGAGGTTTTCATGAAGAACGCGGCAAGGCGGGCTCGGGCGCGTGGCGTCACGCTCCTGGAGATACTGGTGGTGATCGGGATCATGGCGCTCATCGCGAGCGCGGTCGCATTCGGCGTGCTGCCGGCGTGGGAGCGCGCGCAGATCAAGACGACACAACAGAATGCCATCGCGCTGCGTGGCCTGGCAGCGGGGCATCGCATCCAGGTGGCGTCAGCGGACTGTCCGACCATCGAGGCGATGCGCGCGAGCCAGCTCCTCGATCGCGCATCGAAGACGACGGACGCGTGGGATCAGCCGTATCGCATCGTCTGCGCGGAAGACGGAGAGATCACGGTGCTGAGCCCCGGCCCCGATCGCAAGCTAGGAACGCTGGACGACATCGCAGCCCCGCCACCACCAAAGACAGTCGCGCTGGACTGACGCCCACGGGGGGGTGGCCCCTCCCGGCACGGGCCTCTTGAGGTTCACCTATCAGGTGTACAAAACGCGATAAATATCCCTGTTTTCCCCGAATTCCTGCAGTAATGTACACCTGTGTGGTGTACGTCAGCAGGCCGCGGAACGTAAAGGGGGCCTGTCAACATTCGCCGTGACCGCCATCTAAGAGGGTGGTGCTGGAGTCAGGAACTTTGTGTGTGTGGCCAGCAGGTGGCGCAGAGCTTGTGCGTCTGGATGGTCCGCGGGGACCAGGACATGACGGAGGTCAGCCGTACGTGCGCAGCAGCAGGAACACGAGCACGCCCGTCACCGAGACGTAGAGCCACACCGGGAACGTGTAGCGCGACACCTTCTTGTGCGCGGGGAAGCGGCCCGAGAGCGACATGAAGAAGCTCGTGAAGATGAGCGGCAGCACCACCGCGGACAGCAGCACGTGCGAGATGAGGATGATGAAGTAGACGGGACGGATCGCGCCGTGGCCCATGAACTTCGAGTCGCCGTGGGCCCAGTGATAGACCAGGTACGAGACCAGGAAGAGCGCTGACGACGCGAGCGCGCGCAGCATGTGCCTTGCGTGCTCTGCGAGCGCGCGGCGACGGATCGCCAGGCCGCCGAGCACCAGGAACGTCGCGCTGGTCGCGTTGAGCGTGGCGTTGACCGCCGGAAGGTAGCCCACCCACGCTGGCGCCGCCTCCGCACGACCATGCCCGTAGATGACGAACACGAGCAGCGCGAACGCCGCGACGCTGACGCCCATCACGACACGCACGCCAAGCTTGGTGTTCACCGAGCGCAGAGCCGCGAGCTGGACGACGTTCTCGTGGGCCATCGGCACTGCGTATAGGTGCATGCGCGCATCGTGGCAAGCGCAGGTTGCAATGGTTCTGCGCTGGTGGTGCTAGTGTCCCCGCCTTGTCACTGTCTTCAATGCCAACACCCGACACGACGGCCGCGCTGCTCAAATGGGCCGACGGCCAGCAACGCGACACCCTGCTCCGCGCCCGGACCTACGTCCGCGAGGGTCGGGTCCGTGCCGTGGTGCCATCGGGACAGGGCGACGGCGTGTCGGCGCGCGTGATCGGGCAGAGCCCATACGACGTGGAAATTCACCTGGATCGCACGCGCCAAGTACATGCATTCTGCACATGTCCCGCGTGGGGCCAGTTCGGCGGTTGCAAGCACGCCGTGGCCGTGGCGCTCTCGCTGGGTCCGGACCCCGAGGACGACGTCCCGCGGCCGTTCTCTCCGCGCGCAGGCGGCGCGAGCACCATGTCGCGGGTGGCGCTCTACGCGGAGCGACCCGTGCCGATCCCCGACGTGGAGTGGCACTCCCTCGAGGTCATCGTCCGGCGCGCGCCGGAGGTGTCGGCTGCGTTGCGTGCCGCCGGGCCGAAGGTGTCAGAGGTCATGGAGGCGCTGCGCACGTGGGAGCCGCCGCCGCTCGCGTACGACGACACGGCATACGGCTCGCTCTACGCGGCGCTCGCGAAGGACTACCTGGAGCGGCGCGATCGCATCACGCTGACGGACGCACTGCCCGGGCCGCTGGACGCGCGTCATGCTGGCTTCGATCTCCGCCTGGATACACTGCGGGACACGCTGGTGCTCCGCGAGCGCACCATGCCGCGCGTGACGCCGCTCTCGATCGCGGTGGGCCGCCTGACCATTGGCGTACCCAAGGTGTCGCGTCAGCCGTGGGGTATGGCCGACTGCGCGTGGACGGCGTTCGCGTTGCGCGCGCTCCTCATCACTCTGCACGAGCGCCGGGATCCGGCGACCCAGCAGCTGGCCGCGCAGCTCGGCGAGCCCGAATGGGCCCGCGTCCTCAAGTCGCTCTCGCGTGGGAAGGATGCAGAGGTCGTCACGGCGGACGACGCCGCGCCCGTGTTCGCGTTCTCGCTCGACACATGGAGCAAGACGAAGGTGTCGCTCGGCGTCTCCGCGATCGAGCAGAAGAAGAAAGGGGAGCGCGCACGTCGCGCCACCTTCGCCGAGGTGCTGGACGCGCCCATGGCCACGGAGCTGGAGCGCCAGATCGCGCGCACTGCGCTGTCCGAGGTGGAAGAGAAGGAGGTCGAGGTCGACCCCGCCACGGTCCACGGCCACGAGCTGCTGAGGCTGCTCGAAGGGCACGCGCGCGTCACGCGTCGGGTCGCCAAGAAGGACCCCGAGGCACCGGCTGCTGCCGTGAAGATCCTGATCGGCGAGGTGACACTGCGCTTCGTGACCGTTGGCGACGGCGGCGTGCAAGCAGAGCTCTGCGCAGGCGGCGAGGCGCTCGGGCGCGAGGAGCTCGAGCTCTGCGTGGACAAGCGCGAGGGCTTCGTCGCAAGCATTGACGAGCGCGAGGACGAGAACGACACGCTGGTGGTACGCAGCTACGCCATCCCGCGCCCGCTGCGGCCGTGGGTCCGCGCATTCCTGGCAGACCGCCCGCTGATCTTCCCGAAGGAGGCCGTGACGGAGGTGCTCGCGCAGACGGGCGCGCTCATGAACGCCGGGCTTGCCCAGTTCCCGCGTGCCGCGCTCGGCTCCGAGCTCCATCCCGACCCGGCGATTGGCCTTCGCGTGGAGTGGCGCCCCGACGGCTCCGCGCTCGTCCGCGCCATGTACTCCGCGCATCCATTCGCGCCGCTGCTCACCCCGGGCCGCGGACCGGAGCTCTTCTCGTTCATGGTCGACACGGGCGAGCGCGCATTCGTCGAGCGCGATCTTTCGAAGGAGACAGCCGTCGTCGACGCCGCGCGCGCAGCCCTACCGCTCAGCCTCGAATGGCACGACAACGTCGCGGGCACGCAGTCGGTCGAGGAGGCGCTCGCCCTGGCCGAGCTCATCACGAAGAATCAGCGCGCGGCAGAGGATGCCGGCGATCTGGTCCGCTCCGACGACGCGGGCCTTCGCGACCACCAGGCCGCGCCGCGTCTTCGCATCGAGGTTCGCGCGGGCCGCGCACCGAACGCGATCCCGTTCGACTCCGCCAAGAGCACGTTCTCCGTGCGTCGCGCGGGGGCGTATCTCTTCGTGTCGGGCGAGATCGAGCTCGGCGACGCGAAGGTGTCGCTCGGCGAAGTGCTCGAGGCGCTGCGCAAGGCCAAGCGCTACGTGCGCGCGGGTGAGGCGGGCTTCCTGGAGCTCACGGAGGAGGTCCGGAGGAAGCTGCTTCCGCTTGCGTCGGTCGCGGTCCCCTCCGGAGAAGAAGAGGCAAGCGCGCGCGTGCATCAGGCGCTCGCGGTAGTGGTCGCTGCGGCGGGCCAGACGTTCGCTGATCGCAAGGGCGTGGACGTTGCGGAGATCGTCACACGCCACAAGGAGAACGCCACCAAGATCAAGGAAGCGCCGGCCCTGGAGCAGGGCACGCTGCGCCGCTACCAGGAAGAGGGCGTGGAGTTCTTGCTTCGCCTGGCGTCGTGGGCCAGCGGCGGCATCCTCGCCGACGACATGGGTCTTGGAAAAACCGTGCAGACTGCATCTGTTTTGCAGGCGCGGCGCTCGCTTGGCCCTGCGCTCGTGGTTGCGCCCGCGTCCGTCGTGTCGAACTGGGAGCGTGAGCTTGCGCGCTTCTCGCCAAGCCTCCGCGTGCGCTCCATGTACGAGGACACGGGCGCGGAGCCCTCGCCGAAGGACCCGCCGGCCGACGTCTGGGTCACGTCGTACGGCCTGCTGGCGCGGCGTCGCAAGGAGCTGGAGAAGACGCACTTCGCCACCGTGGTCCTGGACGAGGCGCATTACGTGAAGAACGTGTCCGCGGCGCGTACCGCCGCCGTGCGTGCGCTCACGCGCGACTTCACGATCGCGCTCACCGGCACCCCGCTGGAGAATCACCTGGGCGAGCTGTACAGCCTGGTGGATGTCACGCTCCCCGGCGTGTTCGGCAGTGAGCAGATGTTCCGCGAGCGCTTTCGCCGCCCGATCGAGGTCGAGGGGGACAAGGAACGGCTCCTGGCGCTGGGCCGGTTGCTCTCTCCGTTCCTGCTGCGGCGTACGCGCGCGTCGGTGCTCGCGGAGCTCCCGCCGCGCGAGGAGATCGTGGAGACGCTGTCCTTCTCGGAAGAGGAGGGGAAGCGGTACCGCGCACTACGCGAGGCGGCGCTGCTCTCGTTCGGCAAGAAGCACAAGGAGCGGGGCCAACCCAAGGACGCGGAGCTTCGCATCGCGCTCTTCGCCGCGCTCACGCGCCTCCGTCAGCTGGCGTGCGATCCGCGCCTGGTGGACGGTTCGTACGACGGCGCAACCACGAAGGTCACGCGCGTCGTCGAGCTGGTCTCCCAGATCAAGGACGAGGGCGCGCACGTGCTCGTGTACAGCCAGTTCGCGGAGCTGGTGAAGCTCATCGCGCGCGCGCTTCGCGAGGCTGGCATCGAGCCGCTCGTGCTGACTGGCGAGACGCGGCAAGACGCGCGTCAGGATATCGTCGACAGGTTCCAGAGCGGGTCGCACGCTGCGCTGTGCGCATCACTGATGGCCGGTGGTGTGGGCTTGAACCTCACGCGCGCGAGCCACGTCATTCACGTGGACCCCTGGTGGAATCCCGCCGCCGAGGAGCAGGCGACGTCGCGCGCTCACCGCATGGGCCAGACCGAGCCGGTCACGGTGGTGCGCCTCATCACGAAGGGCACGATCGAGGAGGCCGTTCTCAAGATGCACGCCGAGAAGCGGAGCCTGGCCGACGCGATCTTGAGCGGAAAAAGCGCACCAAAAGAGCTCTCGAGCGACGAGCTGCTGCGGCTCCTCTCGTTCGGGGGCTGACCCGCCGAGCCGCCGCCCCGTTCCGCCATTTTCCATCCCGCGATCCGCCCTGGTTCGAGTAAGTTCCTCGGCCATGACCAGGGCAACCACCGCATTCACTGCTGCACTCCTTGCGACCCTCGCCGCCTGCGGGCCCGGCACTCCGCCGAAGCCGCCGCCGCCCGCGGACATGCCCGACGCTGGCGCGGTCGTCGCAGATGGCGGCGCCATGGCCATGGCTGACGACGGCGGCGCGGCAATGCCCCCCAAGGATGACGGCTGGCTCCTCCTGGTTGACCTCGAGGCGATCCCGCCCATGGCGCCCGTTGCAAAGCCGGAGACGTACGGCAAGCAGATCAACTCCGGCTTCAAGACATTCCGCAAGACCAAGAAGGAGTGCACCGGCAAGGGTGACGCGCTCATCGAGGTCGACGGCGGCTACGATGGCGCGTTCACCACGTCGAAGGCGAAGGAGACGCTCTACCTGGTCAACATCACGCCCTGCGATGCGAAGCTCCCCCCAACGCACAACCTCATCGTGACCGAGGGCACGAAGGTGAAGGTCAACGCGCCCGTCCCCGAGAACGACATCATCTCCGTGAAGGATCTCGACCTGGACGGCGACCTGGAGATCTTCGTGCTCAACGTCTCCGGCACGTCCGTGAAGGCGCGCCTGGTGGACACGGAGGACGGCAAGTTCGAGCAGCTGAACGACTTCGGCGAGATCTCGAACGGCACCTGCGAGGCAGGCAAGGCCACGGGCACCAGCGCCCTCGTGAAGTACAAGAAGATGGAGACGGGCGTCACCTACAAGGTCGAAGGCAAGCCGAAGGTCTGCTCCGGCGCTGCTGCCGCTCCCGCCAAGTGATCGCGTGAGGACGGTCGCCGCGCTCGTGGTTGTTTTTGTGTGCAGTATACAAGCATGCAAGGACAGCTCTCCGCAGCCCGAGGCTGTGGCAAGGGGGGACGCTGCGGTGAAGGCCGACGCTGCCACGGCGAGTACGGCCCTGCCGTACCCGGGTCCCCCGTCGCGTTCTACGTCGCCGCCCACGGACGGTCAGGCGCCTTTTCCCGTGGTCGTCACGATCGTGGTCGATCAGCTCGCGGCATGGGTGATGTCCGACCGCATGTCCGCGCTGCGGCCGGACGGAGGCTTTGCCAGGCTCGCGCGCGAGGGCACCTACGCGCGCGAGATGCGGTTCGCGCACGCGGTCACCGACACGGCCCCCGGGCATGCCGCGCTCTACACGGGCGTGACGCCGCACCAGAATGGCATCGTGTCCAACGAGCGCATGGACGAGGCGCTGGCGCGCGTGTCCTCGCTCCGTGATCCAAAGGCGACAGCGGTCGGCACGCAGGGCCCGCGCGAGGGCGACGTGAGCTCCTCGATCGCAGCGCTGCGCGTCCCCACGCTTGCGGACAGCCTGCGCGCCGCAAAGCCCGACGCTGTGATCATCAGCATGTCGCTCAAGGATCGCGGCGCCATCTTCGGCGGCGGTCGTGCGCCCACGGACGTGGTCTGGTACGACCAAACGAAGGGCAACTTCATCACGTCCACCGCGTTCACACGCACCCCTCCGCCGTGGCTCGCCGCCGCGTGGAAGGAAGATCACGAGCCCTACGCCGGAAGATCATGGGACGCGCCGCTGCGGCCGGACTGGGTCAAGGGCCACACTGCATCCGCCGACGGACAGGACGGCGAGGGCGACTACGTGGGGCTCAAGGCGACCTACCCGCATGACCTCAGCGCCGCGTCGTCCCCCACGAAGGCGTTCCGCATGACACCCTTCGGCGATCGCGTGCTCCTCTCCATGGCGCTGCGTGCCATGGATGAGCGCGCAGCGGGCTACCACCCGACGCTCGTCGCCATCTCGCTCTCGTCGAACGACTACATCAGTCACGTGTTCGGGCCGGACTCCATGGAAGCGTGGGACGAGCTCGATCGCCTGGACCAGGAGCTCGCCGCGTTCTTCACCGCGCTCGACGGACGCTTTGGCGCCGGAGGCTGGTCCGCGGTGCTCTCAGCCGACCACGGCACCGCGCCCATGCCGGAGACGGCGGGCAACATGGCGCTCCGTCCATACTGCGCGCCGGGCTACGTCGATCGCTGGAAGCGTCCGTGCGAGAAGGGCGAGCGTCTGTTGCTGGAGCCGCTGGGCGAAGAGCTCGACGCCGTTGCCGTGAAGACGCTGGGCAAGGGGCGCTGGATCGCGGGCATCGCCGATCCATACGTGTGGCTCACCGACGCCGCAAAGAAGCTCGCGCCCGCGCGCAAGAAGGAGATGCTCGCCGCAGTGAAGGCCGCGCTGCTCTTGCATCCCGGCGTGGCCAGGGTGCTCTCGCCGGAGGAGTTTCCGGATGCATGCCCACCCGACGAGATCGAGAGCCAGGATGCGCTCTTGTGCCGCGCGCATGCGAAGGACGCTGGGGGCGAGCTCTACGTCCTGACCAAGCCCGGTAGCTTCTTCGATCCGAACTACGCCATAGGCAAGGGGACGAGCCACGGGACGGACATGGTGTTCGATCGCGCAGTGCCCCTGTTCGTACGGCCCGGCCGCGCGTCATCGCACGGGCGCATCGTGGACACGCCTCTCACGTATCGCGCCTTCGCGCGGAATGCCGCGGACCTGCTGGGCATCCCCGCCCCGAAATCCGTCGAGTCGGCACCGCTGTTCTAGGTCTGCTCGCGCCGCCGTGCTCACGCACCTCGCTGGCGTCCTCGAGGAAGCTCCGGCAGCGCACGAATAAGGGTATCCTGCTGGCATGCTCATGCAGCGAACGGCAGCAGTTCTTGCCGCGTTCCTCTTCATCGGCGTTGTCGCGTGCTCGAAGAAGGTCGGGAGCGCTCCAGGTGCTCTCTGCGACTCCGTGAGTGACTGCGGGGCGTCGACCACGTGCGATCAGGGTTTCTGCACCAGGACGTGCGCTGGCGATCCGGAGTGCCTCGACACGAGCATCGCCGCTGGCCCTACCTGTACCAAGCTGAAGAGCGTGCAGATGTGCTGCCCTGCAAAGGGGTGTCCGCTGAACTGCGCGAAGGAGCGTGATGGCGTTCAGCCGTGCAAGGACCAGTCGGAGTGCTGCACGGGCGACGTGTGCGCGCAGGACATCGCGTCTGGAGAGCGCGCGTGCTTCACGAAGTGCAACACCAGCATCGACTGCAAATCCAACTGCTGCACGAGCTCTGGACTGACGGACGGCTCCGGTCAGCTCGTGTACGCCTGCGTATTGCCGAACAAGGCCTACGCCTGCATCCACTGAATCACGTGCGCGCGTTGATCCCACGCCTCTCCGCAGTGCTCGTCGTGCTCATCGGGATCTGCTTCTCTGCGCGCCCCGTGTCCGCGGACGAAGAGCGTGAGCCCGTGCGCGTGGAGTACGTGGTCACCGAGAAGGGCTGTCCCGACGAGACGGTCTTCGTGACGGAGCTGACGGCGCGGACGTCCAAGATCGTGGTGGTGCAGAGCGGCGAGCGTCGCCTCCTGCACGTTGCCGTGGGCCGTCACGACGGGGCTTCTGGGCGAGCAGCTGCGGGAGTTCGCGGGACGCTGACACTGAGCGCCGATGGCAAGAGCGCAACGCGAGAGGTCGTGGGCCAGTCGTGCGCAGAGGTCGTCTCGGCGCTGGCGCTGGTAGCGGCCCTGGCGATCGATCCTCATGCGTCCACGAAGCCAGCCCCAGATCTGACGCCTCCGCCTTCGCCTCCGCCCGACCCTTCCCCTCCGCCCGACCCTTCCCCTCCACCCGACCCTTCCCCTCCACCCGCTCCGCAACCTCCACCACCTCCTCCGCCGCCCCCCATCGTGCGGCTCGTTCCACCACCGCGCTCTTCGACCTTCGCCCTCTCTGCCGCCGCGCGTGGTGGCGCCCGCTCCGCGCCGCTCCCCAATGTCGCACCGGAGCTCGGCGGGATGATCGAGGGCGTGTGGGTGCGTCCTTCGCTGCTCTCGCCCGCGGCGCGTCTCGAGGTGATCGGCACCTTCGGTCAGAGCACGAAGACCGTCACGAGCTCGGGCACCGCGTCCGCTTCGCTTGGCTGGACGGGCGTTCGTTTCTCGGCGTGTCCGCTTCGCGTCGTGCGAGGCAGGCTCGTGCTGGCGTCGTGCGGCGTGGTCGATGGCGGGTTGCTCACGGCCCATGCCGACGGGCTCGCGAATGCGCAGAAGGACTCCCGCGTGTCCATCGCGCTCGGCGGCAGCCTCAGCGCCGAGTGGGCGATCACGAACAGGTTCTTCGTGGGGGGAGATGTCGGCGTGTCTGCGCCGCTCGTCCGGCAGCGGTTCTACGCGGCGGGCGCGGGTTCCACTCCCGGCGTGA
Source organism: Polyangiales bacterium (assembly GCA_038230375.1). Classification (GTDB taxonomy): domain Bacteria; phylum Myxococcota_A; class Polyangia; order Polyangiales; family Polyangiaceae; genus JANXLV01. Next base: position 65,381 of record JBBRNJ010000001.1, on the reverse strand, counting down.
CGCTGTACGAGCTACCCTCACTGGGGGTCTTCGGTGGCCTCTTCCTGGGGTTCCACGTGTTTTCGTGAAAGGCAGCCGATTTCGTGATCGAAGAAGAGGCCCCGAAACATGGAGAAGGGCCCATGCTCTCCACCGAGGCACGCACAGAGGAGCGCTCGCCGAGCTCCGGTGGAACGCACGCGGAGGCATCCTCCGCAGCCGAGCCGCCTGATGTGGCTTCCACACGCGAGGAGCGCGCGCGGCTTCATGAGATTGCCGAGGTCAACTACGACTTCGTGTGGCGCACGCTCCGTCGGCTCGGGCTTTCCGCAGCCGCCGCGGACGACGCCACGCAGCAGGTGTTCGTGGTGGCCGGGAAGCGGCTCGCGAGCATCGAAGTGGGGCGCGAGAAGGCGTTCCTCTACAGGGCGGCGCCGCTCGTCGCGATGGAGTCGCGCAGACGGGACCGGCGCGAGCGCGGAGACGAAGACGCGGTGCTTGGACTGGCGGATGCTTCACCCGGTCCCGAGGAGCTCGCGTCACGCAAGCAAGCGCGCGCCATGCTCGACCTCCTGCTCGCGGAGCTGCCTGACGAGAGCCGTGAGGTATTTGTCCTCTTCGAGCTCGAGGGTCTCTCCATCCCGGAGATCGCCGCGCTGCTGGATGTGCCGAGCGGAACGTGTGCGTCGCGGCTGCGTCGCGCCCGCGAGGACGTACGTGACTCCGCGAAGCGACTTCAGGCAAAGAGAACCAGCCCGCGAAAGGGGGGAGCATGAGCGACCTCGAACGACTGGTTGACGACGGCGCGGAGGACAGTTTCCTTCGCGAGATGCTCGCGTCCGCCACGGACGACGTGCCGGATGCAGGGCGCCGCGCGCTCACGCTGGCCGCGCTCTCACCAGAGCCGGTCCCGTTGGGCAGTCCCGCGGAGCCACCGAAGAACGCAGCAGCAACGGGCCCCGGCGCGCAGGTCGCGGCGAGTGGCGGCGCCACGCTGAAGTGGGTCGTCGTCATCGGCCTGGCCGTGGGCGCGCTTGCGATCGGGCTTTATTCGAAGGGCGGGGGAGACACGCCGCCGTCGCCTTCCTCCGCAACACCAGCAATCACGCAGGCCGCGCCTCCCGCGATCGGCCCTGCCGCATCCGTTCAGAAAGAGAATGGCCTGCCGGCGAATGTGCCGGCCGCCTCAGCGTCCTCGCTGGAGACCGCGGTCGCAAGCAGCCTCGGGCCCAAGGTGGACACCGCGCCGACAGCGAGCTCCCCCGCGACCATCACGGACCGCATTGCAAAGCCGGTCGCGCGCGCGCCGCTTGGGCTCGCCGAAGAGACCGCGATCCTGGACCGCGCCCGCAGCGCGATCGGGCGTGGTGATCCGCGCGCCGCGCTCGTGGAGCTGGACAGGTACGACGCGGCGCCCGCGCCGAAGATCCTGGGCCAGGAGGCAACGCTCGTCCGCATAGAGGCGCTCTCTGCAAAGGGAGACACCGCCGGCGCGCGCGCGCTTGCCCAGAGCTTCCTCGCCCGGAACCCGGGCAGCACCTACGACGAGCGCGTGCGTGCTCTGATCGCAGAGCCCAAGAAGCCATGAGGCAACGCGGCAAGACGCTCCACGCGCTTCGCGCCGCGCTCCTGGCCACGCCGCTCTCGGTCACCTGGCTACTCGCGTGCACTTCCGACGTGCGCCTGGGCGATCTCACAGAGCCAGTGGACACCGGACAGGACGGCTCGCTCGAAGGTGCGAGTCGCCACGATGATGGTGCGGTCGTGGGCGACTCGTCGGGATCATCCGATGCGCACGATGCTGCGTTCGATGGCCTGACCTCTGACGCTTCTGATGCAAGCGCCGATGGCGCCGCGTGCGTGATCGATTGCCATGGCAACCCGTGCGTGTCGAACGTGTGTCAGCCGCTCGTGCTCGCCAAGAACCTGAAAAACCCGCTGTATCTCGCTGCGGATGGAGCCGAGGTGTTCTTCACGGAGATGGGACATCTGGGCACTGTCGGCGATCCCAATCCTGTGTCGAAGGTCTCGAAGACCGGAGGCGCCACGGTCACGCTCGCCATGGACGACGGCTTCCCGCGCGGGATCGCCGTTGACGCGACGACCGTGTACTGGAACGACGCGGCGGAGGACGGTGCGGAGAACGTCTGGCGTGCGTCCAAGGTGGACGGCACCGGCGCGGTGCTCACTGGCCGCATGCCCGCGCCTGCGGATATTCAGGGCATCGCGCTGAGCTCGAACGTCATCTACGCGGCGAGCGGCACGGAGGTGCGCTACTTCGGAAAGACCGGGACCATGAGCTTCGGTGCAGAGTCCACGAATCTCCTTGTCCACGTCTTCGGCGTGGCTGTGACCACGGACAACTCGTTCGTGTACGCGGCGGATCTTGGCGGCGCCGCGCTGGGCATCATCGATTCCGTCGGTGCCACCACCACGCCGGTCGTGCTCGGGAAGGAGCCCATCGACGTGGTCATCGACGCCGACTATGCGTTCGTCGCCAACGGCGGGAACATCGTCCGCGTCTCGGTGGTGGACAAGACCACGCTCACGCTGGCGAACGCGCTCACGGGCGCGGTGGGCGTCGCGATAGACACGGACACGGTCTACTTCACCACCCAGACCGAGGTGCGCAAGGTGCCGAAGATCGGCGGCGCATCGACTGTCCTCGTGACGGGCCTGTCGGCGGGCGGCCGCATCGTCGCGGACGGCACATACGCGTTCTATTCGGACTCAGCGCTCGGCATCATCGCGCGAGTGCCGAAGTGAGCTCGCCACCATCGTTGTCGCTGACCTTGTCGCGGCGAACGCCCATGCGTGACGTAGGCGCCGTCTCCGACCATCGTTGCTCGCGACCTTCTTCGGCCTCCACGTGTGGCGAGAGCAGACGCGCGACCACGCCGTCGGGTCGCAGCACGCCCAGGTCGCTCGTGCCCACGAGCGTGACGGCGCCGCGCGGCCGCTCCACCAGATGACAGAACAAGAGCAGCGACGACACGTCTGCATGCTCGAGGCCCTCCAGGATCATCACGGTGGCCTGACGCGTCTCGTCCTCCATGAACGCGGTGACGAGCTCCGCGAGCGCGAGCTCGGTCTCGGCGGAAGTCAGCGCATGGCAGAGCGGGAGCCCGTCAACCGTGTCGTCCGGAAACGCATCCGCATGCGCGCCAAGCAGAGCGCGGAAGCTGCCGAGCGGTTTGCATGCACGTGCGTGCGTCGTCACGGTGCGAACGCCTACGGTGTCCTTCGCGTGCAGCGCGACGTCCAGGTCCAGCGCCATCCCGGGCGGCGCAACGAAGCCGATCTTGCCGCGCTCGGGCGTGCGCCGCGGCTCGTCCATGAGCTCCGTCACGGGGAGCACGAAGCGGTAGCCGCGTCCGCGCATACCCACGATGGCCGCCGCTGATGCATCGGCCAGCGCCTCTCGCACGCATGCCACGGCCTGCGCGAGCGCGTTCTCGGTCACGCGCACGTCGGCCCAGAGGTGGGACAGGAGCTCTCGCTTCAGCACCACGCGGTCGCGGTTCTCGATGAGATAGCGAAGCAGGTCGAGTGGCTTCGGCTGCAACGGGCGCAAGACCCCCGCGCGCCGAAGCTCGAACACATTGGTATCCAGGGTGAAGTCGTCGAATTCGAATCGCATCGTCCCCAAAGTGTCGCGAGACAACCCCGCCGATCTCGAAATCGGTGCCTCGCCCTGTCACCCCGACGAGCGACAAGCCGACCTCGACTTCGACCCCAACCTCGACCTCGCCGTCGACCTCGACGTCGCCCTCGACCCCCGATCTGGATCCATCGTCCATCACCGGGCCTGGAACGAGTGGGTGGGTGCCAGCCAAGTGACTGTAATTACTTACGTACACATGGGCATACATTCTGCTACATCATGCCTATGCGCCTCGCTCACCTCGCGTCCTCTGGTCGTGCGCTCTTCCTCTCCGCAGCGGTCCTCTCGCTCGCGGCGTGCAGCTCCGCCCCCGATGAAGGCAGCGTGGACGAGTCGCAAGAGCAAGCGCTCTTCTCGGGAACGCCGAACGCGGCGATCGGCCAGTTCTTCATGATTGAGCACTTCGGTGTCGTGCCCTCCGGGTACTCGGACGTGCACGACATGATCAAGCACAAGAACCTGGGCGCGGTGATCCTGTGGAACCCGACGAATGCGCCGGGCACCACCGCGCGACAGATGGTGTCCGCGTACTCGCGCAGCGCGCACGACTCCGGCACGCCAGAGGTGTTCTACGCCGCCGACCAGGAAGAGCACGGCACGCAGCGCTTCAAGTCCCTCGAGGGCTTCACGGATCTTGTCGACGGCGCCTCGCTTGGTCGTGCGGTCGCCAAGAACAAGAGCCCGCGCGTGTGCGAGCTGCACGCCCGCATCACCGCGCGCGAGATGTCCGCCATCGGCATGAACATGGCGCTCGGTACGGTGTCAGACCTCTACACGCAGCACTCGGGCACGCCCGGCATGTTCCGCACGCGGGCCATCGACGCCACTCCGGAGATCGTCACCTCTTGCATCACGGCAATGACCAAGGCGTACGGCGAAGAGAAGCACGTGGTCTTCATCACGAAGCACTTCCCCGGTCTGGGCAACGCGAGCGGCAACACCGACGTGGATCCCAGCGTGCACACGTACTCCGTCACGAAGGACGCCGTGGAGCGCGAGCTCTCGCCGTATCGCTCCGCCACGGCGTCCGTGAACGCAGCGGGCACCTGGCCGAACTTCGGCACCATGGTCAGCCACGCGAGCTACAAGATCCTCGACGGCTCGAGCACTCCGGCCACGCTGTCTCCCGTCATCCTTGAAGGCGTGCTCCGCGGCGACAGCAGCATCGACGGAGCGGCCTCCGGGCTGGATGCGCAGGGCCATGCGACCGCGGTGCGTGGGATGGGCCTGAAGGGCGTGACCGTGAGTGACGCGTTCTGGACCTGGGGTCGCACGAAGAACCTCTCGCTGACGGAGAAGCGTCGCCTGATGGCGCAGTCGTTCATCGCGGGCATGGACATCCTGATGATCGCGAAGGCCGAGTTTGCAGGAGCATGGGACTACTTCCAGGCCCTCTACGCGAAGCAGCTGCCGGCCGACGAGCAGGCCGCGCTGGTGACAGCGACTGGCATGAAGGACTTCGCAGCCGTGCATGATGCGTTCGCGTCGCGTATTGACGAGTCGGGGACACGCATCAAATCCGCGAAGAGCGCGGTCGGTCCGTCCACGAGCTTCATGACGCAGACCGCGCCCAACGCGAACACGGCCGACCTGGTCGCCGAGTACCGACAGCTGACGCGCTGAGCGAACATCCGATGCGCGGAATCACAAAGAGCAGGCTCCAGGCGTTCATCGAGACCCACGGCGGCGATGATGAGGCGAAGGCATGACGCGCGCTCTGATCGTCCTCTTGCTGCTCTCTTCGTGCGGCGGCAAGGCCACCCCAAAGGAGCCCGCACATACGGACAGTGCGGGTCCGGACGCGACCGCGGATGCCGGCGTTCCGCCGCTCGCGGAGGGGGCAACGGCGCAAGAGCCCAGGTCAGCGGGCATTCCGAAGACGTGCGCGGGCGACGCCACACCATGCGTTCCGGATCCTGCGTTCGTGAGGCGGCTCTGCAACGCGCCGCTCTTCGACGTCGCGCTCACGATGTTCGCGAAGGAGTCACCGTTCACGCGCATGTACCTGAAGGGCGACGTGGAGGCATGGAACGCGGACGGCGGCGCAAGCGCACGTGCGCGCCTCGCGTTCGACGAAGAGGTGCTCGCGCTGCATCGGCGTGCGCCACCGGCTGGCGGCATCGTGGTCGGCTCCGGTGGTACGGGCTGGCTCGTGCTGCGGTGGGACGGCAACTGCTACTCACTGGAGGACGGCGAGGTCACGGAGCGGCGTCCACCGCAGCCCAAGGGCGCGCCGCTCCCGTTCCGCATCTACGAGGCGCAGACCAGGGACGCGCTGCTCAAGAACGCGAAGATCCTGGCTGCGTACAAGAAGCGCGGCAAGGAGTGCAAGGGCGCGATCAGCGGCGATGTCTCGCGCGCGTGCGAGCAGGCGGACACCGCGCTGTCCGCGCAGATCGTGACCGAGGTCCGTGCGGGCCTCACGCTTCCGGTGCCGGCGAAGCTTCCGTAGCGCTCACTTCTTGCCAGAGGACTGCGGCGGCGGTCCGCCGTACGCGGGCGCCAGCGGCATGGGGGAGGCGCCTGCATCTCTTGGAGCCTCGGGGTTGGTCGCAGAGGCGCGGGGCTCGGGCATCGACGGCGACGCGTCGGGCGTGACCGTGATCGGTGCGCCGTAGGGCATCACCATGCCGCCGCCATGGCCGTCGCTCTCTTTTCCACATGCGCTGACCGCGAGCGCGCTCGCCATGGCGGCCGCGCCGAAGAGCAAGACGGAGCGATCACGCGGTCGCGCGTCCGGAGCGAACGACGCAGCCTCGCTGCGCGCCTGGTCCGAAGCAGCGCAGCCGCAGAAGGGGCATGCCTCGCCACGCGCCACTGCAGATGCCTTCACGTGTCGCCGACACTCGCCACAGCTGATCAGATGCAAGACGACACCTCCGCGCGGGACCCGACGGCGAGCATGTCACTTCTTCGCAGAAAAGAGACCGGGCAACGTTGACAGCAGCAACTGTCACGGTTATAACTAGCACAGTCATGAGTGAGGCGGACCCCACTGCGAGCTACACGATCGACGAGCTGGCCGCGCTCACGCGGGTGCCCAGCCGCACGATCCGCTTCTATCAGTCGGCAGGGGCGCTGCCGAAGCCGGACATCCGCGGTCGCGTTGCGTACTACGGAATGGCCCACAAGGAGCGCCTGGAGCTGATCGCGAAGCTGCAGGATCGCGGGCTCCAGATCAAGGCGATCCGCGAGGTGCTCGCCGAGTCCGAGAAGGGCGCGTACTCCGTGGAGGAGTGGCTTGGCCTGCACGAGCGCCTGTCCCAGCCGTGGGATGGCGATCGTCCGAAGATCCTGAGCGACACAGAGCTCGCGGAACAGCTCGCCGGGCACAGGCCTGGTCTTGCTGCGGAGCTCCTGCGCGCGAAGGTGATCGAGCGCCGCGGCGACGCCTACCTGGTGGACAGCCCCCAGCTGTTTGCGCTGGTGCTCCGGATGGAGAAGGTCGGCGTTCCCACGGACGTGAGCCGTGATGCCGCGGAGGTGATGAAGAAGCATCTCTCGCGCCTGGCCTCTGACCTGACCGACTTCATCGTGAAGCGCGGAGATGCGCTGGGGCCAGACCTGAACGTTGCCTACGAAGAGATACGTCCAGTGAGCCTGGAGGCCGTGCGGATCATGTTCGCGCGGGAGATGGAGCGCGCAGTCCGCAAAGCCAACGAGTCGGGCGCGGCCTCCGCGCTCAGCAAGAAGAAGCACGCGAAGAAGCGCTAGGACCGAAGGAGTCCTGCCGCGAAACCAACCACGTCTGAACGGGCCCTGTCGGGTCCGGAGGAGAAGTCATGCATCAGGTTGAAAGCCCGTCCGGGCTGACAAGCACACGTCCGTCCGCAGCCTCGCGCGCACTGGGCCTCATCGAGGCGGTGCTGGCGCCGCTCGTGTACCCGAAGTCCGCGGAGGACTACCTGCGAGAAGTGTTTCCGCTCCTGTCGCGGAAGGAGATCCTTGCGGAGGTCGTTGCTGTCCGGCCCGAGACCGCGGATACGACCACGCTGGTCCTGCGTCCGAATGGACTCTTTCGCGGGCACCGCGCGGGGCAGTGGATCATGGTGGAGGCCGAGGTCGCCGGCGTTCGACGCACGCGTTGCTTCTCCATCGCGAGCGCGCCGGCCCTCCATGACGAGAAGCGCACCATCGAGATCACCATCAAGGCGCGGCCGGGTGGTGCCGTGACACCTGAGCTCGTGTGGCGGCAGAAGCGGGGGGCCATCATTGCGATCTCGCAGGCCCAGGGGACGTTCGTGTTGCCGGAGACGCCGCCGTCGCGCCCGCTCTTCGTCAGCGGCGGCAGCGGAATCACGCCAGTCATGTCAATGCTCCGCGAGCTTGCGCTCCGCGGCCAGGCCCATGGCGCAACATTCGTGTATTATGCACGTACCTCCGCGGACGTGGTCTTTGCGAAGGAGCTCCAGGAGCACGCGCTCTTTTCGGGCGCCGAGATCCTGGTGTGGACGGACGACGAGCCGAGCGCCGTCAGCGCGCCATTCGGCCGTTGCGATGCCCGCACGGACCTCGTCGCGCACGTCCCGGATTTCGCAGAGCGCGAGACGTTCGTGTGTGGACCTCCGGGGCTGCTTGCCGCCATGTCCGCGCTCTATGCGGAGCGGGGCGCGAGCGAGCGACTCCATGCGGAGGCCTTCAGCCTGGAAGAGCACGCGACGATAGGCGCAGAGGGGCCTGCGCCGGAGGTCGTATTCGCTCGCGCAGCGAAGACGCAGACGGGCTCGCGCACTCTGCTCGCCATGGCAGAGGACGCAGGGCTCACGCCAAGGAGTGGCTGCCGCATGGGCATCTGCCACTCCTGCACGTGCAGGAAGGTGTCCGGCGTGACGCGCGACATTCGCACCGGCGAGCTGTCGACCGACGCGAACGTGGACATCCGCATCTGCGTGAACGAACCCGTCGGCAACGTGGTGCTCGATCTCTGACCAGGAGCAAGACATGGATCACAATCTCACCCCCGAACAGCTCGACTCCTTCGGCCGCGAGGTCGAGGAGCTTCATCTCTCCGTCAAGGCGGACCTGGGCGAGGCCGATGTTCGCTACATCCGCCGCGTCATGAGGGCGCAGCGCGTGCTGGCCGTGCTCGGCCGCGGCCTGCTCTTCGCTTCGTTCTTTCCCCCCGCGTGGGTGGCTGGAACGGCTTGCCTGTCGCTCGCCAAGATCATCGAGAACATGGAGATCGGTCACAATGTGCTGCACGGGCAGTACGACTTCGCGCGCGCGAAGGACCTGGACTCCCAGACGTACGAGTGGGACCACATCTGCCCGAGCGACCAGTGGCGGCATTCCCACAACTACTTGCATCATACATATACCAACGTGCGCGGCGTGGACCACGACCTGGGCTACCGGATCCTGCGCGTGAGCGAGGAGCAGCCCTGGCACCCCGGGCATCTGCTGCAGCCGCTCTACGCAGCGTGGCTCGCGCTGTCGTTCCAGCTGGGCGTGGGCCTGCATGACGTGGACGTGCGTCGCTTCATCTTCCAGAAGAAGTCGGAGCGCGACCCGGACGAGGCGCGCCGGCTGCGCGAGATCGGCAAGAAGGCCGTGCGCCAGGCGCTGCCGGACTACGTGATCTTCCCGCTGCTCGCGGGACCACACGCGCCGGCCGTGTTCCTGGGCAATCTGGTCGCGAACCTGGTGCGCAACGTGTGGTCGTTCACGGTCATCTTCTGCGGGCACTTCCCGGATGGGACCGAGACGTTCGATCCGTCGTGCCTCACGAACGAGTCGACCGCGCACTTCTACCTGCGGCAGCTCATGGGCTCCGCGAACTTCGAGGGCGGACGTGTGACGCACTTCCTCTCGGGGCACCTCTCGCATCAGATCGAGCACCACATGTTCCCGGACATCCCGGCGCATCGCTATCCGGCCATGGCAAAGCGGCTCCGCGTCATCTGTGCGAAGTACGGCCTGCGCTACAACACCGGCTCGCTGTTCGGCCAGTTCAAGAGCGTGGTGAAGAAGCTCTTTCGCCTTGCGTTGCCGGGTCGTCACCGCGCCCCGCCCGCCCTCACCGCGGCCTGATATCATCGCTGCGTGACCGCCCTCGCGAGACGAAGCCGCCATTCGCTGATCGTATCGCTCGCCCTCGCGCTCGTTGCGTGTGGCGGGGCTGCGCAAGCGCCGGAGCGCCCGAAGACGGAGACGGGAAGCGTGCCGCCAGGCCCACCAAAAACCGCGGTCACCGAGGACGCACGCTGCGCCGTGTGGAGCCGTGAGCTTTCGTTCGCCGCATCCGTCGCTGCGCACGACGAGCGCACGTTCGTGGAGCACCTGCATCCGCAAGCGATGTTCGTGGAAGGCGAGAAGTCCGTCACACGCGGTCGCGAGGCGGTCCTCGCCGAATGGAGGCCACTCCTCACGGGGGAGTCCGTGCTCCTTCGCTGGCATCCCACCTCCGTCGTCGTCGCGGAGGGCGCGGGCACGGCGGTGTCGCGTGGTCCCTACGTCATCGAGGACCCGCGGCCGAACGCGACCTCTCGCTACATGAAGGGCCTCTTCCAGTCCGTGTGGGTGAAGGATGCGGACGGCGCGTGGCGCGTCCTGATCGATGGCGGTACGGCACGGCCGACGCAGATCACGAACGAGGAAGCAGAGCGCATCAAGTCGGAGCTGTCTGCTCCGTGCGTTCCCGGCGCTGCGTCTCAGCTCGCGAAGTAGGATCGCAGCAGCGAGTCGCGCACGTCGCGAAGGGACTTCGCGCCGGTCTTCGAGAGGATATGCGCCGTCATGGTCTTCGGTGCGCGCGTGCTGGCTGGTCCGTCGGAGCTGGGCGCGCCGCTCGTGCTGGAGCGAACAAGGAGGCTGTCTTCGACCGCGCCCGCTTCCTCCGTCGTGAGCTTGCATCGCTCGGTGAGCTCCTCCAGGAGCCCACGCATGCGCGCGGGCGCGTTCTCCTGGAGCCTCTGTGCGGTCTCTGCGAACCGCACCGCGTCGCCCGGCTCCAGCGGCTTCTCGTACGGGATCGCGTGGAACTCCCGTGCCTGTTCGACCAGACTGGACCACCGCATGCCGGTCAGCATCATGGCTGGGAGCAACGGATCGCGCGCGCGCGCGGTGACGAGGACCTCCCAGCCCGACCCCTCTTGAAGATGGACGTCCAGGATGAGGCCCGTCAGGCGGGGCGCGCGCTCGATGTGTCCGTTCGCCTCGGCGATGGTGGTCGCGCCCACCGCAGGACAGACCTTGCCGATCAATCGGCACAGCACCCGGACAATGCTTTCATCGTCATCAACGACGAGGAGTGGTCCGAGTGTTGGTGTCGCCCTTTCGTCCTGCATCCCAACTAGATGGTTTGCCAGGCCCACGCCCGCGCCGCAATGAATGATTACGACGAAGTTCGCGGGGCGTTCGCAGGATGATGACATGCGTTCAGCATCGTCATCGGCCTGTCACATGGGGGCGACAGCGCTCAGGGGCAGCGGCCGATCTCCACGCGCAACATGTGGACGGGGCTGAGGGGCATGTCCGTTCCGCCCTCGATGTCGCGCGGCACGTTCGCGACCGCGATCGCCGCGGGCGTATCGCAGGTGCCAAACACGTTGTAGTCGGCGGAGGGGCCCATGCCGACCACGACGTAGAACTGGCTGCCGCTTGGCTTCGCACCGGCTGCCATCGCGAGCGTGCCCTTTGGCTCCGCAATGTGGTTCTCGGCCGTGAGATCGAAGCCCGGTCCGCCCGTGCCGTCGCCGAGCGGGTCGCCGCCCTGGATGACGAAGTCCGGTATCACGCGGTGCCACGTGAGCCCGTCGTAGAAGCGGCCGATCTGCCAGGTGGTCTTCTGCTTGTACGGACGTGTCCCGCGCGCGAGGCCGATGAAGTTCGCGACCGAGATCGGCGCGGCCTTGTCGTCGAGCGTGCATTTGATGCCCTTGAGTTCCGTGTAGATTGCAGCCGTCCACGTGCCCGTGCCAGCGGGGAAGCCCGCCGTTGCCTGGTCCAGCGTGAAGGCCCCCGCGAGCGGGTCCTTCTTCGACGTGGCGGCGAACGCCGGCGGGATGGGCCCCGGGTCGCGCGCGCAGCCGGTGAGTAGATCGGGACCTGCATCGAGATCGGGGATGGGAATGGGAGCGCCCACGTCCACGATGCTGGCGGCCGCGTCGGTCGCGGTGTCTCCAGCGTCGTCTCCGGTGCCAACCGGAGTGCTCGTGGAAGACGACGAGCAGGCCACGAAGACCGCGGCGAGGGACGCAGGGACAAGCAGGGCAACCGCAGCGAACAGGGGAGTGTGCTTCACGGACGGAGTCTTTACCAGTAAGGAGACCGGATGCGCAGTCCCCTGGTGCTCCTCGGCTCGATCGCGTGCTCGTCGTTCCTGCTCCTCCCGGTCCTCGTAGCCGCGTGCGGTCAGAGCAACTCGGGTGGTGGCGGGGGAGGAGTCACGGATGGCTCCACCGGCAGCGCCACGGACGGCTCTTCTTCCACGGATGACGGCGGCGGCGCCTCCGACGTGGATGGCAGCGGAAGCAGTGGCAAGGACGGCAGCTCGGGCGCGATGGACGCCGCGTTCGACGCCACTGGCTCGAACAAGGTCTGCAGCTTCAACAAGGACTGCCCGACGGCGGAGCGCTGCGAGTGCGACGAGACGACCGGCTGCTTCTGTCACCTGGGCGTGCGCGGCACTGGCAAGAACGGGATCGACAAGTGCGTGACGGGCAACGACTGCGCGAGCGCGCTCTGCGTCGAGGGCCCCACGAACGGTACCTTCTACTGCTCCGACGAGTGCATGAACGGCGCCGGGTGCACGGGCATGCTGTCAAAGTGTTCGAACATCGCGCTCGTCGGGATGATCTGCGTCCGGATGTAGCTCACATCGCGCCGGCAGCCGCCGCGCACACGCCACCGCCGCACTCGAAGTGATTGCCGGTGTACTGGCACATGCCGCCGAAGTTTTCCGTGCAGTCGCTGTCGCTCGCGCAGGTGTCGGAGGTCGCGTGACAGTAGTAGCCCTCGATCTGGGCGCTGCACGTTGCGATGCTCGGCGAGCAGTAGCCACCGGAGCCGCACTCAGCGTCCGTGCGGCAGTCGCTCTTCACGCAGCGGTTGGTGCTGCCTTCGCCGGTGCCGCAGTCGCAGATGGCGCCGTTGGTGCAGTCGAGATCGCTCGAGCACGCGTCGTAGTCGCAGCGCGTGCCTTGCGGCTGGCACGCGGGGCCGCCGAAGCCTCCGCACTCCATGATCGCGCAGCGCCCACCCTTCTGCTTCGTGCACTCCTCGTTGGTCTTGCACTCGAAGGTGGCGTTGGGCGCGAAGTTGTTCTTGTCCACGTTCGGCTCGGGCGGCACCTTGCTGGCGCCACAGGCGACCGCGACCGCGCGATGCTTCTCCGGCGGAGCGTGCGTGTTACCGCCGTCACTGTCGCCACCACCGCCACCACCGTCCGAACCGCTCACGCCGCCATCGTTCCCTGCTCCGCCGCCGCCACCGCCTCCGATGATGTCACCAGCGGTCTTGCCACCGCAGGCCACGGCCAACGTCACGAGCGCGAAACCAAGTGTCCAGCCGAGCGTCCTCATGGCCCACATCAACGCAACGAGCGCGCCATGTCGGAGAGACCAACGAAACGCACGGTCCGCCGCAAAACAAGCCATTCGGTGAGGTGTGCCACTGGCACAACCGTGACGAACGCGTCGCGAGTCAACGCATTGCACATGGTCGTTGCCGCGCCGTTCATGGACGGTACGATGGGGGATGGGGCAGCGTTGGGGGATCTGCGGAGCCGTCACGGCGACCGCGTTCTTGGTGCTTCCGCTCTCGGCGGCGTGCTCGTCGCTCCTCCCCGCTCCTGTCCCCACGACGACCGACCCGGACGTTGGTCTGGTGGGGCGATGTCCGAAGACGACGTATCCGTGCGGCAACGGTTGCATGCCGCTCAACGCTGCGTGCTGTGACGACGGCACTCGACAAACGTCAAACTACTGCACCAACAGCGCCGGTGGCGGATGTCAGCCCAACCCCACCCATGCGTGCATTGCGCCGGCACCGAGCGGAACACTTTCGGACAGACCACCGTCGGCCTTCTGTTGCACGAACGCTCCATCCGCCAAACCGGAAGGCAGCTTCGATTGCCCCGAGGGGACGCATCACTGCACCGGTCCATCGTGCGTTCCAATCGGCCAAGCTTGTTGTACCCCGGGCTCCTCCAACGCGGATTGTCCTGCCGCTGCGGACGACACCGCTGGTGGCAAGACATGCCTGCCTCAGCCGGGCGTTGGCTGCGGCGTCACCGGGGGGTTCTGTTATTCCTGCCCTCTCGGCTCGTGCTGCGCGAGCGATCCCACGAACGCCAATGGGTCCGGTCGCAAGTGTTTGCCTCCGACCGGAGTGTGCACCGGGACGCAGGGAAACGGCGGCGGAGGTCCTCCCGCGAACAACTGCAAGCTCGTGTGGGACTGCAAGACCAGCACGCAGTGCGCGGACGTCTACGGCGCGCCAACGGGCAGCGCCGCCGAGCCCGACAAGGCAACCTGCGACGCCGTCTGCAAGATGCAAGGTGCATGCACCTGTCAGGGGTGCAGCTAGTCCCCTGGACGTCTGGAGGTTCAGGGGGTGACCCCCGTTTTGTCCGGGCTCCTGGTGCGATTCCTCGGACAATGTCGCCGTCTTGCGATGTCATGCAGGTTGCACGTCATGTGCTTCGGAGGCGCTCTTCACCCATGAGAAGCTTGCTGCTTGGTGGTCTTGGTCTTGGTCTCTCGCTCGGTGTGCTCGCGATCGCATGCGGCGGTAGCAACGGTGGCGGTGCGGTCGGCGGTGACGGCGGCAGCGACGGCGGCGGCGGCACGAGCGACGGCGGCGGCGTGACCGGCAAGGATGGTGCGAGCGGCAGCGACGACGGCGGCGGCAGCGCGAGCGACGGCGGTGACTCCGGCTCGACCCTGCTTCCCGCGGGGGCGGCGTGCTCGACGGACGCGCAGTGCCGGAGCAACGGCTGCGACGACACGATGCACTGCGCGGCGGGCCGCAGCTGCACCCAAGCGAACGGCGGTCGCACCTGCGGAGCGAACGGCATGGAGAGCTGCTGCACGGCGATCCCGGTGCCCAAGCCCAAGGCAGCCTTCACGCTCGACAAGTACAGCGTGACCGCCGGTCGCTTCCGCGTGTTCATCGACAAGACCGGCGGCGACGTGCGCGGCTACGTGCACGCGAACCGCCCAGCGTGGTTCGATCCCACCTGGGAAGCGTGGCTGCCGAACAAGATGGACGACGGCACGACCACGCTGGCCGCTCCACACCAGTATGCAGCTGGCGCGGGCCTGGACGGTGTCTACCAGCAGCTCGGCCCCATCCACTACGGCACCGAGGGTCCTGGCAACGAGGGCTGCCTCACGAGCGAGGTCGGCAATGCCCGCACGTTCCGCTTGCCGGACGCGGTGAACACGAACCTCTTCGCGGACACGCAGCAGTACGCGCAGGACGCGCTCGATCAGAAGCCCATGCAGTGCGCGACGTTCTACATGATCGCTGCGTTCTGCATCTGGGACGGTGGGCGCGTCCCCACGCTCGACGAGCTGGACTACGCGTGGGACAAGGGCACGCCTGCAAGCTACCTCTATCCGTGGGGCAACACGCCCGCGCCCGGCGGCTGGGACTACCCGTTCGACACCATGGCGCACGCGATCGCCTTCGGCAAGCCCGCGCCCGACGGCGGCGTGGACCAGACAGTTGCAAACTACAAGTACAACTTCTGGCTGCCGGACACGCTCTCGTGCATCGGCGACGACCCGGCCAAGTGCGACTACTCGATCTACCTCGCGCCGCCTGGTCGCTTCCCGAAGGGCAACGGCCCGTTCGGCCACGCGGACCTCGCGGGCGACGTCTACAACATCGCGATGCCAACGACGCCGCAGGTCGGCGTGGACCCTTCCGTGATGGCGGCAGGCCTGGCGCGCACAGGCGCGTTCGACAACCACGGGATCCCGAACCAGCACCCCGTGGGCGGTTTCAGGACGTACACGGCAGCCAACAAGTATCTGGCAGTGGGCGGCCGCTGCGCGCGCTGAGATCCCTCACGGCGTGACTCCGACCTCCTTGTAGAGGTCGCTCGACTTGTAGACCACTCCGCTCTTGATGGTCCTCACGACCTTGCGGATGTTGTCGATGCGGACGAGCGGGTCACCGTCGATCAGCGCCATGTCCGCGTCCATTCCCACGGCGATCGAGCCCGTCGTCTTGTCCTTCTTCATGATGCGCGCGGGGCCGATGGTCGCGGTTGCGATCGCCTCGGCAGGCGTGAGGCCCGCGGCCACGTAGAGCTCCAGCTCGCGATGAAGGAAGAAGCCCGCGAGGCTGTCGGTGCCTGCCGCGATCGGGGTGCCGTTGTCCTTGAGCGCCTTCACCATCTTGAGCATCGCCTGGAAGGATTCCTTGTATCTTGCATCCTTTCCCTCGGGGACGGGCAGCCCGCCGCGCAGGAACTGACGGCGGATCTGCACGGGCAGGCGCGTGGCCACTGGCTTGATGCCGGGACCGTACTCGCCCACGCGATCCACGAAGAGGCCCTCGAACACGACCAGCGTGGGATCCACGGTGGTCTTCTTGTCCTTCAGCAGCTTGAAGAAGTCCTTTGCCGGCTTGCCCGTGAGATCGAGCTCTGGCGCGCGGTCTGCGACGATGGTGAAGCGAAGCGGCGTACGGGTGTCCGTGTCCTTGTCGATGAAGAAGTTCAAGAACAGCATGTTGATGTGGTTCACCTCGTCGTAGCCCGCGCGCACGGCCTCCTCCGCGCGCATGTGCACCGGGATGTGACCCGACACGCGCATGCCTGCCTCGTGCGCTGCCTGTGCGAGCACCGGCACCAGCTCCGGCTTCATGGAGTTGTAGATCTTGATCTGCTCGTACCCGCGCTTCTTGTAGAAGGCTACGGCTGCCTTTGCTTCATCCTCGGTCTCGGCGGTGACCTTCGCGCCCGCGGCCTTCTCGCCCCGCCCCTCGATGAAGCCTGCGCGAACGACATGTGGTCCCGCGGTGCGGCCCGAGTCCCACGCTTCCTTGTACGCGTCCAGGCGATCCGGATCGTTGCCGACGTCACGCGCGGTCGTGACACCCGCGGCGAGATCGAGCACGCCGTCCGACGGACCAAGGTGCGAGTGCATGTCCCACATGCCGGGGATCAGCGACTTGCCCTGCGCGTCCACGAGCTCCGCGCCCTTCGGTGCTGGCGTCTTCTTCGAAGGACCCACGGCGACGATCTTGTCGCCCTTCACGACCACGGTCGCGTCCTCGATCCATTTGCCCTTCACCACGTCGAGGACCCGCGCATGCTGGATCGCAAGCCCTTCCGGCGGCGGCTTGTGTGCGAGGCGCTTCTGGATGTCCTGGTCGCGGGCGGCGTCCAGCCCCTTCTGGATGTTCAGCAGGGCGGGCATCTCGTTCACGGCGTTTGACGTGACGACGGAGTACCAGGCATCCACGTAGCCGAAGAGCTCGTCCTTCTCATCCATCCACACGCGCGTGGGCTCGAAGCTGATGCCGTAGATCGCGTAGCCCGTGATCACGTGCACCTTCGGATCGCCGTCTTGCTTCTGGAGCTGCCAGTCGCCCGTGCGCTCCATGCGCGCCTCGCCCTCGGGGAGGAGCGCGATCTTGCCGCCGTTGTTCTTGAGCGCGCGTGCGAGCCAGCCCAGGCTCTCGATCGTGGGCGCCAGCGGCACGTAGAACACGGGGCCGTCCACGTCCTTCTCGCCGGACTCCGCGGTGCTCTTCCACTTCGCGTGCTTGCCGGTGAGCGTGAAGTGTTCGTCGATCGCTGTGCCCATGGTCTCGTGACCGGTCGCATCGAATGACGCGAGCGTGCCGTCCGCCGCGAAGCGAATCTTCGCGTTCACCTCGGGGCCGCGCCCGTTCTCGTGCTCCTCGTAGTGGTTCTCCACGACGCCGTCCGCGCCGTAGCGGAGCACGCTGTCACCGGATGGGCGCGACTGGATGATGATGCTCTTCTTCGTGGTGCGCCCGGCCAGCACCGGCGGCGTGGGTGCCGGTGCGGGTTCCTCGCTCGCGGGCGGCTTGGGCGGGGGCATCACCGGTGCCGGCACCGCTCCGTCATTCGGGGAGCCACACGCGTTGAGCGCAGCAAAGGACGCAACGGAAATGAGAGCAGCGAAGAGCGACCTCGTCATGGGCGACAAGATACTATGGGGGCCCGACAAGCAAACGAACATCCGCCGAGGTCGAGGCGGAAGGTCGAGGCCCTTGTCGAAGTCGAAGTCCACTTGACGTCTGTCGAATCCGGGTCCAAAGTAACCAGTGGAAACATTGCCGGGATGAGGCACGTAGGTTCGTGCCTCTTTTTCCGGCTCTCAATGTAACCAACGGAAACATGGAGGCTCACATGGACGACCAGCGCGACCTCGATTCCTACCTCTTCGACCGCGAGAGCCGGCCTCGCCTCGAGCTGCCGGAGCGCAAGGCGGAGGGTGACAAGCTCGAGCTGGACGCTCGCACGGAGCACGCCGTGACGATCCCGGCGCTCGACGGGGAGCTCCTTGCTGGCTCCGTCTTCCTGTGGCCGGAGCTGACGGCGCCGCCGACCAAGGTGACTGTGCTCGCCTCTGCCACCGGCGTCACGCGCGGTTACTACGCCAAGTTCGCGACGTACCTTGCGCGACACGGACATGCGGCGGTCACGCTCGACTACCGCGGCATCGGCGAGTCACGCTCGGGGAGCGCAAGGGAGTCGAACGCCGCGATGCACGACTGGGGCGAGCTGGATCTCTCGGGCGCGGTGGCGTGGGCGCGCGGCACCTTCGGCGTCACGCAGGTGAACGTCGTCGGCCACAGCGTTGGCGGGCAGCTGCTGGGCCTCCTCTCACAGCCCGAGCACGTGCGACGTGTGGTGACCGTTGGCTCGCAGAGCGGCGAGGTGCGGCTCTGGCCCGCGCCGGAGCGATGGCGCATGGCGCTCCTGATGTACGGGCTCATCCCGGGCATCACGAAGACGGTCGGCTACCTGCCAGGCGCGCTGGGCATTGGCGAGGACCTGCCACCGGGCGTCGCGCTCGAGTGGGCCCACTGGTGCCGGACGCGCGACTATGTCGTGGGCGCAGGAGGCTCGTCGCGAAGAGAGGCGTATGCGCGGCTCCGCGCGAGCATTCTTGCGTTCGGGTTCGATGACGATCCGTACGCGCCCGAGGCTGCCGTGACCGCGCTGATGTCCTTCTACGAGAACGCGGAGGTCACGCGGCGACAGGTGAAGAAGCGCGAGGCATCCGTGGGTCACTTTGGCTTCTTCCGCGATCGGTTCGAGAGCACCTTCTGGCGCGAGGCCTTGGAGTTCCTGGACGCGTGACGGGCCGTGACGGCGTTTGACACCCGGCCTCCACGCGTCCATCGTGGAGGCCCAGGTGGTGACCCCGCGTCCGCAGAAGAAGCTCTCGTACCACCACGGCGATCTGAAGCGCGCGCTCGTGGTCGCCGCGGTGCCGTTGCTGGAAGCGAAGGGCGCGGAGGGGCTCACGCTGAGAGAGGTCGCGGCCGCCGTTGGCGTCACCCATGCAGCGGCCTACCGTCACTTCGAGGACAAGACCGCGCTCCTCGCGGCGATCGCCGAGTCGGGCTTCCGCGATCTCGCAGCGCGGCTCTCTCGTGATGTCGCCCGCGCCAACGACGACGCAGCGGCGAAGATGCGCGGCTTCGCGGAGGCCTACGTCGCGTTCGCGATGGACCGTCCCGCCGTCTACGGCGTGATGTTTGGACCACGCCTGAACGAGAACGGCCGCTTTCCGTCGCTCGAGGAGGCGATCACGGAGCTCGTGACGATCCTCGTCGCCGAGATCAAGAAGGGCCAGCTCGACGGCGCCATCCGCCCTGGCCGCAAGCGCGACATCGGCCTGACGATCTGGGTGTTTGCGCATGGCTACGTGGAGCTCGTCCAGCGCCGCCGCATCAAGGTGAAGAACGCCGCCATCGCGCAGACATACTTCGACACGCTCTTCGAGCCGCTGCTGAAGGGGCTCCTGGTCTAGGGATGGGCGCATGAGATTGCCTGCACGCGTCGGGATCGCGGTCGTGCTTGCCGGCGCGGTCGCGGCGCTTGCATGGCTCCGACCATGGGCCCGAGCTGACGTGACCGTCGCCGGACGCGTGAGGGCCGCTGCATTGACGGACCACACGCTCGTGGTCGTCGTGGACGATTCGTCTCGGCCGCATCCGGAGCAGCCCATCGATCCCATGAAGATCGTGCGCGTGACCCCGGGCCAACCGCCCACGATCTTGGTCGCAGATCTGGCTGACGTGAAGAGCATCGCCGCTTCACGCACGCACGTGTTCTTCCGTGTGCGTTCCGTCGTGGGCGCCGGAAGGATCTTCGCGGTCCCGCTCGCGGGCGGCACGCCGCGACCCGTGGCCACCACGGACGACAGGGGCCTGCTGGTCGCGTCGGGGGACCATGCGTGGTTCATCGACAACGACGGGCACCTTGCGGCGGTATCCGCGTCGACAGACGACGCCTGGATGGTCGACAGCGTGGTGGATGCACGCTGCCTTGCCGCGGACGAGCGCGGGCTCATCATCGTCACGAAGGACAAGATCCTGAAGCTGGAAGCACGCCAGGCGGTTGGCTTCGTGGCGGCAGCGCGCATCGACCGCTGCGAGGCCAGCGTGCTCGGCGACGAGATCGCCGTGGCGTCGTGGACGGAGGGCAAGCAGGACGGCGCGGTGGCGCAGCTGCCTCGCAACGGCGGCGCGATCGTCACCACGCTGCTCGACCAGGGCGCCTTCCTCAGGCCGTGGCTCACGCCCCGCGGCATCGTGTTTCGCTCCGCGAAGGGTGGGCGCGTGCGCGTGCTCGTGAAGCCTCCCGACCTGGGGGCCACGCCGACCGAGCTGCTCGGCGGTGACGTGAGCAACTACTGGGTGGATGGCGACGACCTCTATTTCATCCGCGAAGACGGCTCGGATGGCCTCTTGCACCGACGCTGGTGACCGAGCCCAGGATCGCAAGGCTCAGCGCCGCACGAGCTCCGCCGCCGTTCGGAGCTGCACATCCATCGCCAGGCGTGCCTCCTCCGTCGGTGCGCTCATGGCCTTGCCGCGCTGCACGTCTTCCAGCCCGACCTCGATGTCGGGCGTGAGGCCCACGCCGTCGAAGGTCTGACCGTTCGGCGTGAAGAGCAGGCTCAGCGTGTACTTGTAGGAATAGCCGTTCGGCAGATCGTCGATCATCTGCACGCTGCCTTTGCCCATGGTGCGCATACCGACCATGCGCGCGCGACGCGTGTCCCGGAGCGCCGCGCCGATGAGCTCGCCACCGGACGCGGTCTTCGCGTCGACCAGCACCACAATGGGGACGTCGCCCAGGATCGGCGTGCCCTTCGACAGCATCTTTTCCTTGCCCTCCTTGCGCTTCTTCGTGGACACGATCTCGGAGCCCGCGGGCACGAACAGCTCGGCGGTATGCACGGCCTCCTGGAAGAGGCCGCCCTGGTTCTGCCGCACGTCGAGGACCAGGCCTGTCACCTTCTTGTCCGCGAGCTCGGTGAGCGCCGCCTTCACTGCGTCGTGCGTCCGCTCCGTGAAGCTGGGGATGCGCACGTAGCCGACGTTTCCCAGGAGCACGGCATGCGCCGGCGTGTCGAACGCGATCCGCTCGCGGACCACCTTCACGGTGTCCAGCTTGCCGTCGTGGAGGACGGAGAACGACACGGTCTCGCCCGCCTTGCCGCGGATGTCGGCGACCACGTCGCGCACCTTCATGCCCTTGTACAGCTTGTCGTTCACGCGAACGATCGTGTCGCCCGGAACGATGCCGGCGCGCTCGCCCGCAGAGCCGTGAATCAAGCCCGTGACGGCGATGTAGCCGGTCTGCGGGTCGAAGTTGATCTGGAGCCCCACGCCGACGATCTCGCCCTTGAGATCCGTCTTGATCTCCTCCAACTCGTGCGGCGAGAGCAGCTTGTTCCATTTGCGCATGCGCGGGTCGAGTCGCTCGAGCATGCCGGCCGTGGCCGCGCGATAGAGATCATCGTCGGTGAGCCCCTCGGCGTAGTACTGCTCCTTGAGGTGCGCTCGCACGGTCGCGAACGCTGCCTCGCCGTTCGTGAACTTCTCCGACGGGATCTCCTGCTCGTCCTCCCATTCGTGGTTGCTCGAAGACGAGGACGGGGACGCGAGCGCCACGGCCATCGGCGCCAGGCCGGTCGAAGCGCCGGCAGCTGCGACGTCGCTGGTCCCCGCGGGGGAGGTCTCGTTCGCCTGGCTGCAGCCCGTGGCGATCAGGAACGCGAGGATCACGTGTGATTTGTCGATGTTCATGTGCGGTTCTCTTCGTTCTCAGAAAATGGAGAGGCTCTGGGCGTCGTGACGTGCGGTGTCGATGCGCGGCTCCCGCCCGGAGTCGACGGCGGCGTTGTTGCTCGACTGCGCAATGCGCATTGCGCTCGGTGCGGCGAGCGCGACACACGCCGCAACAGCGACTGCGAAGACGCCCTGATAGAGGGGGATGCGCCGCTGGAATATCGCCGTCAGCTTCCTGGTCGTGCGCGGCTTGAACTTCTTTCCCACATTCTCGCGAAGGCGCTCGCGCGTCTCCTTGGATGGCTTCTCACCCGCGCCGGACTCGATACGGCGCTTCAACGCCAGATAGAAGCGGAGGCAATCCGAGCACGACACGAGATGCTCATCGATCCGATCGCGATCAGCGTCCTCGCACGCCCCGAAATGGTAGGCGAACAGTTCCTCTCTGATTAGGACGCAATCCATGGCTTCATCTCCTTACGAAGGACGGTGATCATCCTGAAACATCGAGACTTGACGGTGCCGACCGGCACCTCGACGAGGTCCGCGATCTGCTCGTTCGAGAGCCCACTCGCGCGCAGGTGGTAGACCTCGAGCAGCGCTGGCGGCAGGCGCTCCAGGGCGAAGTCCAGCGCACGCCCCACCTGCGCGGCCGCGAGCACTTCTTCCAGATCCTCTTGCGTGGTCTCCGCCGCCTGCGTGAGCGCCGCGCCCTCGGTGTTCTTGTCGAGCCGTTGCGCCGCGCGCATCCGGTTCAACGCCATGTTTCGCGCCACCTTGTACAGCCATGGACGAAAGCCAGCGGTCACGAACATGCCGGGCTCGGCATCGAGCGACTTCATGAACGCGTCGTGGAAGACCTCCTCCGCGTCGCGCCGATCAGCGAGGAGCGCGCGCAGATAAGAGAAGAGGCGCGTCTCATACCGTGCATAGAGCGTGTCGAACGCGCGGATGTCGCCATCCCGCACCCGAGTCAGAAGCTCCTCGTCCGTCTGGGGCAAGCGCACGTCCCTGGTAATCTCCCGCGCCACGGCCGCGGAATGGTGCCTGGCGAGAGAAGAACACCGGCGGGGTCAGGAAGGTTCACGAAAAAGAGGAGGGAGGGGAAGAAGGGAAGGGCCATGGGAAGGTCGGGCACGTTCACGTTCACGTTCACGTTCACGTTCACGTGAGCTGCGATGCGCTGGTTCTATTGGCAAACTTGCCAATAGTGGTCCGTCAAGGTCGAAGTCGAGGTCGAGGTCGAGGTCGAAGTCGAAGTCGTCGTCGTCGTCGGGGTCGAAGTCGTCGTCGCGTTCGTCGTTCGGTGGGCTCGTTTCTGATTGGATTCGGGGCTACACTTCATCCCTGTGAGTGCGTTCGAGATCATGCGCATTGTCGTGACGCTTGCGGCTTCTCCGCTGCTGCCTCCGCGCCTGCTGCCTCCGCTTCCTCCTCCAACCTCCGCCCAGCCCTCGCCCTCAACCTCCGCCCGGCCCTCGCCCTCAACCTCAACCTCCGCCTCAACCTCGGCCTCCCCCTCTCCCTTCGCCTCCTCCTCTCTCGACGGGGGCGCCGTTTGTTTCGCTCCTTTTTTCTACAGCGGGGATGGCATCAAGCGGTACGTGCTGGAGTGTCTCTCGGCTGGTGGGGACTCGGGTGACGCCATGATCCCGGACTGCACGGTGCCGTACACGTTCGACTCGGCGGGCCGACACCACTACATCGCCGCTTGCATGGATGCTGTGGATGAGCCCTGCGCCGTGCCTTTCAGCTTCGATGACGACGGTACGAAGCACTACAAGTCCGCGTGCCTTTCCGATTGACGCGCGGAAGGACATCCAGAGCGTCCGCCAAGGCATGGGGCTCATTCATGAAGTCCTGCGCATGGGCGGATCGTGGAGGTCCTGGGGCGCGAGGCCCAAAATAGCGGTTTCAATGCCTTGCGTTTGCAACTAGGTTGCCGCGCCGCATGGCGAAGAAGCTCGTGATCCTGCTGCGCCACGGCGAGTACGACACCTCGCCGCTTGGCACCCCGAGCCTCACGGCCCGTGGGCGCGAGCAAGCGCGTATCTCCGCGCGCGCCCTCAAAGGCGTCTCGCTCGATGCCGCGTACTGCAGCACCATGCTCCGCGCGCAGGAGACCGCCGACGTGGCCGCCACGGAGCTCAAGGTCGACTTCACGCGCTCGAAGCTCCTCGTCGAGGGCATGCCCACCCGCGTTCCCTCCATTCCTTCCAGCGCGAAGCAGGTCAAGAGCGACCGCGATCGCATGGACCGCGCCTTCGACAAGTTCTTCCAGCCGAGCAAGAAAGAGCGCACGGAGCTCCTTGTCTGTCACGGCAACTTGATCCGTTACCTGCTCACGCGCGCGCTCTCTCTCCCCGCATCCGGATGGGCGCGGTTCGTCTCCAACCATTGCGGCATCACGAAGATCTACGTGCGCGAGCACGGCATGCGTGTCGTGTCGTACAACGAGACCGTGCACCTTCCGTTCGGCCTCGTCACATGAGCGACAGTCCGGAGAGCGACCTCGTTCGCGCTCTTCGCCAGAAGGCCGGCGACACGAAGGAGGACCGTTTCACCATCACGCACGCCGACGTGGTCGTGGGTGTGAGCTACTCCGGCGGCTCCAGCTCTTCGCTCTCGCTCTCCACCCGTTACGACGCCGTTGCGAAGCGCGAGCACGCGGACGCGCGCGAGGGCGGCAACTACAGGCAGACTGCCGTGCCGCGTGCGCTTGTCGCGGCGCGCCCCATGAGGATCGTGCTGCGCCCCGAGGCGTACGCCGACAAGGACGCCAAGGCATCCGGCATCAACGTGGAGCAGCAGACGGGCGACGAGCTCTTCGACGCGACCGTCTACGTGGACTCGCCCACCACCGACCACGAGGTCCTTCAGGCCATCCTGAACCAGGAGGCGCGCCGCGCGGTCGGAAGCCTCTTCGACCTGGGCCTGCGCCGGATCTCGATCGACGACGTCCAGGGGAATGTCGAGGCGTACCTGTCCGAGTTCGCCGTTGCGAAGGAGAAGCCCGATCGCGCGCAGCTGATGCTCGACGCGTTCACGCGGCTTGCCAGGTCCCTCCCAGTGGTCCGCGGCGGTGGTGACCTGCCTGCGCCTGCGCCGTTCGGGTGCCTCACCGGGGTTGGCACCGTCTTCGCCGGTGTCCTTGGCGTCGCCGCCATTCCGCTCTTCTTTGCCATCGCGTCTGGGTTCGACTGCACGGAGCCGTCCGCAGACGGAGAGGGCTCCAACTTGAAGGATGGTTGCGGCTCGCCAGCGATCGTGGCCATCGTGTCCGGGCTCGCAGCTGGCGTGCTCGCATACGTTGTCACCCGCATCTTCCTCACGCCAAGGCTGCGCGGGCGTTCGGACTCCGCCTCGCGGATCTTCCGGCTCAGCATCACGTCGTACGCGCTCGCCGCAGAGCTCACGTTCCTGGTCGTCACGTACATCGCCTACGCCAGCCGCTGAGACCTGGGGTAAAGTTCACGCGTGAGCTCGACGTCGAACGCGGCACCGCACCTGCGGCCGAACTACAAGTACTACGACCTTGTGATGGCGGCGTTCGTCACGGTGCTCCTCTGCTCCAACCTGATCGGCCCCGCGAAGCTCTGCACGGTGGGCGGGATCACGTTCGGCGCCGGTAACATCTTCTTCCCCATCAGCTACATCTTCGGCGACATCCTGACGGAGGTGTACGGCTACTCCCGTAGCCGTCGGGTCATCTGGGTCGGGTTCGCAGCGCTGATCTTCGCGTCGATCATGAGCCAGGTCGTCATCCGCATCCCCGGCCTGTCGGACCCTGGTCAGCTGGAGACCCAGGCCGCGATCGAGCGCGTGTTCGGTGGCACGTGGCGCATCGCGCTCGCGTCGATCTGCGGCTTCTGGGCGGGCGAGTTCACGAACTCCTACACGCTCGCGAAGATGAAGGTCCAGAGCGGCGGCAAGCGGCTCTGGTTGCGCTTCATCTGCTCCACGATCGTGGGTCAGGCCGTGGACACGGCGGTCTTCTACCCGCTCGCGTTCTTCGGCCTGTGGACGAACAGCCAGCTCTTCGCGGTCATCATCGCCAACTACGTCTTCAAGGTGCTCTGGGAGATCCTGGGCACTCCGGCGACGTATGCGATCGTGGGCTTCCTCAAGCGCAAGGAGCACGAGGACTACTTCGACCGCGACACGAACTTCTCTCCGTTCACGATGAAGGACTAGGTCGCGGCCGAGATCCGGGTCTACTTCTCGCTGTCCAGGTGCGCCATCTGCATCGGGTGGTAGCGATCACCCTTCACCGCGTCACGTGGGAAGATCTTCTCCAGCTCTCCGAGCTCGCTTGCGCTGAGCGGCTTGTCCAGCGCGGCCAGCGTGTCGTGCAGCTGCGTGCGCGTGCGGGCGCCCACCGTGGGAATGAACGTGGGCTCCTTGGCGAGCACCCACGCGATGCACAGCTGCGCGGCCGTCTGTCCCCGCGCCTTCGCGAAGTCGGCGAGCCTCGCGACGATCTGCTCGTTCCCGTCCTTGTGGTCGCCGCTGAAGCGCGGCAGGTGGTTGCGGAAGTCCGTCTTGCCGGTGGGCTTGCTGCCGGATAGCAGCCCGCGTGAGAGCACGCCGTACAGGGTGGCGCTGATGCCCAGCTCGTGGAGCACCGGGAAGATCTTCGTCTCCGGGTTGCGCGTGGCGATCGCGTACTCGATCTGCAGGTCGACGATGGGGTGCACCTTGGCCGCGCGCCGGATGGTCTCGGGGCCGACCTCCGACAGGCCGATATGCTTCACGTACCCCTTCTTCACAAGGTCGGCAATGGCGCCGATGGTGTCCTCGATGGGCACCGCGGGATCGAGCCGCGCGGGGCGGTAGATGTCGATCGCCTCCACGCCAAGGCGCTTCAAGCTGTAGGCGCAGAAGTTGGACACGGCTGCGGGCCGCGTGTCGGCGCCGACCCATGCGCCGTCAGGTGCGCGGAGCGCTCCGAACTTCACCGACAGCTGCACCTTGTCGCGCAGCCCGGCGATCGCGCGACCGATGAGCATCTCGTTGTGGCCCATTCCGTAGAAGTCGCCCGTGTCCAGCAGCGTGACGCCACGCTCGATGGCGGCGCGGATGGTGGCGATGCTCTCGTCGTCCGACGATTCACCATACATGCCGGACATGCCCATGCAGCCGAGTGCAAGCGGGAACACAGATGGACCAGTCTTCCCGAGTGACACCTTGCGAACGTTCGAGTCAGTCATGACGTGCTCCTTGGTTGGTGAGGAGAACCTACGACCAGGAGACGCATCACACCAGTGAATAGGATATATGTGAAACATGAACCGTGTGTATGGAAGAGACTTCGACCTGAACCTGCTGCGCGTCCTCTGTGCGGTCGCTGACGCAGGAAGCGTGACGAACGCGGCGAAGTCGCTCTACCTGACCCAGCCCGCGGTGAGCGCTGCGTTGCGCAGGCTGACGTCGTTCGTCGGCGCGCCGCTGTTCGTGCGGCAGGGCAGGGGGTTGGTGCTGTCCGCGCGTGGGAGTGACCTGGTCGCGGTGGCGCGGACCCACCTCGCGCCGCTCCTCTCCGCGGTGACGCACGAGCCCACGTTCGACCCCAGGACATCCTCCGCCGCGGTGCGCATCGGCCTGTCCGACGCCACGGAAGGGTGGCTGCTGCCTCCGCTGCTCGCGCTGCTCCGCGCCGAGGCGAGCGCGATGCAGCTCATCGTGTTGCCAGTCCAGTTCCGCAGCGTGGAGGAATCGCTGCTGTCGGCCAGGGTTGATCTGGCGGTGACTGTTGCGGACGACCTGCGCCCCTCGATCCTTCGCAAGACGCTGCTCTCCGCCGGCTTCGTGTGCTTGTACGATCCACGGTTCGCCAGGCTGCCGAAGACGCTGCGCGAGCGTGACTACTTCGCACACGAGCACGTCGTGGTCTCGTATGCGGGCGATGCTCGTGGTGTCGTGGAGGACGCGCTTGGCAAGCCGCGCAAGGTGCGGGTCTCCGTCTCCAGCTTTGCCTACGTCGCTGATCTCGTGGAGGGCACGGCGCTCCTCGCAACCGTGCCGATGCTGATCGCGGAGCACATGCAGAGGACCCACCCGCACCTGCGCACGCGCCCGCTGCCGGTCCCACTACCCAGCACGCCCATGGAGCTGCTGTGGTCCAAGGTGAAGGACGAGGACGGGCCATCGCGCTTCGTTCGCGGGCTCGTGGTGCGCGCCGTCCACCTCAGAGGCGGGGACAAACCCGCGCGACGACCTCGAGCCCGCATCAGGTGATGGCGGCAAGCCTGGTGGCGATCGACGCCGTGCCGACTCCACGAATGACCACGTCTGCGATGCGCTCTGCGACCGCAGCGATGGTGAGCGGTGGGTTCACGCCCAGCGCGGACGGGATCACACCGCCGTCGATCACGAACAGGTTCGCGCAGCCACCAAGCGGGTGCGCCGTGCTCACGGTTCCATCCTTGCGGTAGCATCGTTGCGTGCGCGTCCGGCGTTGGCTCATGAGATAGTGGACGACATGAACGTCCGCTCCACGGAGGGCCGAGAATGAGCTGGAAAGTGCTCACCGCCGAGTACGCTTCACGCAAGGCCGCGGCCGAAGCGTCCGTCACGACCTGGGAGTACGCGACCGGGCTCCTGCACAGTCTGACGCCACAGGTGGACAGCGGACGACGGCCCGCGATCAAACGCCTCTCCGCACCGAGCACGCGGCGTGACACCCACGACTTCGGATTCGATGCCGAGAGGCGTCTTCGAATCATTCGCCAGCACGTCGGCAAACGAGGATGTGCGTACGAGACGTTCATCGTCTGGGACAAGAACAAGGCAACCGCGGTCACGTATGACTACGACCCGAAGTTCAAGGTCGCATCGCGGATCGGCGTCCTCCGCACGAAGGGCGGACGGCCAACCACGTACACGCATCGGTACGCGGGCG
Organism: Polyangiales bacterium; assembly: GCA_038230375.1. Classification (GTDB taxonomy): domain Bacteria; phylum Myxococcota_A; class Polyangia; order Polyangiales; family Polyangiaceae; genus JANXLV01. Next base: position 36,600 of record JBBRNJ010000001.1, on the reverse strand, counting down.
GCACGGTGGTGAGCCGCTACGTGTATCAAGGCGATGTGCTCACAACGATCTTCGTCAAGCCGCCGGGCGGACGCGAAGAGGCGCATCGTCCGAGAGCAGCCGAGAACCACGCTTCCTCACGCTCTGCAGACCTGGGCTCGCTTCTCACGAAAGCCGGACAGCGGCTGGTCGCCACGATTCCGGCCGCCGTGCGTAGGGCCGCCATGCGCACGAAGTCTCCCGTCTGGTGCTGTGCGCTCGTGTTCGATCGCAGTCAGCCCGCACTTCCACCGGAGCTCGCGATCGCGACCGTCGCTGAACGCGATGCGGCCAAGCGGGGTGCCGCGACCCTCTGGAACTGCCTCGCGTGGGACGGGTTCGGGGCGCCGGTGATCGCCGATGCCGCGCTGGACAAGGTATGCAAGACCATGAACGCCCACCTCGATGCGCGTGCGGGGGCACAGGTGAGCGCGCTCCTCGTCGGCGTTGCGAGGCAGCTCAACGAGCTACCACACGCCTCGTTCGGCAACGTCGCGGAGGAGTTCGTGGTCTACGCCTTCGATCGCGATCGACCCGCGAAGGCGCTCGTCTCGAGCTCGCTCACGAAGAAACAACTGGCGTCGTTGACGTAGCGCTCAACAGTCCCTGAGCTCTTGCGGCCGGTCCCCCCAAGGGGTGGGGCCCGCGCTGTGGTATCGATTGGCTCATGACGAAGCATGCGCGCCATACCGTCGACTGCGACATCCTTCCGGAGTTCACGGCGGCCTACCTCCGCGTCGCGGGTGATGAGTGCGCGTTCATCGAGGCGCACACGTCGCACGCCGTGCCTCGGCTGCTCGCGGCGCTCGAGGCTCAGGGGCTCGCGCGCGAGGCGGTGCGGTACGTGGTGGTCACGCACGCGCACCTGGACCACGCGGCCGGTGCGGGCGAGCTGCTTCTTGCCTGTCCGAACGCGACGCTGCTTGCGCATCCGCGCGCGGCGAAGCACCTGATCGATCCGTCGAAGCTCGTCGCCAGCGCGACCGCGGTCTACGGCGAGGAACGCTTCAAGAAGCTCTACGGCGTGATCAAGCCCATCCCGAAGGAGCGCGTGCGCGCGCTCGAGGACGGAGACTCCTTCGAACTCGGCGATGCAAAGCTCTCCGTCTTTCACACGAAGGGTCACGCGAATCATCACTTCATCGTGGATGATCCCGCGGTGGACACTGTCTACACGGGCGACACCTTCGGCCTGGTCTATCCGGCGCTCCAGAAGAACGGCCGTTTTGCGCTCCCGTCCACCAGCCCCACGAACTTCGACGGCCCGGAGGCGCACAAGGGCATCGACAAGGTGCTCTCGCTCAACCGTCGGTTCGCGTGCCTCACGCACTTCGGGGCGTTCCAGGACGTGGCCGAGATCGGCCGTCAGCTGCACACGTGGATCAGCAGGGCCGATGAGTGGGTCGCCGACGTGGCCGCGACGACAGAGACGGACACGGAGGGCACCGCGCGTCTGACCACCGCTTGGCGTGCGGCGATCGAGTCCGACGCGAAGGCGCGCAACCTGGGCTTCGACCATGCGGCCTACGAGCTGCTGAAGCTCGACATCGAGCTCAACGCGCAGGGGCTCGCGTTCGTGGCCGTCAATCTACTTCGCTCGGGTGGCCCTTCAGCACGTCGGCCATGACACGCAGCGCGTCCCTGTGCACACGCGCAAGGACCCGCTCCGAGTTCGCGTGCAGGTACAGGTCGACGTGGTTCGTCACGCCCGGCGCCTTCACCTCCACCAGGCGCCCCTGAGCGAGCAGCCTGCGCGCGGCCAGCTCCGGCCCGTACGTGAGCTGGTGACACGTTGCAGCCAGCTCCAGGGCCAGGCCGATCGTCGCCGCCTCGTGCCCCTGCGTGCGATCACCGCGCGTGAGAGCAAAGCCGTCCTCGCCCGGCAGGACCTGTCCGTTCGAGAACTGGACGGGCACCACGAAGGGGACCTCGCGCAGGCGCTCGAGTGTCGGCTTCTTGCCCAGCTCCTCCGCGAGCGCCGGCGGCGCGAAGAGCGCGACCTTCACGGGACCGACCTTCGTGGACACCCACGCGCGCGGCAGCTTCTCCGCCGAGAGCGTCAGCGCCATGTCGATGGCGCCTTCTTCCGCATACGCGCGGATGGTGGCGGGCCCAGCCTCGAGCACGCGGAAGTGCGTGGGCGCGAGCGCGTTCGCGAGCTGTGGGATGAACTCCACCGCGAGGTACGAAGGACCCGCGATGGTGACGCGCGTCTTGCCCTGCCGCGGCTTGGGGAGCTCCTCTGCGCGTCGTACCAGCTCCTCCAGGTCCGTGTTCACGTGCTTCGCCGCGTCCGTGAGGATGATGCCTCGCCCGCTGCGCTCGATCAGCCGCACCTTCAGGTAGCCCTCCAGCCGAGCGACGGCCTTGCTCACCTGCGACGGCGTGACATCCAGCTGACGCGCCGCCATCGTCACGGAGCCCGAGCGCGAGACCGCGAGGAAGGTGGCGACGTCGGCGATGCGCAGCTCGTCCAGGTGTTCGAGCATCGAGCGGCAGCCTATCTCGCTGAGAATCCGCCGTGCGCGAATTTTTGGCCCATCGCACCAGCGTCTGGCGTGCGTCCTTGGAAGGTTGCGCCTCAAGATCCTGCAGGGTGTGCCGTTCCACCTTGTGGGTAAAAAACCATGCGAAGCACCGCCAAGAAACTGCTGGTCCTCGTGGCGCTCTTCGCGTCCGCCGCGTGCAAGCATCCGGACTCCGAAGAGGGCAGTAGCTCGGCCGAGGGCTCGAAGGAAGAGCACTCCGAAGGCGAGGACAAGGACGAGAAGCCGCACGAGAAGGCGCACGAGAAGTCCGCGAAGAAGCCCGCAGACGGCGCAAAGGCCAAGGCGAAGGCCAAGGCGAAGCACGAATCGGAGTCCCGTGCGGACGACGAGAAGCTCGCCCATGTCGAGAAGGGGCACGCGGAGGACTCGCGCGGCCCGGGAGCCAGCCAGGAGCCTCATGGCTCCGCTGCGGACCCGAGCGATCTCCTCTCCAAGAAGGAATACGACGTGCCCTTCATCGAGGGCCATCGCGACCCGCTCGCGCTCACACGCGGCTTCCTTCGCGACGTGCTGGCCGACAATGCGAAGTACATGCAGAAGCACGACGTGGGGTTCTTCAAGGACTTCGCTGCCGCACAGACGCCGCGCGCCACGGTCATCACGTGCTCGGATTCGCGCGTCCAGACCTCCGCCTTCGACACCACCGCGGAGAACGACGACTTCATGATCCGCAACATCGGCAACCAGCTCGGAAACTCCGAGGGGTCGGTCGAGTACGGCATCCATCACCTGCACACGCCGGTGCTCTTCGTCCTGGGCCACACGGGCTGCGGCGCCGTGAAGGCGGCGATGGGGGACTACAGCAAGGAGAGCGACGCGATCAGCCACGAGCTGTCTTCGCTGCACGTCCCGCAGCGCAAGGAAGGCGTGAAGGACGACGATCCGAAGCTGTGGATGGACGCGGTCGTGGACAACGTGAACGATCAGGTCGCGGCGGCCGTCGTGAAGTTCGACGACGAGCTATCGCGCGGCGTGCTCACGATCGTCGGGGCGGTCTATGACTTCCGAAACGACCTCCACCAGGGGCCTGGCAAGGTCGCGATCGTCAACGTCAACGGCGTGACGGACCAGGCCAAGCTCAAGGCGTTCACGAAGAGCGTGGGCGGCACGATCGTGGAGGAGGAGCCCGCGCCAGGCAAGGGTGGCAAGGACGCACCGGCGATCTCTTCGCTGTCGGAGCTGCGGCAGGCGCTCGCGCACATCCCCGTGCGTGCGTCCTCCAGCGACGTTCATGTTGCGGCTGCTTCGGAGGTGGTGCACGCGGCAGTGAGCCTTGGCCATTCGCGCCCCTTCGAGGAGCACGCATCGGTGAAGGCGCCCGCGAAGGACGCGTCGAAGGACATGCCGATGAAGATCGAGCACGCCCCCGAAGCGGAATAGTCGTCGATCATCCCGGCCGGCCGAAGCGCGCGCTCACCAGCCACACACCCGCCGGCAGCGCGACAACGCCGTCTTGCGCGTAGGCCTGGAACAGCGTCGTGAGCTTCTCGCGCGCGGTCGCCGTCACCTCGGGCGTGCCCAGCTCACGCAGCGCGCGCGCCGTGGGTCCGATCGTCAGCGCGAACTCGGTGGCCTCCGCGGCGGTCGCGCCGAGCACCATCGGGCGATCAGCGGCGGTGAACGTGATGTCGCAAAAGCCGGCCTCGGTGAGGATCCCGCGGACGCGCGCTTCGCTGGCGAACGCGAACGGCCCGGGCGCATCGGGCGGGGGCTGCGGCATCTCTGGCAGCAGCGGACGCACCACCTCGAGCGGCGCGTGGGACCACGCGTTCTCCTTCATCGAACGCCAGCACATGAACAGCAGGCGACCCGATGGTCGCGTGGCGCGCGCCAGGTTCTTGAACGCGCGCACCGGATCCGCGAAGAACATGACGCCGAACCGCGAGAAGACCAGATCGAACGACCCCGGCCCGAACTCGTGCGCCGCGGCATCCGCGTTCAGGAAGCCAAGCGCGCCTTCCGGAAAGCTGCGCTCCGCCGCACGCTCCCGCGCACGTACGAGCATCGGCTCGGAGACATCCACGCCGAGCATGCGGCCCGGCGCGCCGCCCGCCGTGATCATCCGCGTGAGCGCCAGGGTCGTATCGCCTGCTCCACATCCGACGTCCAGCACGTGCTCGCCGGGCTTCGGGGCAGCGCTCGCGAGCGCGACCTCTGACAGCTGCTCCATGTTTCCGTCGAGGACGGCCTGGTTCTTCGCCCACATCTTGCCGGCGTCGCCATTCCAGTAGTCGACCTGCGGTTGGTTCTCACTCATGGCTCATGCTTCTAGCGGACTCACGCGCGTCATGCATGGTTTGCAGGTTTCTCTGAGGCGTCAGCGACAGGGCTGCGTCACCGACACGACGATCGCGTCGCAGGTCTTTCCGTCGCCACCGACTGCGAAATCAGCGCTCTCGCCGCATGCGGGGACGGGTGCGCGCCAGCCAGTGGAGACCGAGCAGCCGATCGCGCCCTGCACGCCGCACACGCAGAACTTGGGATCGCTCGTGCGCAGCTCCTGGTCCGCTCCACCGTTGCAGTCGTAGTCGAAGCTGCCGTCGCCGCGGTCGGTCGTGAAGTACGACGCCTGTCCTGGACGGGCGGTCGCGTTGCCGTCGTAACAATCGAGCGAGTTTGCCACGTAGCCAGCGGGCGCGGAGCACGCGAGCACGGCGACCAGCGGATCACCGAAGCCGTCGCCATCGGCATCCGCGTAGAACGCGAGCAACGCGCACGCATCATGCTTCGGCCCGCCGTCCTTCGGCGGAGGCCCCGCATCGGAGATCCCCGGACCACCGTCGTCGAACGGATCGGGCCCGGCGTCGTACGGATAGGGATCGGGTCCGCTGTCCCAGTCGCTCGGGTAGGGATCGGGCCCGCTGTCCCACCCATAGTCGGGTCCGCTGTCCCAGAAGTAGCTGAGTGGGGGGCCACCGTCGGACTGATCGCCGCCGTCGACGACTCCGGTTCGTCCAAGGCAACCCGCCGACACCAGCATCAGCACCAGTGCGCCCACTGCGATTTGTGATTTCACGATTCACGTCCTTCGCAGCTCCTCAGCGCAGCGTTCGTGCCGGCGCGATTCACCGAGGAATGAAGCATTGTGGGCATCACCGCCCCGATCGCGGAGGCTCTGGTGGCAAGGGTTGGCACACGCCCACCGCTTGCCTCTGCTCCACGCTGCCGGTACTTCTCAGGTGGGTCATGAGCACACCGTCCTTCAGTGGAACCGTCGACGCGCTGGAGATCGCGCGCGGGCATGATGGGCTGTTCCGCGGCCATCCTGATCCCGTGCTGATCGTCGGCGCGTACTGGCATGACGGAGCCATGGCGCGGACCTTCGGGCGAAGCCTGCACAGGTTCGTCGTCACGAAGAACGCACCGTGCCGTGCGCTGAGTGATGCGGTCGCGCTCCCCGCCTGCGCGCTCCCGCGTGGATCATCGGGGACCTATGTGGTGCTGGTGCTCGCGGTCGAAGAGAACGACGGCAAGGGCGTGGCCGAGCTCTTCGGCACAGTGGAGCGGGCCGGGCAGCTCCAGGTGTCTGCGCTCGAGCGCACTGACATCGACACGTTCAACCTCCCCGCCATCCCGCGCATCCGCGAGTGGAGCGTGCCTGTCCCGGTGGACCTGTTTGCAGGAGGCAGCGCCATATCTTCGATGTGCAAGTCGGACACGCTGGTGGGCGCCTGCGCGTTCTGGATGCCCGCGCGTGTGCCCGCATGCGCGGCGAGCTACCGCGTGCCGTTTCGCTCCGAGGATCGGAAGAACGACTGGACAGCGCTCCTCACCATCGCGAGCTGACGATGCAGGCAGGAGACATCGTCGCCCAGAAATATCGCCTCGAGCGCTGCCTCGGGCAGGGCGGCATGGGCGAAGTGTGGGCGGCGACGCACGAAATCACGAAGAAGACGCTCGCGCTGAAGTTCGTGAAGAAGCGGGCGGGCGGCTCCGGCGCAGACGAAGGCGCACAGCGTCGCGCACTGCGTGAGGCGCGTGCAGCGTGCGCCGTGTCGCATCCGAACGTGGTCGCCGTGCACGACGTGCTCGAGTCGGAAGAGGGAATGCCGATCCTCGTGATGGATCTGCTGCAAGGCGAGTCGCTCGCGCAGCGGCTCGAGCGTGAGCACACGCTGTCGCCAGCGGAGACCGTGCGCGTTGCCACGGAGGTCCTGTCCGCACTGGTGGTGGCGCACGGCGTGGGCGTTGTGCATCGCGACCTCAAGCCCGACAACGTGTTCCTGGAGACGTCGGGCGCCGTGAAGCTCCTGGACTTCGGCATCGCCAAGCTACGCGGGAACGAGGGGCCCACCAAGGAGACGCACCGGCTCACCGAGAGCGGCGCGATGGTCGGCACGCCGCACTACATGTCGCCGGAGCAGGCGTTCGGCGAGACCGAGGTAGACCTTCGTGCGGACCTCTTCTCCGTCGGCGCGGTGATGTACGAGTGCCTCTCCGGTGGCTTGCCGACGGACGGCCAGAACCTGGGTCAGATCCTGAAGGCGCTCGCGACAGGGAAAATAAAGCCGATCGGCGTGCTGATGCACGATCTCCCTGCGCCGCTCGCCGCGATCGTCGACAAGCTGTTGTCGGTGGAGCCCTCGGAGCGGCCCGCGTCCGCCACCCTTGTGCTCGCCTCATTGAAGGCGCTGGGTGATCTGGGGCGTGACGCACACGTGCCGGTCGCGCGAGAGGAGCACCGCGCCGCGGTGATGCAGAAGCAGGGCACACCACCGCCGGCGACGCGGGATCTGCAAGGGACGCAGCCGACGGGAAGGCGTCTCTCGCCGTGGGTGATCCGAGCGGCGGTGGTGCTCGCAGTGGGAATGGTGGTGCTGGCGCTGGGGCTGCGGAGAGGAACGACGAGCCTGCGGTTGGCGACGACGACGTCGACACCGACGTCGACTTCGACTTCGACTTCGACTTCGACTTCGACCTCGACCTCGACACCGACGTCGACCTCGACTTCGACTTCGACTTCGACTTCGACTTCGACTTCGACTTCGCCCTCGCCCTCGCCCCTGGCATCTCCGTCCGCTTTTTCCTCAGCCTCTCCCTCTTCAATCCGGCGCGATGCACCCAGGATTGTCCCTGCTTCTTCTTCTTCCTCAGGGGCTCCGAAGCTTCTCGGCACGCCGTACTGAGCTCTCGGTTGGCGTGGCGATCTTCGCGAGGTAGGCTCGGTTTCCGTGAAGCTCTCTCGCGCAGCCCTTGTCGTGGTGTCGCTGCTCTGGGTCGTCGGGCCTTCCATCGCGCGCGCAGCGGATGGGGGGGCGCCTCTTGGTGCCGCGAAGGGCGACGACACGGATGTTGCGCGTGACGCGTTCAAGCAAGGTTCCGCGTTCGCGGCGGACCTGCAGTGGGGCGCCGCGCTGGCCGCGTTCGAGCGGTCGGCCAAGCTTCGTCCGCATCCGTGGACCACGTACAACATTGGCGTGTGCGAACGCGCGCTCGGGCAGTACGTTCGGGCGCGCGCGACGTTCTCGCGTGCGCTCGTGGACCGCCGTCCCGATGCGACGCTCCCGGATGCGACGGTGGCGGACGTCCAGCGCTTCATCCACGAGATCGACGGGCTCGTCGCCACGCTCACCCTCCGCGTCACTCCGATCGATGCGACCGTGACGATCGACGGCGCTGCCGTTGCGGCTGACAAGGACGCTCACGTGCCAGGAGCGCTGCGGGCCGTGCTCGATCCTGGCTCGCATGTCCTCACGGTCGCGCGCGAGGGCTTCGGCGACGCCGTGCAGAACCTCACCATACGCCCAGGCGAGACCCGCGACGTGGAGCTCGCGATCGAGAAGCTTTCCGCCACGCTGGATATCGGCGCGGACAAGGACGACGCGGTCGTGACCGTCAACGGGATCGACGTGGGCGTTGCGCCCGTGCGCCTCTCGCGCCCATCCGGGACGTACCATGTGAAGGTGCAGAAGGCGGGCTTCGTCCCGTACGAATCGGACGCCACGCTGAAGGCCGGTCAGAAGACGGACCTGCGCGCCAAGCTCGCCCTCGAGCAGCCCAGCATCTTCCGTCGGTGGTGGTTCTGGACGGCCGCGGGCGCCGTGGTCGCGGGCGCAGCCACCACCACGTACTTCCTCACGCGCCCCGATCCCACGCGTCCCGGCGTCGACGGCGGCGGCCTGGGCTGGGCCGTGAAGTTGCCCTAGGAGCCCGTCACGACGGGGCGAGCAGTCGCTCGATGCTGACGTCGAGCTGGCTCAGGCACATGCGCGTGAGGCTGTGGAGCTCGTCGTGCGAGACTGCCAGGCGCTTCGCGAGGGTGTCGCGTGTGTTCTCGAACAGCGCGGCGCGGACCGAACCGATCCAGCGCGCCACGCTCACGCGATGAACGCCGTACGCGAGGCCGACCTGTTCCGCGGTCAGGCCGTCCACGTAGGTCATGCGCAGCAGGTTGCGATCACGCGGCGGCAATGCAGCGAGCGCATCACGGAACGCCGCCTTGAATGGCTCCGCGTATCTCGCGCGGATCTGCTCCAGATCCGGGTCGCCGCGTGCGGCCAGGTCCGCGAGCCCGCTCTCGCTCACCTCCGCGCCCCGCCGCGCGGCCTTCCTTTTTTCCGTGAGCGCCTCACGGACGGCGACTGCACGTACCCAGGCCGCAAGCGCCCCCTTGCCCGAGTAGGACGCGATGAGCGGCTCGGCATCCGTGCGTACCAGGAGCTTCTCCCGGATGCGCTGGAGCATCTCGTCCACCTCGGCGCGCGGCAGCCGCAACCTGGAGAGCGCGCGCCCCGCCTCCGGGATGAGCGCGCCTTCGAAGTGCAGAAGCGCAGCGCGATCCCCCTGTGCACACGCCACGGCCAGGTACACGTCTTCCACGTGGAGCTCTCCTGGACGCGTGCCGCTCGAGGCAGCCCGGCTCGCTAGCTCCGCAGAGAAACGTCCCGCATCGACCGACACGTTCGGCCATGCGCGCGCAGCCTCCGCAAAGGCCTCATCGATCGTGCGCTCGGCGCGCTCCACGAGAGGAGCATAGCTCGTGTATGCTGTTCCGGGTGGGTTGCCTCACGCTGGAGACGCTGACGGACCTGTTCGAGGAGGGCGTGCGCCTCTCCGTGGCCGTCGATCTGCACCTGGACACCTGCGCAAGCTGTCGCGAGCTCGTCGCTGCCTACGCGCGTGCCGTCGATGACTCCGGGGACGTCGTGCAGCTCTCGGGTACGCCGTATGCGCGCACCGTATCGAGTGTGATGCCTGCGGCAGCCGCCGTACTGGGCGAGGGCGATCTGGTCGCGTCGCGCTACCTCCTCTTGCGTCAGGTAGGCGAGGGCGGCATGGGCGTCGTGTGGGCTGCAAAGGACACGCTCCGCGCGCACGAGGTCGCGCTGAAGATCCTGAAGGAGGCCTCGCCCGAGCTCGCGGGTCGATCGATGCGCGAGGCGCGCGCGGCCACGCACGTGGGCCACCCCGCGTTGCTGGAGGTGCTCGACGTGGTGATGCAGAACCCGGGTGGCGCGCCCATCCTCGTCATGCCTCTCCTTGTCGGGTGCTCGCTCGGGAGCCTGCTTCGCGAGCGCAGCAAGCTGCCGTGGCGCGAAATGCTGAAGATCATGCTGCCCGTGCTCGACGGCATGGCAGCGGCGCACGCGCGCGGCGTGATTCACCGCGATCTGAAGCCCGAGAACGTGTTCCTCGCCGACAACGACGGCGGGCCGCCCGTCACCATCGTCCTCGACTTTGGACTGGCGAAGCTGCTGTCGCCCGACGGCACGGACGCGTCCGCCGACAAGCTCACGCGTACGGGCGCTGTGCTCGGCACGCCGCACTACATGGCGCCAGAGCAGCTCTTCGGCGACTCGTCCGTCGACGGTCGCGCAGATGTGTGGGCCATCGGCGCGATCGCCTACGAGTGTCTCTCCGGCGCGCAGCCCGTGCCCGGCAAGTCGTACGCGCAGATCGTGAAGAACGCCGCGAAGGGCACCATCACGGACCTTGCCGGCCTCTGCCCTGACGCGCCTGCCGCGGTCGCTACGAGCGTCATGACGATGCTCTCGGCCGAGCGCGAGCAACGCCCTTCGCTCGAAGAGGTGCTGGCGACGTGGTCAGCGCTTGCCGCTGTCGGTTAGGCGCGCGCCCAGGACCGCCGAGAGCACGGCATCGGTCATCAGCGTCTCGGGCGCGTCCGTCGGTGCGGATGCCGCGCCGAGCGCGGAGAGCACCGTGGGCGGCGCGAGCAGGTCGGTGAGGTCCAGATCGTGGGTCGCGAGCGGCACGGCCTTCGGCAAGACCGCGTCGACACCAAGCGGGATCTCTTCACGGGTCTCGGGGAATGTGGCCATGGCCGCGCGCAGCCTGTCGCGCGGATGCAGCGTGAGCTCCTCCCACGCTGCGCGCAGGACAGCCTTGGCGTCCTCCGTGCGTGCGTCCTGCACGAGCTCACGGAAGCGGGCCGTGATCTGCGCCGTGCTGCTCCGCGGATCGATATCGAACTTCTCGAACGGGTTCTCTCGCATCTATCGTCCGATGAACTTTCCAAGGCCCTTCGCCTCATCCAGCCGTGCCTTCACGGTCGCGATCTGCTTCGTCTCTGGATGTAGCTTCTCCGCGCGGTCGACGATCGCGGTCGCCTCCGCGATGTTTGCGGAGGTGGGGATGCCCGTCAGCACGCGCAGCGCCTTGGTGCAGAGGTACTGCGAGAGCACGAGCCGTCCGTTGCTGTGCGTGGGACAGATCTTGAGGATCTGCTCCACGCCGCGGATCTGCGCCTCGAGCGTGGACTCCAGCTCCGCGTAGAACAGCATGATCTCCGCGCACCGCGCGGCGTACGCGAAATGAAGCGGGTCGCTGGCGATGCGTCGCGCGAGCGAGTCGTAGAGCGGCATCATGGGCTCCAGAAACGCGCGGTTCTTTTGGTTCCCGGGCGCGCGATAGATCTCCCACGCGATCGGTGTCGCGCGGTCCACGGCGAACTGCTCGGCGATCGGATCGAACGCCGAGAAATACCAGGCGGCGGCCACGCGATGCAGGATGCGACCGCGCTCCTCCGGCGGCGCATTGCGCGCCTCCGCGGTCTCCATGGCGTCGGCGATGGGGCGCAGTGCTTCGTCCGTCACGTCGGACAACGCGGCCTCCGTTCGGGACATCACGGACATCGCCTCCTTCGCGGACAGGCCCGCGATCTCGCAGGCGCGCGGCGCTGCACGCAGCACCAGCACGCGCAGTCGAGCTTCGCGGTCGAACGTGGATGCGCCTGCATGCGCCTCCTCCGACAGCTGCGCGATGACGCTCCACGCATGGTCCACGGCCACCCGCGTGTCCTCGAGCGTGGGTTTTTCGAGGACGTCGGCGGCGAACGCCGTCAGGTAGCTCCGCTCCTTCTGGAGAGCAAGCCACGCAGCCAGCGAGCGCACCCAGGCCTCCACCGCGCGTGACTCCTCCGTCACGGGCAACATCCGCGCGATCGTCTCGAAGTAGATGGCGCGCGCGTGCAGCTCGGCCGGTGGCACGGCCACGAGCCTGTCCTCGAAGAGGGTGCGAAGCAGCGGGTCCGCGTTGCCACGCCACGCGATCTCCATGGCGTCCTTCGCGGTGCCGGCGCGTCGCATGAGCGCGACCATGCCCGCAGCGCGCGGGTGAAGAGCCACCGGGCGCCCCACATGCAGGGACGCCATGCGGTTCACGACCTCCTCGTCATTCACGCGCCAGAAGAGCGCCTCGTCTCTCGGGGACCAGGTCACGGGTGAGATTTAGACGGGGAAACCGCGCAAAAGGCCAGCGGGACTTGACGGGCAGCTTCGATCCTCCCTAAAGAACCGCCAACTCTCCGAAAATGACCCAGCCGCTCACCGAAACCCTCCCGCAGTCGAAGAAGCAGGTCCGCGTGGCCGACTTCATCGCGCTCGCCAAGCCGCGCATCACCTTCATGGTGATCGTGACCACGGCCGGTGGGCTCTGGCTTGCGCATCGGGTCGCGGCGAACACCGGTGGAGCGCCCGTGTCGCTCCTCACGGTGATCTGCACGCTGCTCGGCACGGTGCTCATCGTGTCCGGCGCGAACGCGCTCAACATGTACATGGAGCGCGACATCGACCGCCACATGGCGCGCACGAAGAACCGCCCGCTCCCCGCGGGGCGCATGCCTGCCCGTGCCGCGCTCTGGTTCGGCGTGATCACGTCGTGCGTGTCGGTGCCCATCCTGGCCATCGGCGTGAACGCGCTCACTGCGCTGCTCGCCGTGCTTGCGAACGTGAGCTACGTGCTCGCATACACGCCGCTGAAGCAGCGCTCGCATCATGCGCTCCTCGTAGGCGCGGTCCCCGGCGCCATTCCGCCGCTCCTCGGGTGGACGGCCGGCACCGGGCGTATCGGCGCGGCGGGCCTGGTCCTGTTCAGCGTGCTCTTCCTCTGGCAGATACCGCACTTCCTGGCCATCACGCTCTTTCGCAAGGGGGAGTACGCGCGCGCCGGCCTCATCGTGATGCCGAACGTGACGGGCGAAGAGGTCGTTCGTCACTCCATCGTGCGGTACACGCTCGCGCTGATCGGCACGTCGCTGCTCCTCTATCCGCTCGGCGTCGCGCACCGCGCATACCTCGTGGTCGCGTTGCTCGTGGGCGCGCTGTTCCTGGGCTACGGGCTCCTCGGCCTCCGCGGCAAGCCAACGCGAGCCTGGGCACGCACGCTGTTCTTCATCTCGATGATCTATCTGGTGGGGCTCTTCGCAGCCCTCATGATCGACGCCTGAGACGCGCGCCAAGAAGTCGTCGGTCGCGCGGTTCCGTCACTTGCAGATCGCGTACGGACCCTTGCCCTGTTCAAACATCGGCGTCGAGTTGCCGGAGCAGCACGCCTCGTTGTAGAAGTTGAGGGTGTCGTAGTCGACCGGCACCCTGGCGTCCTTGGGCAGGCACTGCGCGCAGGTTTGGCCGCCGCCATTCGGGGGGCAGTAGAACCCCATGCAGCACTCGCCTTTCCCGCAGTTGTTGCCGAACGCCTTGCAGCTGGCGGCGCACTTTCGTTTTTCGCTGCAGTGCGAGGAGCAGCATGTGTCGACCGTCGTGCAGTTCTGGTTGTTCTGGCCCGATCCGGGGCAACCATCTGCCAGCGCATCAGGCGGTGGGACGTACGCGTCGAAGGAGGTGTCCGGCTCCATTGGCGTGGCGTCGAGCATCTGATTGGGGGCGTCGTTCGTCGCGCCCATCGTCCCGTCCTGCTCGACGAACGAATTGCTGTCGAACTTGCTGCCGTCAGCCGTGTTCAGGTTGTCGTTCTCGCTGTAGCCATCGATGCCCGCGATCATGCCGCACGCTCCGAGGAGGAGCGGGCATGCGATCAAGAGCACCCGGGGTACGCGCATCCTCGAAGTATATCCCAACGTGCGCTGGGTGGTGGCGATCCGACTTTCTTTGGGGCGTCGATGTGGGTGGCGAGAACTGCGCTCCCCACTGGATCGGGCGCGACTCAGGGGAGCACGATGACCTCCACCTTCGACGTCACGATCTGCTCGCCGCGGCGCAGCTTCACGTCGACCTTGTCGCCCGGTTTGTGGGCATCCACGGCGCTGTAGAGATCATCGAAGTTGTCCACGGGGTGGTCGTCGATGGCGACGATCACGTCCCCGAGCACGAACCCTTGCGGCGTGCGCTGGATGCCGCGGAGCCCCGATCTCTCCGCCGGGCTTCCCGGAATGATCGCGCGCACGACCACACCATGGATGCCGAAGCGCCGCTCTATCTGCTGCAACGGGTCCACGTTCACCCCGATGCCCAGCTGGTCCGCCTTGCCGTTCTTGATGATCTGCGGCACCACGCGCGCGACTGTGGTGACCGGCACTGCGAACCCGATGCCCGCCGAGCTGCCCGTGCGCGAGTAGATCATCGTGTTCATGCCAATGAGCTGCCCTGACGAGTCCAGCAGCGGCCCACCCGAGTTGCCCGGGTTGATCGCCGCGTCGGTCTGGATCATGTCCCGGATGGTCACGTTGCCGATGCCCTGCACTTGCCGGCCGAGCGCGCTGATCACACCCGTCGTGAGCGTGTGATCGAGCCCGAACGGATTGCCGATCGCGATCGTCTTCTGTCCCACCTCCAGATCGACATGCTTCGGAATGCGTGTGGGGACGAGCACGCTCTCCGGCGCTTCGACCTTCAGCACGGCGATGTCCTTCCGCGGCTCCACGCCCACGACCCGCGCGGGATACGTCTTCTGATCCTGGAAGGTGACCAGCACGCTCTGGGCCTTCTCGACGACGTGATAGTTCGTGACCACGTGCCCCTGCGCGTCCCAGATGAAGCCGGAGCCTGAGCCCGCGGGCACCTCCTCCATCGTGCCGCCGACGTTGTCGACGATGACGCGCGTCTGCGTCACGTACACCGTGGATGGCGACGACGCGCGGAACACGGCGATGGTATTGCGCTCGTCCTCGGTGCGAGCGCCATCTGACAGCGGCGCGATCGGCGGCGCGCCGGCAGAGCCTGCACCCGTCACGGTTGCCTGCACGGGCGGAGGTGTGTCTGCGCTGGGCGTGGGGGCGTTCGGCGTGCAGGATGATGCGACCTGGATGAGGACCGCGCACGCGAGAATGGGCAGGGTCACCTTGCGTAGGATCATGGCCACCGATTCTAGTAACATCGTGAGGTCATGACTATTCCGAGCAGCGGCGCGCTCATCGGGGGGCGCCGCATTCGCGCGTGGGCCGCCGTTCTCGCGTCCGCGCTCGCGCCCCTGCTCGTCTTCGCTGCCCCAGGCTGCAATCCGCGCCGTAACGGCACCAACGACGTGGATGCGGGGCCTGCGGCTCAGGGGAGCGTCGTCACCAACGTTGCGAAGGCACCTCCGCCTCTTCGCTCACCCCATCCCTCGGCGCCAGCGCTGCCCGATCTGCCCGCCCTCTCCGCGCATGTCGCGCCCGTCACCAAGCCTCCCCACGAGAGCGTCACGTTCTTCGGTAGCTGCAAGGGCACGTGGAACGGAACGGAGCTCTCGGCGACCGGGTGCGGAGCTGCCGCGCACCTCCTTGGCATCGCCGACCAGGGCGCGGTCGCGCTCGTGTCGGAGACTGTGCTCCCCGGTTCCCAGGCAGGCCTGCCGTCCGTCGTTGACCATCGGCTGGATGGTACCGAGGGCGCCGTTCGCAACCAGACCACGGCTCCGTCGTGCACGGCGCTGGCCGCTGCAGCCGCGATCGATCACGCGGTCGCGCGCTGGCTCGGCAAGGCGGCGCACGTCAGCGCCATGCAGATCTGGTCGCGCTACCGGACGCCTTACGAGGCGAAGACGGTGAGCGAGAACCTGGAGCAACCGATCGCCTCCGAGGAGGACTGGCCCTTCGACGCGAAGGCCGCGGTGCTCATGATGCCCTGCAAAGAATCGACGACACCCGGGACGTGCGGCCTGATACCGGACCCCAAGAAGGTCGCGCTGGTCGCAAAGAGGCCCGTCGCGCTGTTCACGCGCGCGCAGCGCCTGGAAAAAACGGACACCGGCGCGCTCGAACAGCGCCTCGCGTCCGGGCAGGACATCGTGGTCACGATCGACATACCTGACTCCTTCGCGCCCGTCGGGAAGACAAACGCGCGGTACATCCCGCACTACATGGATGCGGCGAAGGATTCGGGACACGCGATGGTTGTCGCCGGCTATGCATCGGTGAAGGGCGGCGCGTACTTCCTCCTGCACAACAGCTGGGGCCCGAACTGGGGCGACGGCGGCTACGCCTGGATCCACGAAGAGACCCTGAAGGCGCACCTCGACGAGGCGCTCGTTCTCGACGCGGAGCCGCTCTCGTTCGAGGCGGCGGTGCGCCCCAAGAGAAGGCGCGGCGAGGTCACCTGCATCGCCGCGCTCGTGCCCGACAGCATCACGGGCAATTGCACGAAGGCCTGCCCCGACGGAAGCCCGCGGCACGCCGACGTGTGCCCCGCCGCGAAGGACAGCTGCCCAACCGGCTACGTGAACCTCACCGGCTCGTGCGTGCGAGGAGCTCCAGTGACCAAGGGAGCGACGCCCGACGGCCGGGTAGCGTTCCAGTGCGGCATCGGAGGCTGCTCGTACACCATCGCGCGGTCTCTGGATGCCGCTTGTACGGGCACCATCTGCAAGGCCTCTTGCCCCGCGCCGGAGTTCCGGCTCGCGAAGGACTCCAGCGGCCTGACGTGCATCGAATGAGGAGCCTGCGTTGTGGCGCCGCGGCGAATCGCCGTGTGCTCACGGCGACGTCGCGAGGACGTCGTCGAACCAGATGGGGCTGAGCGCGCCCGTGCAACCGAGCTTCACGTTCAAGTCGGCCGCCGAGGCGGTGAATCCCACCGGCTGCGACTTTCCGTTCACCGTCACCTCGACCGAAGCGGAGGCGGTCGGCGCTTGCAACAGGATGTGGCTCCACCCGCTCGGCGCCGTGAACAACGTGCTGTTGACCTTGAATCCACCGGCCGTGGTGGTGAACGTGATGACCCCGGGGGCCCGTGAGATGTTCGCGAAGGTCAGGTTCGGGGCCACGGACGCGTCCAGCCAGACGTCGAACGAGACGGTCCACGGCTGCGCGCCAGGGTTCCCCACGAACGTGGCGTAGCCGACCGAGTCGACCAGCATCGAGCCCACGGGGCTCACGGAGTGGACGGTGGAAACGCTCGCATCCAGGCCGGAGGGCGACGTCGTGTAGGGCGACTCCGCGTCCCTCCCGTCGAAGTCATTGCAGAACAACGCGTCCGCATGCGCCGTGCAGTCGATCGGGACTCCCCCACCGCCCGAATCGCCAGGGCTAGCGTCCGCGGAGGGTACACCACCACCACCATCGAGTTCCTGGAGGATGACGCCGCCGTCTTCTGTCTGTCCGACCTCGCCGTCCGGACGGCTGCCCGCGTCAGGGCCTCCGCTGCCCGAAGGGGAGGAAGTATCAGAGCCCGAGAAGGCGCTGCAGGCCGCGACGATCAAGAGCGGGATGAGGCAGATTCCGCGACGCACGCCTCGAGAATACCACGTGAAGCGCGCCTCGGCCGCACGTTGGAGAGTCGTGTGAGCCTCGACCTTGACCTTCCGCTTCGCGGGAACTAACGGCACGTTGTGGTCCGCTCCTCGCTTCACCCCGCGTTCGTCGCGCTCGCGCTCGCGCTCCTGCTCGCTGCCTGCGGCACGAACGAGGGCGGCACGTCGTTCCACGGCACGAAGCTCGGTATGGCCCCCCGCGACGTCCGCGACCGGTTCGATCTCGCGCCGCTCGGCGCATTCAAGATCACATCGCCCGGGGACGAGCTCGTCCTCGACTGGAATCCCACGCGGGCGGGGGAGGGCACGGTGGAGTCCGCTCGCTTCGAGTTCCACGCAGGGATGCTCGTCGCCGTGCGCGCCCAGCTCGGTCAGCGTGATCCGGAGGCTGCGGGTGGAGCGATGCTTGCGACCAAGACCGCCGTGGTCGCTCGCACGCGCACAGAAGGTGTAGCTTACACGCTTCTCGCTCGCGATTGTCCGACCCACCGTGACGAGGAGAAGCGGCTGCTCCAGCAGGCCCCGTGAGCTGCGGCGCACTTCCGGCGCGGTGAGCCGTACCGCACGGAGCCTGGCGCCACGCCGAGGTCCTGCTAGCGTGGTCCCCATGAGGCGGGGATTTCTTCCTTCGGCGTTCGCGGTCGCTGTTGCGCTAATCGCGTGCGGAGGTAGCACCACGACGGATCTGTTCGGCACCTCGGGCGGCCCGGATGCTGCTGGTGGCTTGGGTGGTGACGGCGCGGTCTCCACGGACGGCAGCGCATCTGGCAATGTCGACGGCGCGACGCCTGGCAGCGATGGCGGTAATGGCAGCACGGACGCGAGCACCGGTGGAACATGCCCGGCCCCAGCAGGAACCACTGCGGGAGATGGCGGCCTCACGTGCAACGGCGTGATGCTTCACGGCAGCCCCATCACGACGAACTGCCACATGGCGCCCGCGCCGATCGCCAAGGGCGGCCCCATCGCGGATGGCCTGTACGTGCTCGACCAGCTGGATTTCTACGGGGATCCGAACAGCTGTCCGAAGGCGCAGGAGCGCATCGTCTGGGACATCTGCGGCAGCAGGTGGTCGTCGGTACAGGACTTCGGCATGGGCGCGGTCTACTACAACGTGGACGTGAGTCCGGGCGCTGCACTGGGGCAGATCATGTTGGACTTGAAGTGCCCCACGAGCACCACCGTGCAAGATCGCTACGACGCGGCGAAGGACTCGCTCACGCTCTACATCAACATCAACGGCGGCGTGCGCCTCGACCGCTTCAAGCTCCAGTAGTCGCGATCAACGGCTTGCCGTCGTGATCTTCACGCGGCGGTCAAGGACGTAGCCGTCGTCTCGCGTTCGCAGGACGTCGCGTAGGCCGAATGAGCGAAGCGTTGCGATGGCCACGCGCAGGCGCTTGCTCGCGGCGTCCGGATGCAGTCTTTCGCCTGGCCAACCCGCCGCGAGCAGTGCGTCCTTGTCGAGCGCGCGCTCGCGCTCTTCCGTCGACGCCTGGAGCAACGCGCGCAGGATTCGCTTCAGGGAGCCACGTCGCGTGAGGTCTTGTCGCTTGCCGCCGATCTCGAACCACTCGCCGTTGTCCGCGACCACGAGCGCGCGCGCGTCGGCCCCGTCCTTTGCGGGCGCCTCTTCCTTTGCGCCCCTGAGCGCCGCGCGCAGCATGCGAAGCGAGAACCGCGCATCCAGCGATGTCCGAACGAGCTCGCTGCGTGGGCCTTCGTCTTTCTCGAGGTCGTCGATGAGCGCGCGCGCGGCTGCCTCTCCAGCCGCCGCATTCCCCGCTTCGCGTGCACGACGTAGCGCGACTGCCGCATCGTGCACGAAGACGATCACACGCACGAACGGTGTGTCGCCGTGCAGCGCGCTCTTCCTTGCCTGCTCCAGGTAGCCCTCGGCCGAAGGCAGGTCGCCGTACATCGCCTCGAGCGCCGCGGACGCTGCGGCCAGCACCGCCGTCTGACGATTGGCCGGAAAATGTCGGAAGAAGGCCTCCGCTTCGCCGTAGTGGCGCCGCGCGAGGTCCGGCTTTCCGGACTCGAATGCGACATCACCGAGCGCGCATGCATACACGGCCTCGTAGTGTGGCTCGTGCGCGTCATGGAAGCGCGTCATGGCCTCCGTGAGCAGCACCGTCGCGCGGTCCATGTTGCCCAGCTCTTGCTCGAGCTGCGCCAGGTTGCCCAGCGAGAGCGAGTACAGCCAGCTGTCGCCGATGCGATCGCACAGCGCGCGCGACCGCTCGTTGTACGCGCGTCCCTCCGTCTGGTGGCCGAAGTCGCACTCGAGGCGGCCCATGCACGCGATATTCATCGCCGTGAGCCGGGGCAGGTCCAGCGTCAGGAGCGCGGCTTGCGCCTCCACATGACAGGCCCACGCGTCCTTCGCCCGGCCCTGATAGCGGAGCTGGATGCCCTGATACACGAGCGCGAGCGTACGCACGCCAGCCGGGATGTCCTTCATCGCGAGCAGCGCGGCGAGGTCCTTCTGGTTCTCCTCGAAGCGACCGAGCGTGTTCCACAGGAACTGGCGCGCGAACAGGATCCGCACGGAGAGCTCGCGCGACACGTTCGACGCGAGCGCACGTGTGAGCACGCTGATGCACGGCTCCACCCGCGTCTCCTGCAGCAGCGAGAGCCCCACGGCGAGCTCCGCCGCGCAGCTTGCGCTCTGTCCGTCGTCACCGCCCCATGTCCGCTCTGTCAACCACGCCAGGGCGGCCTGCAGGTTCTCGCGATCGCGGGTGAGCTTCACGCGCAGTCCGCTGTCGGGCTCAGCGCCCTGGAACATGCGTGACTCGTTGAACGGCCGCACCGCCTCCGCGTAGGCGAGCGCGTGGCGCATCTTCACCGCATCATCGAAGCCGGAGGGCATCGCGCCGAGCTTCTTCGTCGCGTACTCGCGGATGCTCACGTAGAGCGCCAGCCTTCCCCCCTCGGTCGCGTGCACGAGCGATTTGTCGCGCAGCGCCGACAGAAGGGAGAGGCTGTCCGCAGCGCCGATCACGCGCTCTCCCTCCTTCGGGCCAAAGCTGCCCGCGAAGACCGCGCACGACACGAGGGCGCGCTGCTCGTCTTCGGAGAGCAGGTTCCACGACCAGTCGATCGCCGAGGACAGCGTTGCATGTCGGTCATCGGCTGCATTCGCTCGCTGCGACAGGATGTCGGTACGCAGCCCGAGCTCCCGCGCCAGATCCGAGGCGCTCATCACGCGCGTGCGTGCGGCGGCGAGCTCGATCGCGAGGGGGATCCCGTCCAGCCTGCGCACTACGCGCGCAATCGCAACGGGATCGTCCCCAGGCTCTCCACCCGCTGCGCGTGCGCGCGTGACGAACAGCCGCACGGCGTCTCGCTCCCACGCCGTGTCCGCCTTCTCGCCATCCTCTGGACAGCCAAGCGGACCAAGCTCCAGCACCTCTTCGCCAGGAACGCCGAGCCGCTCGCGCGACGTGACGATCACCGTGAGCTCCGGCGCCGAGCGGCACCATGCAGCCACCAGCGGCGCCGACGACGCGATCTGCTCGAAGTTGTCCAGCACGAGAAGCGTGGGCCCCAGCTCCGCGAGCGCGGCGCGTAGCTGCGCGTCCACGTCGTTCGCCGCAAGGTGCAGGCTGTGGGTCCGCTCGCGCCAGAGCGAGGCCACCGCGAAGACCAGCCCCAGATCGTCCTTCGCCTGCGTGAGGTCGCAGAACCACGCTCCGCCCGCCGCCTCGTAGCGTGCGGCGAGCTCGTCCAGGCATGCCTCCGCAAGCCGGGTCTTGCCCATACCGCCTGGTCCGAGGATGGTCACGACGCGCGCTCCGCCCTCGATCCGCGAGCGCACCTGGGCGAGCTCCTCCCCGCGCCCTATGAACGACCCCATCTGCGCCCGCGCGTTCGTCTTCGAGGCCTGCCCCTCCGGACGAGACGCCTCGACGGCGCTGGTGCGTGCTCGCTGGATCACCGCTCGTTAATGACACGGCCCCGGCCACAAGCACCAGCAACGGCTCCCGGCAGCGGCGCTAGAGCCGTGATCCCGCGCAATTTTTACGCGATCCGACCAGCGCAACCGTGCTCGGCCAAAAAACCAAATGACAACAGTTGTGCCGGGCTTGCCCATCGCTCTATAAGGTCGACGACTTCGCGTGGGCCGGCAGCATTGGCCCACCTCCACGATTCGCGTGACCGGCCCTATCGGACACTCGGTTCCCGGTGGGGGTCGGCGGAGCCTCCCTGGTTCACGGAGAAAGTCCCACAGCGGAAAGTCGTGAAATGCAGCTCTTTTCGAAATCGCTGAACAAGCTTCCTGTCATTGCTGGCGTGATCGGCGCCCTGGTGGGCCCTGTCGTCATCTTTGGCGTCTGGTACTACGTCACGCCGAAGAACTTCCAGGTCGGCTACGCGCCGACCCAGCCGGTCCCGTATTCGCACCGCCTCCACGTCGGGCAGATGGGCATGGACTGCCGCTACTGCCACACCAACGTCGAGAAGAGCGCGAAGGCGATGATCCCGCCCACGCAGACCTGCATGGGCTGTCACTCGATGATCCGCACGGACAGCGCGAAGCTCGCGCCCGTTCGCAAGTCGTGGGAGACGGGCAAGCCTGTCGAGTGGGTGCAGATCCACAAGCTCGCGGACCACGTCTACTTCAACCACAGCATCCACGTCGGTGTTGGCGTCGGCTGCAAGACCTGCCACGGCCGCATCGATCAGATGGAGATCGTGCGTGCCGACCAGCCCATCAGCATGGGGTGGTGCCTCGAGTGCCACCGTGACTACAAGGCAAACCTTCGCCCCAAGGGCGAGGTGACAAACATGAACTGGACTCCGGACATGGCCGCCGGCTGGACGCCTCCGGACAACCTCAATCCGCCCACTCACTGCTCCGGGTGCCACCGATGAGTCGCCGTCTACCGTACGAGTTCCAGAAGCCCGCCGATGGCTCAAAGGTCTTCTGGCGCAGCCTCGAAGAAAAAGCGAATCCCGACGTCTACGCGAAGCAAGCGGTGGCGGAGTTCCCGCAGGGCGTTGGTCCTCTCGAAAAAGGGGAGCAAGAGGACAAGACGTCCTTGAGCCGGCGCGGCTTCGTGACGCTCGGTGCGATCACCGCGGCGCTTGCGGCCGAGGGCTGCGCGCGTCGCCCCGTCGAGAAGATCCTGCCGTACACGAAGATGCCGGAGTATTCGATCCCCGGCCTCTCGTACCACTACGCCACCGTGCATCGCTCGCGCGGTGATGCGGTCGGCCTCCTGGTCGAGAGCCACGACGGCCGCC
This sequence comes from Polyangiales bacterium, assembly GCA_038230375.1. Lineage (GTDB taxonomy): Bacteria > Myxococcota_A > Polyangia > Polyangiales > Polyangiaceae > JANXLV01. The sequence continues at coordinate 13,858 of JBBRNJ010000001.1, read as the reverse complement.
CCACGAAGATCGAAGGCAACCCAAGCCACCCGTCCAGCCTTGGCGCGACGGACGCGATGACGCAGGCGACCATCTTCAACCTGTACGATCCGGATCGCTCGCGCGGCCCGCGCAAGCTCCACGCGAGCGGCAACGCCACGTGGGCAGAGCTCGACGCGGCCTTCGCCGAGATCGTCCGCACGAACCTCGGTGACCGCGGCGCGCGTCTGCGCGTCCTCGCCGAGCCCACCAATTCGCCCACGTTCCAGCGCATGCGCGAGGCCGTTCGTTCGCGCTTCCCGCTCGCCAAGTTCCACGCGTTCACGCCCGTGAACGAGAGCGAGGCGCGTGAGGGCTCCAAGATCGCCTTCGGTCAGGCCTTCAACGCGATCGTCGACTATGCGCAGACGCGTACGATCGTCGCGGTGGACTCGGACTTCCTAGGCACCGAGCCGGGCAACGTCCGCGCCACGAAGGGCTTCGCGGCCTCGCGTCGCGTGCTCTCCCCCAAGGACGACATGTCCCGCCTCTACGTGGTGGAGCCCGTGCTCACCACGACCGGCGCCACCGCCGACCACCGCCTCCGTCTGCCCGCGCGTGACGCCGGCGCCTACCTCCTCGCGCTCGCGAAGGAGCTGGCTTCCCTCGGAGGGCCGCAGAAGGTCGATCTTGGCGACGTTGCTGGTGCGGTCTCGAAGGCCGCCGACGTTCCGAATGTCAGCAAGCAGTGGATCGGCGTCGTTGCGAAGGAGCTCGCCTCGAACAAGGGCAAGTCCGCCGTCGTCGTCGGCTCGCGCCAGCCCGCCTGGGTTCATGCGCTTGCGCACGCGATCAACGTTGGCCTCGGCAATGCGGGACAGACTGTCTCGTACTTCCCGGTCGCGGAGCCCACGGAGCTCGATCAGCAAGCCGACATCAAGACGCTCGCCGCCGACATCGAGGCGAAGAAGGTGGGCACGCTGCTCATCCTCGGCGGAAACCCCGTCTACGATGCGCCGCAGGACGCAAAGTTCGACGCGCGCCTCCGCGAGGTCCAGACCTCGATCCACCTCTCTTCTCACTACGACGAGACCAGCGAGCTCTCGACCTGGCACGTCCCGCTCGCGCACGAGCTGGAGACCTGGGGCGATCAGCGCGCGCTCGACGGAACACGCAGCGTCCAGCAGCCGCTCATCGCGCCGCTGTTCGGTGCGCGCTCGGAGATCGAGACCCTTGCGCGCCTCGCAGGTGATCCGAACCCCGGCGGTCACGAGCTCGTGAAGGCCACCGTGAAGGCCGCCATCGCGAACCCGCTCGACCTCGATCGCACCTGGAACAACGCGCTGAAGCGCGGCGTGCTCCAGGCCGCGATGCCCCCCTACGGCGCGCCCGCCGTGAAGGGCCCGGACATCGCTGGCGCGATCAACACCGGCGTCGGCAAGGCCAAGAAGCCGGTCGGCGCGGACAACATCGAAGTGTCGTTCGCCGCGGATCCCAAGCTCCTCGACGGTCGCCACGCGAACAACATGTGGCTCCAGGAGCTGCCCGACCTGCTCACGAAGATCTGCTGGGACAACGTCGCGCAGGTCTCTCCGAACACTGCCAAGGCCATGGACCTTGCCGCGGGTGACGTCGTTCGCCTCTCGCGCGCGGACGCGGGACAGCCCATCGACGTCGCCGTCTGGATCCAGCCCGGCACTGCGGACAACGTGTTCGCGCTCACGCTCGGCTGGGGCCGCCAGGTCGCGGGCCGCTACGGCAACAAGCACGGCTTCAACGTCTATCCGCTCCGCACCACGGACGCGATGGGCTTCGTTGACGGCGTGAAGGTCCAGAAGCTCGCCTCTGCGGAGAAGGAAGCCATCAAGGACAAGCTCGCGCGTCCGGGTCTTGCTGGCGGACCTTCGCCCGCGCCCGGTCGCACCGGTCCGGACGACCCGTTCGAGGCGGAGTCGCAGCGCTACAAGCTGAGCCAGACGCAGGATCACGACGTGATGGAAGGTCGCCCCGATGCGATCGACGCCACGCTCGCCGAGTACCGTGAGAACCCGCGCTTCCCGCAGTTCTCTTCGGAGGCCCATGGTCGTCACAGCGGTGCTGTCCAGCCGAAGGTCCTGCCGCTCTGGTCCAAGGTGAAATACGAAGGCCACAAGTGGGGCATGTCGATCGACCTCAACGCGTGCACTGGCTGCAACGCGTGCGTCATCGCCTGCCAGGCAGAGAACAACATCCCGACCGTCGGCAAGGAGCAGATCGAGCGCGGCCGCGAGATGTACTGGATCCGTCTGGACCGCTACTTCACCGGCACCGAGCACGAGCCGCTGGTCAACCTGCAGCCCGTCGCCTGCGTCCACTGCGAGGAAGCTCCCTGCGAGAACGTCTGCCCGGTCAACGCCACGGAGCACAGCCCCGAAGGCCTGAACGACATGGCGTACAACCGCTGCATCGGCACGCGCTACTGCGCGAACAACTGCCCGTACAAGGTCCGCCGCTTCAACTTCCTGAACTACAACGGCGACGACGGCGTGGTTCCGGATACGGAGAAGATGCACTTCAACCCGAACGTCACCGTGCGCATGCGCGGCGTCATGGAGAAGTGCACCTACTGCGTGCAGCGCATCGAAGAGGCGAAGATCTCCTCGCGCCGCGACGGCAAGCCCATCAAGGAAGGTGATCCGAACGGCATCACCATCCAGTCCGCCTGCCAGCAGGTGTGCCCGGCCGACGCGATCGCCTTCGGCGATCTGAACGACAAGGAATCGCGCGTTGCGACGCTCGCTCGTCGTGACCGCAACTACTACCTGCTCGCAGACCTGGGCACCGGGCCGCGCACCAGCTACCTCGGAAAGCTCCGCAACCCGAACCCGGAGATGGGCTGACATGAGCTCAGTGAACCTCCCCATCAAGTCGATCGGCGAGACGCCGCTCACCGCGGAAGGGACCACCTTCCGCTCGATCACCGAGACCGTCGCGCGCGTGACGGAGAACCCGGCGCCGCGCGGCTGGTGGATCGCCTTCCTCATCTCGTCGTCGTTCCTTGGCATCATGACAATGGCCATTGGCTATCTGTTCTGGATGGGCGTTGGCGTGTGGGGCAACAACGCCCCCGTCTACTGGGCCTGGGACATCACGAACTTCGTCTGGTGGATCGGTATCGGCCACGCAGGCACGCTCATCAGCGCCGTTCTGTTCCTGTTTCGCCAGAAGTGGCGCACGGCGATCAACCGGTTCGCAGAGGCGATGACGATCTTCGCCGTCATCTGCGCGCTCGTGTTCCCGGGCATCCACGTCGGCCGCGCATGGCTCGCGTACTACATGTTCCCGCTCCCGAACGAGATGAGCATCTGGCCGAACTTCAAGAGCCCGCTCATCTGGGACATCTTCGCCGTCAGCACGTACGCCACGGTGTCCACGCTCTTCTGGTTCGTGGGTCTCATCCCGGATCTCGCCACGCTGCGTGACCGCGCAAAGACCCCGCTCCGCCGCATGATCTACGGCGCGCTCGCCCTTGGCTGGCGTGGCAGTAACCGCGCGTGGCAGAACTACGAGCGCGCGTACCTGATCCTCGCGGCCATCTCCACGCCGCTGGTCCTCTCGGTGCACTCCGTCGTTTCGTTCGACTTCGCGACGTCGCTCATTCCGGGCTGGCACACCACGATCTTCCCGCCGTACTTCGTCGCGGGCGCCGTGTTCTCCGGCTTCGCGATGGTCATGACGCTCATGCTCGTCACCCGCGCGGTGTACGGCGTGCGCAGCATCGTGATGATGAAGCACCTCGAGCTGATGAACAAGATCATGCTCACCACGGGCAGCCTCGTTGGCTACGCGTACGGCATGGAGTTCTTCATCGCCTGGTACTCCGGCGACCAGTACGAGCAGTGGCTCTTCTTCCACAACCGCGCGAGCCTCGATGGTCCGTTCTCGTGGGCCTACTGGATCATGATCAGCTGCAACGTGCTGTCGCCGCAGGTCTTCTGGTTCAAGAAGATGCGCACCAGCATCCCCGTGATGTTCGTCGTGTCCATTCTCATCAACATTGGCATGTGGTTCGAGCGCTTCGTCATCATCGTGACGTCGCTGCACCGCGACTTCCTGCCGTCGTCGTGGGGCTACTACAAGCCCACGCTCATCGACATCTTCACGTACCTGGGGACGCTCGGCCTGTTCTTCACGCTGTTCCTCCTCTTCATCCGCTGGATCCCGATGGTCGCCATCTCCGAGGTCAAGGGCGTCCTGCCCGAGGCGGATCCGCATCACGACGCTCACGAAGAGCACTCACACGATGAGGATGGGCACGACGAAGCTGTCGGCACCCCTGGCCTCGTGGCAGCCGAGGCGGAGGAGTAGGATGTCAGCGCCCCAGAAGAAGCGAACCGCGGGCCGCGAAAAGAAGCCCGCCCTCTACCTGGCGGAGTTCAACTCCGCCGGTGAGATCCTCCATGCCGCAGAGAAGACGCACGCGGCCGGCTACAAGAAGTTCGACACCCACACGCCGTTCCCCGTCCACGGGATGGATGCGGCGATGGGCCTGTCCGACTCCAAGCTCGGTCTCATTGTCTTCCCGATCGGCCTCTGCGGCACCATCGCGGCGTTCTCGATGATGATGTGGATGAACGGGTACGACTACCCCATCATCATCGGTGGCAAGCCGCCCACGTCGGTCCCGTCCATGATCCCGATCATGTTCGAGCTCACCGTCCTCTTCTCTGCCTTCGCGACCGTGTTCGGCATGTTCGGTCTGAACAAGATTCCGCAGCACCACCACCCGATCTTCACGTCGGACCGGTTCGCATCGTTCTCGGACGACAAATTCTTCCTCTCGATCGAGGCGGAGGACCCCAAGTTCGATGTGGAGAAGACCAAGGCGTTCATCGCCGGACTTCACGCATCGCATGTCGAGCTCGTGTTCGACGACGACAAGACGGTCGAGGATGTCTCCTCTGGCCACGCGGAGGCGCACTGATGTCCGCCATTGATATGCTCTCCAGGAAACTCGCGATCGGCGCCGTGGCCCTGTGCGCGGCGGCCGCCATCACCGGCTGTCGCGGTCAGACGTCGAAGGACTCGCCGGTCGTCGGCATCCGGAACATGTACGACCAGCCCAAGTTCGACATCCAGGAAGCGCAAGAAGACAACCTCTTCGAGGACGGCCGCACGATGCGCCCGATCGTCGCCGACACCGTGTCGCGCGAGCGCGAGGTCGACATTCGCTACGCCGAGGGTCGCACCGAGGACAACGCCGGCTGGGTGCTCACCATCCCAGAGGCGATGGTGAAGCGCAGCGGCGGCTGGGACAAGATGGTCCAGCGCGGCCAGGAACGCTTCAACATCTTCTGCGCGCCCTGCCATGACCAGAGCGGCAGCGGCAACGGGCTCGTGAAGAAGCGCGCCGTGTTGAGCGGCGCCACGGCCTTCGCGCCGAGCAGCCTTCACCAGGATCGTCTGCGCCACATGCCCGATGGTCAGCTCTTCGCGACCATCACGAACGGCAAGAACAACATGCCGCCATACGGCTGGCAGATGGTCGTCGAGGATCGCTGGGCGATCGTCAGCTACGTCCGGGCGCTTCAGTTGAGCCAGGCCAAAACGGAGTCGAACCTGTGAGCGACAAATCAAACGACAAGGACAAGTCCGCGTCCACGCCCTCGGAGTTCGCCCTGCCAGCGTCGTGGGGGAACGTCTGGAAGATCGCTGCAGCCGTGGGCCTCGTCGGCGTCGGCATCACGGCCGCGCTCATGTTCGGAACCGACGGTGCACGCGCCGGTTACTCGTACCTCTTCGGCTTCTACGTCTTCCTCACCATCGCGCTTGGCTCGCTCTTCTTCGTGCTCATCCAGCACCTGACGAGCGCTGGCTGGAGCGTGACGGTGCGTCGCACGGCGGAGTTCTTCGCGATGGGCCTTCCGGTCTTCGCGCTCCTGTTCCTGCCGATCCTGATGAAGGCGGACCTGATCTACCCGTGGACCCAGTCTCCGCATGAGGGCAAGGGGCACGAAGAGAAGGCTGGCCACGAGGAGAAGAAGAAGGAAGGCTCGCTTGGTCTCCCGTTCGTCAACGAGGCCCATGCGCAGCCTGCTGCGCCCGCTCCTTCGGCGGCTGGCGCGGCGTCCGCGAAGGAGCACGATGACGGCACTGGCAAGGGCCATGGTGATGGTCACGGCGTCGGCCGCGGTGATGGCTCCGGCGCGAATGTCGAAGGTCGCAAGGCCCACGAGGGTGGAGCGGACAAGCACGAAGCCCACGAGGACGGCACCGGCGGCGGCAACGGCGACGGACACGGCAAGGGCAAGGGCAACGGCACCGGCGTCCCGCACGAAGGCGGCGCGCACGCGGGCGGCCTGGAGCACCATGCCGACGCGCTCGAGCACGAGCAGGCCGAGATCATGGAGGCCAAGCAGAAGGGCTGGCTCAACAAGAACTTCTGGTACGTGCGCGCGGCTGGCTACTTCGCCATCTGGTCGGCGCTCGCGTGGTTCTTCTTCGCCAATTCCACGAAGCAGGACAAGTCGAAGGATCCGAAGCTCACCATGGCGTCCGCGAAGTGGGCGCCGCTCGGCACGTTCGCGTTCGGTATCACGCTCACCTTCGCGGCGATCGACTGGCTCATGTCACTCGACCCCATGTGGTTCTCCACCATCTACGGCGTGTACATCTTCGCGACGTCCGTGGTGTCCAGCCTTGCGATGATCATCGTCGTGACCATGGCGCTGCGCAACGGCGGGCCGCTCTCCAAGGTGGTCACGACAGAGCACTACCATGACCTCGGGAAGCTTCTTTTTGGCTTCAACGTGTTCTGGGCGTACATCGGCTTCTCGCAGATGATGCTCATCTGGTACGCCGCGCTCCCCTCGGAGACGCCGTTCTATCACAAGCGCTGGGAGACCCCGTCGTCGCTCACGGTGGGCAACCACTCCGGCGACTTCTGGACCAACGTCAGCGTCGCCCTCATCGTCGGGCACTTTGCGATCGCGTTCCTCGTCCTCATCTCGCGCAACACGAAACGTCGCCTTCCCATGCTCCGCTTCGGCGCATTCTGGATGCTGATGATGCACGTGGTCGACATGTACTGGTTCGTGCTCCCCAATTTCGAGCCGAACACCAAGGCCGCAGGGTTCTCCTTCGCCTTGACCGACGTCACCGCGCTGCTCGGCGTCGGCGGCATCTACTTCGCGGTCGTCTTCTACATGATGACGAAGCACGCGCTCATCCCCACCGGCGACCCGCGCCTTGCGCGCTCCATCGCGTTCCAGAACGCCTGAGCCGAGAACCCCATGGCACACGACCAAACACCGCCGCGGATGAAGCTGATCCTTCAGATCGCGATCGCCACCCCCCTCCTCCTCCTTGGCCTCAAGTACGTCCTCGACTCCTACTTCATCTGGATGAGCGAAGAAGCGTTGGCCGAGAAGATGGCGCCCACCACGGAGCTCAACAAGCTGCGTGAGGGCGAGAAGAAGAACCTGACGTCCGGGCCCATGCCCATCACGGCCGCGATGATGGAGATCAGCAAGGGTCGCTCGGAGCAGGGCGGTCCGGAGCTCATCGCGCCGCAGCAGTCCGACGACACTGGCGCACTCACCGGCTGGTCCAAGCTGCCGCGCACGTTCGAGCTGCCCGTGAACCTGGCGACGGACGCGGGCATGCCCACGCCCTTGCCGACGGACGCCGGCGCACCCACGGATGGTGGCAAACCCAGGCCGGCCGCTGACGCTGGCGCACGCGGCCACTGACAAGAGAACTCACCACGACCTCATGAACCGCATCCTCCGAAACCTCCTTCTGCTCGCGCTCGTGGCGCTTGGCCTTGCATGGCCGAGCTCCGCCCGCGCAGTGCCGATCGGCGGGAATCATTCGGGCGCTGGCATCCCCGAGGGCGTGCCGCCCGAGGTCGAGGACGTTGGCGTGAAGGAGCACCTGAACGAGAAGCTCCCGCTCGACGCACACCTCCGCGACCACACGGGCAAGGATGTCGTGCTCGGTGACTTCTTCGGTGGTGCGCCCACGATGGGCGCGCATACGTCGCCGAAGCCCGTCGTGTTCTTCTTCGCGTACTACTCGTGTCCCGTCGTCTGCAGCCTCATCCTGGACGACGCGATGAAGTCGCTCAACGACGTGTCGTGGTCGCTCGGTCGGGACTACGACATGGTCGTGGTCAGCATCAACCCCCGCGAGACCACGGAGCGCGCGGCAGCCAAGCGCCAGTCGCTGCTCAACTCGTACGTGCGTGGGTCTGCAGAGGACGGCATCCACGTCCTCACCGCCGACAAGCCCACGATCGAGCGCCTCACCAAGGCCGCAGGGTTTTCGTACCACTACGACGCGGACCAGGATCAGTTCGCGCATGCGTCGCTGATGATGATCGCGAAGCCCGATGGGCAGCTCGCGCGCTACCTCTACGGCCTGGAGTTCCCGCCGAACGACGTGAAGCTCGCGCTGTTCGAGGCGTCCGAGGGACGCAGCATCAACACGGTCGAGCAGATCATCCTCTACTGCTACCACTACGACCCGAAGGGCGGAAAATACGTCCTGGTCGCGTCGCGCGTGATGCAGATCGGCGCGGGCATGACCGCCGTGATCCTCGGCACCGTGCTCGCCCTCTTCTGGCTTTCGGAACGCAAAAAGTGGCGCCTGGCGAAGGCGAATGCCGCAAAGAACTCTGCCCAGGAAGCTGGGCTCCTTGAAGATGGAGAACCGCTCCCCGTGGGAACGGGAAGGTAGCTAGCTCATGATCCTTGCCCCCGAGACATTTCAGCTCCCCAGGTCCATGTCGGCAGAGGCTCCGTCCGCCGACGGCCTCTACATGGACATCTACTGGTTCAGCCTGGTGTTCCTCGTCGTCATCACGGCGGCGATGCTCTACTTCATCGTGAAGTACAGGCGGAAGCCGGGCGTCCGGCCGGAGCGCACGCGCGACCTCACCAAGCTCGAGATCTTCTGGACCGTCACGCCGCTGATCTTCCTGGTCATCATCTTCCACGTCTCGTTCGAGGCGTACGTGAAGAACGCGACCGCCGCCGAAGGCGCCATGGAGATCCGCGTCCGCGGGAAGAAGTGGTCCTGGGAGTTCGAGTATCCGAACGGCAGCCGCGAGGCGAAAGAGCTCACCCTTCCGGTGAACAAGCCCGTGAAGTTCATCCTCTCCTCGGATGACGTCATTCACAGCTTCTTCGTGCGCGAGTTCCGCGTGAAGCGCGATGCGGTCCCGGGCCAGTACTCGTACATCGCCGTGACCCCCACGGAGCTGGGCGACGCGCAGATCTTCTGTGCAGAGTTCTGCGGCACCAGCCACTCGGACATGCTCGGCACCGTGCACGTGGTCACGGACGAGCAGTTCCGCAAGCACCTGGACGACATGGACAAGATGCCCGAGGTCTGCGGTGACACGGGCAAGGAGCCATGCACGCCGGCGCTCTGGGGTCGCACGCTGTTCGTGAAGAACGGCTGCCCCACGTGCCACTCGGTCGACGGATCCAAGGGCAACGCGCCGTCGCTCAAGGGCGTCTTCGGCACGATGCAGCCGATGTCTGTCGGATCGGACACGATGGCAGACGAGAACTACGTCCGCGAGTCGATCCTCCGCCCGCAGGCGAAGATCGTGAAGGGCTACAGCAACGTGCAGATGCCCCTCTTCGTGTTCAAGGACCCCCAGACCGACGCCCTGATCGCGTACGTGAAGTCGCTGAAGTAACGGTATCGCGCCCATCTTGCGCTGAGGAAGATTCATTGCCATGGCAGCCGTAACCACTCCCCACACCGGACATCACGAGCCTGACCCGACCGAGAGCTATCTTGGCGGCGAGACCGGCATCAAGAGCTGGATCTTCACGCTCGATCACAAGCGCATCGGCGTGATGTACCTGATCAGCGTCACCATCGCCTTCCTGCTGGGCGGCGTGTTCGCCCTGCTGGTCCGCACCGAGCACCTGTCGCACGGTCGCACCATCATGGACGCGGACACCTACAACAGGATGTTCTCGCTCCACGGCGTGGTGATGGTGTTCCTCTTCATCATCCCGAGCATCCCCGCGGCGATGGGCAACATCATCCTGCCGATCCAGCTGGGAACGAAGGACGTCGCGTTCCCACGGCTCAACCTGATGAGCCTCTACATCTACATCATCGGCGCATGCTTCGGTCTCTACAGCATGGTCCACGGCGGCGTGGACACGGGCTGGACCTTCTACACGCCCTACTCCAGCAGCGACCCCACGCACGGCGGCGTCGGTACGCCGGCCGCGGTGCTCCCGATGACGCTCGCGGCGTTCATCATGGGCTTCTCGTCCATCCTCACGGGCGTGAACTTCATCGCCACGGTCCACAAGATGCGCGCGCCGGGCCTCACGTGGCGCCGTCTGCCGCTCTTCATCTGGGCGCTCTACGCCACGTCGATCATCCAGGTCCTTGCCACGCCGGTCCTTGCCATCACGCTGCTCCTCCTCACCATGGAGCGTTTCCTGGGCCTTGGCATCTTCGACCCGCACCTTGGCGGCGATCCGGTGCTCTATCAGCACTTCTTCTGGTTCTACTCGCACCCGGCCGTCTACATCATGATCGTCCCAGGCATGGGCGTGGTCAGCGAGATCATCGCCACCTTCGCGCGGCGCGAGGTCGTCGGCTACATGTTCGTCGCGATGAGCTCGCTGGGCCTCGCGCTCGTCGGCTTCCTCGTGTGGGGCCACCACCTCTTCGTTGCAGGCATGAGCGAGTACGCCGCCATGGTGTTCTCGGCGCTCACGTTCCTCGTGGCCATCCCGAGCGGCGTGAAGGTCTTCAACTGGGTCGCCACGCTCTACAAGGGAAGTATCTCGCTCGAGTCACCCATGCTGTGGGGCCTTGGGTTCATCTTCCTCTTCACCATCGGCGGGCTCACCGGCCTCTTCCTGGGCATGCTCGCGGTCGACGTGCACCTCCACGACACGTACTTCGTGGTCGCGCACTTCCACTACGTCATGGTCGGCGGAACGGTCATGGGCTTCGTAGGCGGCCTTCACTACTGGTGGCCCAAGTTCACCGGCAAGATGTACGACGAGCGAATGGCCCGCGTGGGCTTCGCCTTCGTCTTCATCGGCTTCAACGTCACGTTCCTCACGCAGTTCGTGATCGGCTCGCGCGGCATGCCGCGTCGCTATTACAACTACCTGCCGGAGTACGAGCTCGGGCACCAGATCTCGACCATCGGGTCGTACCTCCTGGGCCTTGGCTTCTTCGTCCTGCTCGTGATGTTCATCCAGTCGCTGCGCAGCGGAAAGCCCGCTCCGCGCAACCCGTGGGGCTCGGCCGCGCTCGAGTGGCAGACGCCGTCGCCGCCGCCGCTCTACAACTTCATCACGGACCCGATCATCACGCGCGGCCCGTACGACTACCACCTTGCGACGGAGGCCGAGCTCGACGAGGGCTGGGCAGAGCTCGACGCACGGCTCGCCGCGCCCAAGAAGCCTCACCTGGCGCACGACAAGCCGCACACGCCGAGCAACGTACTCGCGAGCGACGACGAGTCGGCGGCGAAGCTGGATCGCGACGCAGAGGCCGGTAAGGACACCACCGCCCACCCCGACGGCAAGATGGACGACGTGAGTCCGGATCTCAAGGGCAAGCAGAAGACTGACGACTCCGGCGATGACGGCAAGAAGGACTGATCAGAATGAGCACCGAAGCCACCCCCGCGACGGACTCGCACGACGGCCACGACGCGCCCGATGCCCATGATGCCGGTCATGCCGGTCATGGGCATGCTCACCCGAAGTGGCTGGCCCACCACTTTGACACGCCCGCGCAGCAGTTCGACACGGCCAAGCTGGGCATGTGGGCGTTCCTGATCCAGGAGCTCCTCTTCTTCAGCGGTCTCTTCGTCTGTTACGGCATCTATCGCAGCTGGTACCCGCACATGTTCGTGGAGTCCTCTCACCAGCTGAACAAGCTGATGGGCGGCGCGAACACCATCGTGCTCCTCTTCTCCAGCCTCACGGCGGCGCTCGCGGTGCGCTCTTCGCAGACCGGTGACAAGAAGGCCACGAGTCGCTTCCTCATCATCACGATGCTCTGCGCGTGCGCGTTCCTCGTGATCAAGTTCTTCGAGTACCGCCACAAGTTCGAGACGGGTTGCTTGCCCGGCCCGTACTTCCACCCGCACGAGCTCTCGCACGGCGCGACGCTCCCGGGCAACGCGCACATCTTCTACTCGATCTACTTCATGATGACGGGCGTGCACGGCGTGCACGTTCTCATTGGCATCGGCGTCATCTTCTGGGTGTGGCGTCGCAACGAGCGCGGGGACTTCTCGAAGGAGTACTTCACCCCGGTCGACCTTGTGGCGCTCTACTGGCACCTCGTCGACCTCGTGTGGATCTACCTGTTCCCGCTGCTCTATTTGATCTGAGGCGGCGTACATGCGAGCGGGGCGCGTCTGTTAACCGGACCTGCCTCCATCGCAGCCCCCGTCTCGTGGGGTCGACGACCCCCTCATTTCGCTCTGTCAACAGCGTGCTCGCCGTCTTCGGCAAGGCGCTCGGCGTGACCAACGCGACCAGCGACGAGGAGTGAGCACGATTCGATTCACCTACCACGCTCGCCTACGCGCCCCTCCGGCGACAAACCGGACGAGGCAATGCGAAGGGAGTGTGGAGTTGACGTCAGCCAAGAGGCCGCAAACACTTCAAGTGTACGCGTTGACAGGCTCCGCGTTCCGGTTACCGCCACAAAGATGCGGATCCGGCGGTGGGCGGTGATCGTGGCGGTAACAACCATGCCTCCATGCATCTGGGCGGGGTGCTCCAGCGGCAGCACTCAGATCGTCTACGTGCCAGTCGAGAGTGAGGGCGGTACCGACGGATCGGTGGCAGAGGACGCCCCAGCGTCGACAGAGGACGCCAACAACACGCAGGCTCAGGATGCAGGCACCGAGGACGGAGAGGCCGGACTACCGCCGGGTTGGTGTGGGAATGCTAGCGGACCAGGGGGGGAGTGCCAGTTCGCGACGATCCAGTGTCCCTGCGCCGTGTCTGGCTTCAAGGTCGTTTGCGCGTTTTCGCCGGGAGAGGCCCCGACGCGCCCGAACATCGACGGCTGCGCGTACCTCTCACTCGACGCTTCCAGCGACGAGTTGTGCTGCCCTCCCGGTTGCATTCACCGCAGTGCCCCATGCGGAATGGGGTTGCCGCCCCACCTCTACTCGTGCGCGACGTTCGCCGATGGAGGTCCGGCGACGCCGCTACCGTCTCCAGGCTGCGTAGCCGGCCCATCAGGGGGATCCCACTTCGCCACCGGCTATTGCTGCCCCTGAGAACTTAAGACGACTGGCTCCCAGACGCCAGTCAGTTTGAAGTGCGTATTGGGTCGCCGCCGGCCTATCACAGAGCCCCGTAGCTGACCTGCCACGCCTCTTCATCTGACTGCTGCGCAGACGTGTCGGCAGTACAGATCGCGATGTCGGCCCACTGTCCATCAAAGAAAGCGTTGCTGGTGACACCTATTCCGGACGGGCCTACCCCCTCCGCCAGGCCGCCACCTATGACCGTCTGATGCACCAGACCAGAACAAGTGCACGGTATTGACAAGCCACCGGGGATCGGGCTCATCGATAGCGGTGAGCCCCCGTTGTACCAGACCGCTACGCTGCTCGAGCCACCGTGAAAAATACCAGTCAGGTGAAACCAAGTATTGACCGCGTAAGTGCCCATTGGGGAGTTGGCCTGATTGTACCTTGTGTCATCGCCGCAACCCATGCCAATGCTACCGGTTGGCGCGCTACTACCTACCGTGTCGCTCAAGACACAGACAAGCCACGTTTTCTCATCCACACCTGCGGAACTGAAGGTATTCACTAGACCGTTTGATGTCTGTCCGTCTGGCGCTGTATCATGGGTACACATGACTATTGCGTAAAGCGACCACGCACAAGGCT